>JAFWIM010000230.1 GCA_017514845.1 Lachnospiraceae bacterium
AGACGACGTGCTTCGGATCAAAGTCGACCGGGATGCCCCATGTAAAGGAGGTCCTGGAGACGCACAGATCCTGAAGGCCCGGAAGAAGGAAGTTATTCATCATCTCGTTCTTGCGGGACTCCGGCTGAATGAATTCCGGATGTGTATTGATGTGCTCAATCAGGCGGTCAGCGTATTTGCTCATGCGGAAGAAGTAGGCTTCCTCGGAGGCCGGGGTGACTTCACCGCCGCACTCAGGACATTTGCCGTCCACAAGCTGCGATTCCGTGTAGAAGGACTCGCACTCCTGGCAGTACATACCCTTGTACTCGCCCTTGTAGATGTCGCCCTTTTCATACATCTTCTTGAAGATCTTCTGAATCTGTTTCTCATGATCCGCGTCTGTTGTTCGGATAAACTTGTCGTAGGACGTATTCATCAGATCCCAGATCCGGCGGACTTCACCGGCTGTCTTATCGACGAATTCCTTCGGTGTGAGACCCGCATCGTGAGCGCGGGACTCAATCTTCTGGCCATGCTCGTCTGTTCCTGTCTGGAAGAAAACATCATAGCCCTGCTGCCTCTTGAATCTGGCGATCGAGTCAGCAAGAATAATCTCATATGTATTTCCGATATGCGGCTTGCCTGAAGTATAGGCAATCGCTGTCGTGATGTAGTATTTGCCTCTGTCTTGCATTATGCATTCCTCCTAAAAACAAAGTACGTTTCAAATATACCGTATTTCCGCAGATTTATCAATGACTAACACATATTCTGCCCGGTTTCACAGCCTTTCACAGCCCAGACAGGCTGCATCGAAGTTCAGGAGCCGGCGCAAACATCATCTTCATCGAAAAACGTCGGTCCTTCCCTGCGAGCTTGCACAGGCGTCAAGCCGCCTGCGCGATCTCTCAGTCGGACCGACAATGTTTTTCTCACGAAGATGAATGCTTTGCTGCCGGTAACGAAGAATTTAAACAGCCTGTCTGCGCTGTCACTTACCAGGCAAAAACTCGTTACTGAACACCTCACGGATATATCAACCCGCGACTTTTAATATATACGTCGACACGCCGTCCGAATATGCCACCGTGCCTATGCTCTGCAGCAGAGTGTCGTTAATATTGGCATACATCGACCGCTCAAGAGAGCCTATATATATGTAAGAAATATTGTATTTCTTAATCAGGTCACGCACCGTCTGCTCATCCTCCCCGGTGTAGATCGTCTCAATATCCGCCGACCTCTCATTCAGGAGATCCGTATCGCTCCGCCACAGCCACTCGTGGACATACCAGCCCCTGACCGTCGGCAGGCCCGTCGCGACCGACACGCGCTCATAGCCGGTATAGCTGTCGCCCGGGGCTTCGAGAACGACCGGCCGGCCGCTGACCGTGTTGTTGAGCCAGGCGATGGCATCAAAATCCGACGGGAATGACTGGTCCACGAAGACGGATGCATCGGTGCTGATCCGAAGACTCCTGTCCATGATATTTCCGAACCAGTCTTTTGAGCTTCTCACTATGAATCCGCCGGTCATGAGAAGAATGAAGCAGAGCACCATGCTCACTGCCTGTGCCCAGAGCTTCCTCACGACCGTGAGTGTGCGGATGATCACATAGGGCATGACCATGCCAAACAAAATAAAGGCCTGATACGTGAGCTTGAACATTGTGTTGGCCCGGTAGTGCTCTCCCGAATAAATATCCTTGACAAAAATAACTTCCGGCATGTAAATGAGGCCGAGCGCGCACAGAGCCAGCAGCAGCGCGGCAAGATCGGGGTATGCGATCGGCTCTGCGGTTTCTTTTGTCCCTGTTTTTTTCGCGGATGGGATCCTTCCCTGCTCGAGAAGCAGGCAGATGATATAAAACAGAGTACAAATGATCGGCAACCCCCACAGCACCATGAACTGATAGAACACCGTGTGGGTATGAGTGAAGCCGATCTCCGTAGAGATCTGATCAAATGTCATCGTGAACGGCAGGCAGGCAATTGTCCCGATGAGGAATGCGGAGACCGCCTGTCCTCCCATGACAATGGCAAATCCCATGAGGTCATCCCGGTACTTTCTGAGGTTCATGAAGAAAATCAGCGCGCCGCAGACGACGAAGTAGATCGGGAAATCCCAGTAGTTCGTGAACTTGAAGACACCCGTGAATATGCCTATGAGGATAATCTCCGGACGCAGGATCTCGGCAAGGAGGACCTTCCAGTCCGCTTTTGCCACAGTTGCTTTCTCTGCTCCATCGCCTTCCGGCACAGACAGCGATTTCGCTTCGCTGTCAGCAACCGGTACAGAAGCGGCTGCCTTCTTCGCCTCGATCTCCCGCGCAATCTTCTGCACGCAGGCATATGCGATCGCCGTAACGCAGACTACGAACATGACGTTGATGTAGTGGGCGTGAAGGTCGCCAAGCACTGTTGAATAGGCAGGAAACTCATGGATCGTCTTATCCGGCAGATCCGGGTCATAGCCTATATATCTCGTCGAATCCGGGAACCAGTAGCTGTAGTCCGGATTCGTGAGCTCTTTAATGATGCCGTACAAAATATAGTGGACGTTGCCGCAGAAGGCGACAGCAAAGCCGCCGATGAGACCGGCAGCCCACCTTGCCCACTTGCGACCATCCTGCAGACGGTCGGAAATAAGCTGATAGCACAGGGAGAACGGCATCACAAAAGAAAATGCCGCAACTGTCGCCCGCATGATATTGTAGCCCACACCGACGCCGATTCCGGAGGTCTTGACCAGCCATGCAGCAATATACTGTCCGCCGTAATAATAGTTGATGCTCTCCCCTGAGAACCACATATCCTCGAACGGCATATAGAGAGACCTCGTCATGGAAGTCATGAAGGCATAGTCCATGAACTTCTCCGTTCCGTAGGCTTCCGGTTTGAAACCGATGATATAGACCCAGGCTGCGAGGACGACAAAGAATATGGCCTCCTCGATCACGATCAGCTTAAGATCCACGCCCCGGATTATATCTCTCATATTCAGCTTGAAAAAGGCAAGAATGTTCAGGGCGATCAAAAAGCCTGTAACGATCAGGCAGTTTCTCTGGATAAACGAAATGATGTGCGCAGTATTCAGCACAAAAAATACCCAGGCCGTGAGGAAGATCCCCAGACTCTTAGAGAACAGCCACCCGCGGTCATCAAAATGGCGGAAGACCCAGGCCGATAATGGCATGAAACCTGTTCCCAATAATGTAATTGTCAGCCACCAGATAAATATCTCCACTTAAAAGTTTCTCCTTTTCATCGGTCTTTCCCATAATTTACCGTTAAGCAGGCGCTGTAAACAGCAAAAATGCCAATTGCCGCCTGTGAAATATCAGTATACCCTTTTTGGCATGGGGTTACAAGAGGAAGGAATTCTCTTTATTTTCCGACACATAAAGCAGGATATACATCAAAAGAGCAGGACCGAAATCAATCGGATCCTGCTCGGCATTCTTCGCTGCACCCTCGAGTGTTTCGATAGGGGCAATTGATTTAAGTCACACATAAATCGTCGCATTTCGCAGATTATCCAGCGGACTCATATCTGTGATCTGATTGCCGCTGAGGTCAAGATAAACCAGACGCACCAATTCTCCCAGCGCGGAGACATCCGTTATACTGTTATTTGACAGATCCAATTCCACGAGCTCTGAGAGATTATAAAAGCCGAACAGATCACTGATCATATTATTGGAAAGATCCAGAAACTGAAGCTTCAAGCATAATGTTACGGCGTATGGGTCGGAAATCCTGTTATATCCAAGATACAGCTCTTCCAGATTAAACAGATTCATAAGTGGAATAACATCCGTGATATTATTATACGTAAGACCTAAAGAAGTAATACCGTAGAGCCCTTCCAGGGGCTTCAGATCACTTATCTGATTTACCTGAAGATCCAGTATCTCCAAAGAACTCAGTTGTGAAAGCGGACTGATATCCGAAATCTGATTATTGCGAAGTTCCAGCGTCCTGAGATTTGTCAGGCCGCTTATTGGGCTTATATCCTTGATACTCATATCGTTGAGATATAACTGTTTGAGCCGGGTAAGGTGTGACAGCGGCTCAATAGAAACGACTGCATTTCCTTCAAGTGACAGCCACTCAAGATAGTCCAGATCTGACAATGCTTCTATATCAGAGATTACGTTATCACTGAGATCCAGATATGAGAGATTGCTCATCTCTGAGAGAGCACTGATATTTGAGATCCCCCAGCCGGATAATCTGAGTTCGGTAATGTTCTCTACATCACTGTGCATGATATCCCGGTCGGTTATATTAGTGGCCTCCCGCATCGCAGCTTCAAGACTGTCATCATCCCATATGACAGCATAATCATTCTCGTGATAAGATGGTGCGTCTCCGGTATCGCCTGTCACGATTGTAGCCGAAGCTTTCGTCATGGTTGACTGGCCTTCCGTCTTTCCGTTATCTCCCACATCGTTAATTGAATTCTGAGGGGTCATATCGACTATATTCCCATCAGCAGCATCATTCAGGTCATTCTCTGATTGATTTCCATTGGAAGTGCTGACATCGCTCTTCTTTTGAGCCGTTCCGACCGGCTTTCTCGGTTTAAATACGCCTGTAACCGTGAGAAGGCTGATAGCCAGCACAATTATTGCGGCACCTGCGACCAGGCCAAGAAGGATGACGGTTTTTTTGTCTTTCCTGTTTCCGGTCAGGGCTCCTCTACCTGCCTGCCCTGCAAATCCCATTGTCCCGGTCGTTCCTTGAATGCCTGTCGTTCCCCCAGATTTCGATATACCGGTCGTGCCGGCAGTACCTGTTATGTCTGTTGTTACTGTAACAGTATGAAAACCCGTCCCATAATCTCCGGTTGTTCCTGTGCTTCCATGAGTCCCTGTCGATCCTGTGCTGCCGCCGATTCCTGTCGATCCTGTACTCCCACGTGATCCTGTACCGCCTGTATTACCCGTATTTCCGGGAGCTGTCCCTGTTGCAGTCGATCCTTTTTCCCTTTTCCGGAACAAGTCCAATTTGGGACGATTGATCCTGCCCGAAGCTGCCTTGCTGTGCCCCATGGAAGAGTCAAATGCTGTCATAAGATCCGACATACTTTGATAACGTTCATGCACGCCAAGGGCGAGACCTGTCAACAGTACTTTTTCCTGCGCGGCCTCTATTGACGCACCGAGCTCTGAAGGTAAGGGCATGACAGTATTGCCGCTTCTCGCGAGCGCATTTGTCGGAGCGCTGCCTGTCATCAGATAATACATTGTCGCGCAGACTGCATATACGTCCGTCCACGGTCCCTGCTTATTAGTTCCCTGATACTGCTCGAGCGGTGCATACCCGGGACTCAGCACAACAGTCGTTTTGTTGTTCAGTTCTCCGTAGTACCTTGCAGTGCCAAAGTCCATCAGCTTAGACGTTCCGTCCTGCTGGATCATTATGTTCGTAGGTCCTATATCCCTGTGGATCAGACCCTCACTGTGGATCACCTGCAGAGCTGACATAACAGGGCGCATGAGCTGGTACGCCTGATTGAACGTAAGCACTCCATACTGCTTTACATATTCTTTCGCGTTGACACCATTGACGTATTCCATCACGATATACGCGGTATTGTTCTCCTGAAAATAATCATAGACCGTCACAACAGAGGGAAGCTCTGCAAACTTTGCCAGATTCTGGGCCTCAGCATAGAATCTCTGCTTCCATTTCTGCACATTCTGAATGTCTGCCGTATCCTGTATAAAAACAGTATTTCCCACAGAAGAATCTCTGGTCACAACAGATGACAGATAAAATTCTTTAATCGCTGTGCGTTTATTCAGAATTGTATCCAGTCCAAGATAGGTAATGCCGAAGCCTCCTTTGCCGAGACTATGACCGACAATATATCGATTATTTAAAATGCTGCCCGCTTTGAGCATAAAGGATGCATTGGATGAATCCAACTGCCTGCCGCAATACGGGCAGATCCCGACCGGACTTTTAGACTCTGTCAAACAATGTGGACAATAGTATGCCATAATCCCCCTCCGAAAAGTAAAACTACACTTTTTCAAACGCCTTTAAGAGGGATACGGGCACTCAAGCCCTATCCCTCTTAAACAAAGCCTCATTCTATTACTCATTTACGTTTTCTACGGCATATCTGCCATTCAGCTATCCATCTGTCCCATATTCTGAACACTATAAGCATGAGACATTGCATGAACCAAAAAACAGAGTACCCCAGCAGAGTAAACAATGATCCACTTTCGCGAATAAACACCGGAACGCCGATTATACCCAGAATAAGAATTAAATGAAATATAGTATACAATCGGTTTTCAGACTTCAGTCTCTTTACGGCTTCTTCTTTTTCCATAGCACCGGCGAGAGGCGATCCCTCATAGTGCCGATCCCAGACACTTCTTACTTTTCTGCTTAAAATGATGGCGGGTCCTGTTCCGATGACTGCAGACAGAAGTACATGCCAAGCCACGGAAAATCGTTCATCTAATGTGACCACCGGCATCTGCCTCACCGCAATATATAACAGTAACGCAATAAGCGGTGCTGCCAACGGGACTCCTTCCGTCGCAAAATCCAACAACTTCTTTTTGCGCTCCACTTCTGTTCGGGTGCCGGAAAGCACGTCTGTTGTATATGCGCGAAACTGTTCTGTCGCGGTATCATAATAGAGTTCCTTATAATGAACGATTCCAATATATACTATGCTCATACGATCTCCGAGCCTTGATCCATATCTCCGTAGTCAATGTGAAGCCGCTTATACTCCGTCTTTTTAATCTGTTCCCGATATAATGCACGGAACTGGTCTTCCATTTTCTCATGGTATCCCCTGAACAAAATCTCTTTGACATCCTCCTGATTAAAGAAGAACACGTCTCCACCCATATAGCCTCCGGGATACGGGCATGCCATATAATCAAAATAACCGATAGTTCCGTTATTATTATATAAGGAACCTCTTGCAATTACCATAAGCGGCTGCTCTCCGGCCTTAAGTATAACAACACTGCCAAGTTCAAGCATGTTGTCCTGCTGTTTCTCTTCCATATAATTCTGGCTCCTAACCGAATATAGTTCCCAGTGCTCGACCTCTCGGTGCAAATATCGATCGTACTCCAGCCGCAATCCGACTGCCGGTCTGCTTTATTCCTTCGGAAATCTGTTGCGCTGTCTTACCGACATGTGCTGTCAATCTATCCACAGGCTGACGTACAAAGCGGTCATATCCGGTATCTATGACATTCTGGTTAACCGCGACCGTTAAAACACAGCCGACTACCATGCCGACAACAGCTCCGACTGCCGCCCCTGCCGCAGTTCCGGCTCCGGGAATGATACTGCCTATAGCCGCGCCAATCGCACTTCCCGCTTTGGTCGCTGCCCAGCCTGTCGCCACTCCGACACCGGTATGAACCGCTGCTTTGATTCCTGCATGGACCGCTCCCTCACCTTTTGAGATCTGTCCGGCAAAGTCCAGAACTCCGCCAATAATCGGAAGCCCTATTTTTCCGAACTTCGCAACCCCCGGAGATACTTTTGCCAGCCCATATCCTATCTTGTGCTGCCAACTTCCGGGCGCATACATAGCAAAGCCTGTCGGACCCGGCATATAACCGGCGCTGAACATGCTGGCATACAGACTGACCCCGGATGGCGCTGCCTCGAGGATCTGCCCAACAGTGCTTAGACCAAGTTCTTGTTTAAAATCTTCGAAGAATGCATTCTCACTGCCGTGCGCGTTAGCATTGCCCGCACCGTTGCCCGCAGCAAGGCCCGGACTGCCTGCCGCCGCTGTTGCCAATGCGCCGGCAATAGATGCTCCATTACCAAGTATTGCGTTTTCGGTCTGTCGGTACATATTGTATGTCGAGCTTACTGTATCATTACAGTTCCCGAGATACTGATTCATTAAGTCCAGTCTGTCAGCTATATCGTACAGACTTTTTCTGACAAGACCGTCCCGGTCAAAATTGCTAAAAATGCTTGATGCCGCCTGCCCCCTTACCGTGGCTCCGATATCGGCAACGCCGCTTCTTATCTCTGACAGTTCCGAGATAATGCTCTGTTCAGGTACGAAATTAACACGAAAAGTTGTCATATTTCATCAAGCCTCAATCAGTGATATGTACGTACGGCTGCAAGCTCCAGTGCCCTCATCTCCGCGTTGTACACATTAGTCGCAATCGTTCGGATCGCTGATGCCGCATTTCTGATTTTTTTCACTATCGCCTGATTCTTTGACGTCAAAGGCTGAGCTTTTCTGAGGAAAGCGTCCGCATTGTCTCCCTGCCAGCTGTTGCGGATATCAATCAGCGCGTCGTTCAGATTGGTCACACCTATATTTTCAAGCTCCGCTGCCAGCTCATCGAGTTTATCCGCCTGCGCCAACGCTTCTTTATAGTTTAATAATATTTCTCTTGCTGTAGCCACAGCCATTCACCTCCAAAAGCTGTTATTTGCCAACCCAGGCAATAAGCGTTTTATCCAAGCCGACTCTGATTCGAGTCTCACGCTGGGTCTTATGCGAAAGGCTTTATGCGGATCAGAGCAGAACATCCCCCGAGAGACCGCTCGGTATTTCGGCATTGCTTCTCTCGTGCTCCACATAGATACCTGCCATTTTCATAAGATCTACCGGATACTCGGAAAGCCTGCGTATAATACCTTCTATACTATCCTTCTGACTGAAGAAAGCCTGGCGTTCTTTTTCACTTGCCTCTCCGATCCAATAATCCCCCATCACGGTGACCGCTCTGCCAAGACTCTCGTATGCGACCTGCATCTCCCCGACACTCTGCTGAACACTCTCGCTGACAACCTTCAGTTCCTCTGTATCCACAAGAATTGTGATTCCGCTTCCAACTCCCGGCATATTTACACCTCCCCTACATTCATCGACGCAATAAGGTCGGCAACTGATATCTCACACTGTGTATACGCCTTATGGGCCTCTTCATATGCTTCACAGATTTTATTCAGATTCCCTATCATTTCATTTACCAGCGCATCATCCTGCGCAAACATAGCGAGCAGAGCGTTTTTTGCCGGACCTTCCCACATTCCGTTCAAGGATTGCACCGACCCGTTAGCCCTCTGATAGGCATTCGAAAAATCAGTCAGCGAATTCCGGAACTCTGTGATGTCGTTACGGAACCTTTCAAGATCATTGCCCATTATTTTAGCAGATGCCATCATACCCTCCTCTATTTTTATCGTCCTTTTCCGTCACCGCCTCAAATGGCATCAGATCAGCATACGGTTTCAGATACTCGAGATACGTCACGCCAAAACGCGTATACGGATATACACATTCATCGCCCCAGGCAATGTCATCCATCCATTTGATACCGGTCTTATATATGTTTTGCGCCTCTCGAAGTCCGCATTCCAGCTTCCGCATGTTACTGATATCTGTTGCCATCACATCGATCAGCGTATCAATTTCATGCAGAAATTCATCATGTCCCGTTTCCGCGGCACTTGTGCGGTATTCTTCCAGTTCTTCCCGCATACGGTCAAGCTTTGATAAAACACCTCTATACATTTCCGCCGCTGCGTTAATTGCATGAATATTAATATAGCTCACAGCAAAAGCTCCTACTCTGTTTCTGATTTCTGTCAGGAATTATTTCCTCTGCGAAACCGATTCACGATCTGCCGTATACTATCTGAAACTCAGTTTCTCCTACCCGGATCACATCGCCCTGGTTAAGCACACGCGGCATCGTAATTCTCTCTCCGTTAACATATGTATGATTCGTAGATTGATTATCAGTAATCGCCAGAGTATTGTCAGCGCCATAAATAATAGCATGCAATTTCGAGACCATTACATCTGTCGACAGAACAAGCCTGGTCTCTTTTTCATCCGACGGCGGAAATCTTCCTATGGTCATCTGTGAGACGAAGGAAAAGGTATATCGCTCTCCGTTGCTTTTATTAATCAGCACAACATCCCACATTCTGCCTGCGTACTTATCCAGCTTCTCCGTTTTTCCAAAGACAAAATCGCCGCTGAAATAATCACCGTTATTAACTATGAGCTCACCTGTTTTGGTGTTGACGCCGCCTTTGACAATTACTTTTTTATTAATACTCATGATTCGTTGTCATTTTTTCAGCCGTTAGAGCTGCTTTCTCGATCTTAGTGTATAAATCACCCAGTCTCATCTGTTCCAGTGCCATTTTCTGCCCGAACTGCTCACCCGCCTCATCGGACCAGCAATTCTGAAGCCGTATCATCTCAGCTTCATGGCTATCCAGTATCGACTCCCGAAATTCTGTTACCATCGCTTGCAGCAGTCTTGCAGCTTCAGAAATTTTCTCCTGCCTGCGCTCCATTCTGTTCCCCCTATCGCTTATAGCAGCTCAAAATCGTCATCTAACAGGCGGTTCATCGCTCCATCGGCATATCCCATATCGGAAGGCTGCAATTCCTCAGGCTTATGATCCGGAGCAAGACGTGCAAGCTTCATCTCTATCTGGTTAATAATATCCATATAGCGGCTGTATATAGTTTTCTCCAGTGACCTCTGGTACTCGACTGCCTCTCCTGTTATCCCTGATAAGGCCGAAATGTTAAGGTCATGCGTCGCCATCGCGTTTTTTCGCAGTGCCTGCAACTCTAAACGCGCTTTATCTATATCAGCGCTGTTATTTTCATCATAATTTACCGGCATATTATTCCTCCGGAACAATCTGTATTTCACTTATCACATCGCATGCTTTTGATGTCATTTCTTCATATTTCCCTGCATATGCTATAAGTATCTCCGGATAGCGGTCATACGCTGCAGCAGCTCTCTTCATTTCATCAAGCTCTGTCGCAACATCAAAAGGATCGTCACTCATCACACTGACTGTATTCCGCTCTTCAATCATTTGAAGATATTTCTCCAACCGGTACAGTCCTCTTGCCCTCTCCCCGGCAAGACCTGTCAGCAGATCATATATCTGCCTTATATGCCGGGGGTCCATTCCGATTTCTCCCGTCATAACAATCTTCTTTCTTTATCACTTTCACTGCCCAGGAGGCAGGCATCTTCCCCTACTGATGTTCAGGAACGCCTCGGCGTTCTTGCCGCGACGTGCGCGATGAAGAATAAAACATTCCGGGAACACCGCATTGCCTCCGCGGCATCCCCGGCATTTATTCCGCATAACTTACTGAAGGACATCCCCCGAAAGAGCTTCCGCAAGAGTGGCATTCTCTGTCTCCGCATTCTGATATACTGTCGCCATTTCCTGCAGATCTGTGGAATACTCCTGTACCATTCTTACCGCGCGTTCCATGTCATCCTGAAGCTGATTGAACTTTGCGACGTATGCCGCAGCCGCTTCGCCTGTCCATGCGCTGCTGGAGCCCTGAACGAGCTGCATCATATTGGTTGTTGTACTGAGAATCGCGCTACCCTGTGTACCAAATTGTGAAGCTGTTGCTCTAAGCTGTTCCGGTGATACCTTTATAATTCCTGCTGCCATTTATTTATCCTCTCTTTCGAACCACTTAACTTATGTTTCTCACTTCTTGACTCCCGGATGACCATATAATTCCCCTCAGATATTCGGGAAATCAATGGTATGTTCTGGTCGTTGCCGTATCGACGTTTATATTCTCAGCATTCACATAGTTCGCGATAATTGCTTCAAGAGCCTGAATGTACGAATTGATTGCGTCATAAAAAGCATTCATCTTGGCCTGATCATTGGCAAACTCGCTCATGAACTTTTCCTTTGCTTCGCCTTCCCACATGCCGCTAAGTGAACTGGCTGTGTCAGCAAGACCGCTGATCTGATTTTTGAATAATGCATTCTGCTCTGCGAGCTGTTCTTTGATACTTTTAAGCTGTTCAAGTGTTACGCTGAATTCCGCCATTTTATTCTCTCCTCCATGTACTTTTTTATATTCAGCAACTGTTTCCTTTCGGATGATCCAATCTTATCAAATCTGATAATAAATAGGGAAAATCATGACGAATGACTTTTTTTCCCGATATTATGCACTTTCAGGCGAGAAGGAGTACACTCCCGCTCACAAGTCCTGCCTCATAGCCTGTCTGGTTGATGTCGAGAAGTCTCGCGCTTCCTCTCTCCCAGATCAACACTTCATCGCGCCTGCCTATGACTCTGACCTGCTCACTCTGGCTGATCGTGTCCAGCAGAGCTTCCCTGATCTCTGCGATTGTTGCATTCTCGTCGATCTGAAAATCCATATTTTTACCGAGCATCGGAACATCCACATTAACTATAATCACGATCCATCTCCTCCTTCCAGTCTGCATACTGAGCGGCTTCAAATGTCCTTATGCGTATACAACCCGGCTTTTTCTCATACAGCTGGGTTATGACTACCGTTCCGTACGATGCGTAGCCGAAAAATGCGGGTCTTCCGGCTCCGTAATCAAACCGGAATGTGGTTACGGGATTGCCTATGATATCCAGAGTTTCACGAAGATCCTCCCTGACCGAAAAGCGATCTCCCTTGACGCTGATCAGTCCGCTCTGTGCCATTTTCTGCATAATGCGCAATATTTTTTCTTCGTCGAAAATGCCCTCAGGCATCTCAATTCCCTCTATCTGCCGGTAACCGCGATTAAATAGAAGTATCTGCAGTTCTTCATAAGTAAGAATAATACCGTCACTTTTCATTGGCAGAAGCCTCCTCGAGATACTGTCTGATATGCGGTTTATAGCTCCTTGATATGGTGATTTCTTCTCCGTTGCTTAAGACCATACGTCCCTGTGCCAGAAAGACCCTGTTGATTTTCTTTACATTGACCAGAAAACTCCTGTGTACACGGATGAAGTCACCGACAAGTTTATTCTCGAGGTTATCCAGTGTATCGTAAAATCCGTACTCGTCCGTGTCTGTGGCAAGAAAGACTTTCTTCTCTCTGGATTCAAAGAAATTGATCCTGTCATAGTCGATCAGCATTCTTCCTTCACGATTCTCGACTAAAAAGTTCTTCTTTTCCGTGCTGCCCACTCGCTGAACGTAACTGGTAAACGCTTCCCGGAGAACTTCATTTACATCACCTGTCCGAAGAGGCTTCATCAGAAGAGATTCGGCATTGATGGTCGGCCGCATATAAACTACCGGTGAAATTCTGCTGTCCGCGATCAGAATAATGTATCCGGAAGGATTATTTCGCCTTACAGTCTTTGCGGCATCGAGCGTGCCTTCAATCGTAAGGTCGAGACAGGATATATCCGTTCGGGAATTCTCTGTCAGGAACATATTCAATTCTTCTATTGTTCCGCACTCATGCCATTTCCACATTTCATCCGTACATGCCGCAGCCTGGTCTTTGGCCAGGCTCAGCATCTTTCGGCGTTCGGCATCAGGCGATTCCGATATCAGCATTGAAATCATATTATTTTGCGATTGGGATCACAACTTCGACCCCGCAGCCTTCCTCCTCGTCATCTGAAACATAAGCGAACCCTTTTTTTATTACACGCTGCAGCACCTGCGGTCCGAGATTCTGGAATGAGAACAGCCTCTGCTGGGCAAGAGGTCCGCCCAGATACATACCTTTCTTATAACCTGTCATCAGGTTGTATGCCCGATATCCGCCGAGAAGAGCAGCATCATCTATCTTCAGGCAGCTGATAAGATAAATATTGTGAAGCGCGCCCTTATCCGCTATGTTCTCAAGGAAAGGAGCAAATGGTGGCACGCCCTGCGCCGGCTTGTAAGCCATTGTCATAAAATCAGTCATATCCGCCACAAAAATGAAAATCGGTCTTTCTTTTTTCAGAGCATCAAAGATTTCCTGATCCTCTGCCCCCTCAAGTACAAGAGCATGCTTGATCTTATTGCGGGCTACGAATTCAGATTTGAGGTCAGCCAGATACTGATACAGCTGTGCACTGTCTGTCACATAAGAAGTTCCATACTGCTCAGACAATTTATCAAGCTCGAGCCTCGCTCCGCCGCCTTTCTCTATAATGCAGATAGAAGCCTTTTTCGCTGCCGCGGCATGAATCATCAGCTTCAGGACATTTGTCTTTCCGGCGCGGGCTTTTCCCGCAATTATGAAACTGAAATTACGTGAAAGATCTATGCCGAATATTGACGCATCCTGCATTTTGTATCCGTAAGGCAGCCAGCGTGTATCCGCGATCTGAGCCGCATATCTCGGATCCTGCGACAAAAGCGTATATGTAGGATTCGCGGGGATCTCAGGTATCGCATCCGCGCACTTGCCCTTCCACTCCTCTTTCATTGCAAGACACATCTTCTCGATCAGCTGAGAGCGTTCAAAGTCGGAATCCGCCGGGATCGCCAGTGCCGTCTGGAATTCAAGTACACGTTCACCGACAGGCGCAAGTCCTCTTCCCTTCACATTAGATTCCGGAATAATTGTAAGACGCGTTCTTCGAAGAGCATCCATGTACTTGAACTTATCCGTCTGTTCAAGTGATATGACGTATCTGAAAGAATCTCCGAGCCTCGTCGGAATATCTGCATGTCCAAATCCTGCAGATGTGAGCACAAAGTAGATACCATATCCTATACCTTCCCTGGCCAGACGCAGAATGATATTTTCATACGCGTTGTTAGTCTTCTCTCTAAAAGAAGAATAATTATCCAAAATTACACAGATAGCCGGAAGGCGGATTCCGTATGCCTGGACATACTGGTTATAGTTACCTCCTGAGAACAATGCACGTCTGCTGTTCATGATCTCGTTCAGCATATGGAAGAATTTCTTAAGCTTATCCTCCTGAAGTTCAGTGACGACACCGCCCACATGAGGAGCTTTTTCAAATGGCGTCATCATATGACTGCTGAAGTCGATGAGATAAAATACCAGCTGTTCCGGTGTATATCGTCTGATCAGAGAAAAGACCATCGTCTGCAGGAACGTACTCTTGCCGCTGACGACACCGCCGAGAACCGCAAGATGACCGTTTTCTGACAGATCGAGCGCAAGCGGTCTTTGGGCCTGCTGCTCCGGATCATCGTAAATACCCATCACAGTTCGAATATTCCACCCCTCTTTCATGTTGTCGTACCAGCCGCAGCCGGGACAATAGTGACGGTCATCCTCTGTGATGTCGTCAAGAAAAACACTCCTGCCAAGGACAGGCAGCCAAAGCTGCGGACTCTTTGCGTATCCCATTTTTTCAGCCAGCTGTCCCAGATATTCGATGACAGCGTCAAGCTGTGTCTTCTGCTTTCTGGCACCGCTATCCTGATACGCAGCGGTTTTTCTTCCGCCTACGATCGTCGTCTTACCGGTGCGCGTGATAAGGGCAGCGCTGTGCGTTTTTTCCTGAACATCAGAATAAATGGCTCCGCTGTAGCCGGACTGGAACAGCTCGAACAATTCATCATTGCCGACCTGCAGATAGCATCTGCCTGCCTGTGTCAGGAAAGCGGCATCCGGCTTGTGAAGCATATCGATACTGTCCTGTCTGTCCTGAACTCTGAGGCACAGACGGAACTTTGCATTTGAACGGATATTGTCATCTACCGTTCCGTTAGGCCTCTGCGTTGCCAGAATCAAGTGAACGCCAAGGCTTCGACCTACTTGCGCTACTGAAATCAGTTCCTGCATGAACTCAGGCTGCTCATGTTTTAATTCCGCGAACTCGTCGATGATAATAAATAAGTGCGGGATCGGTATATCAGCCTCATGGCTCTTATACAGGTTCGTGTACAGATTGATATTGTTGACGCCGTATTGGGCAAATATTGTCTGCCTCCGCCGGTTCTCACTCTTTATTGAGATCATAGCGCGGCTGACCTGATTACCCGAAAGATTGCTGATTTGTCCCGCAAGGTGCGGAAGATTCGAAAACAGGTTGGCCATGCCGCCGCCCTTGAAGTCAATAATGAAAAAGCTGACGTCCTCCGGACTGAAGTTTACTGCAAGGGAGAGAATCCAAGTCTGCAGAGTCTCACTTTTACCGGATCCTGTCGTTCCCGCGATGAGACCGTGCGGTCCATGGAATTTTTCATGGATATCAAGATAACAGTCGCTGTTCCCTGCCTTTTTTCCGATCAGGGCTCTCATGCTGTTATAACTTCTGTTTCTTCTCCAACGGTCCTCAACTTCCAGCTCCGCAAGAGTCCGGACATTATACATCTCCAGAAACGTGAGGCTGGTCGGTATCTCGCTGGATATTTCGAGTTCCTTAACTCTGATATCCGCAAGGCTCTGACCGAAAGCCAGAAGCTGATTTCCGGTGACCTTATCCGGCACATAAGGGATTCTGTGCTCCTGATCAATATCCATCAGGTCATAAAGCACATATCCGTTCTGCGTAGTCTCAATGACGGTCTCACACGCGTTGGGAAGCTGAGCCAGCGTCTCGACCATCAAAATCGTTGTTATGCCGTATTCGGGCTTGGCGTCATATACATACTTCGCAATCAGCTCACCCTCAAGGACTGACGGATCGCTGATAAAGATAATATAATGAGGTCTTGGCACAGACGTGCCGCTTCTGGTACCCGGTCTTTCGGCTTCTTCAGCCCTTGTCCGAACAATACTGTGAAGATCAAAGAATATGTCATGTATTTCGAGCTCATTTGCGGCAAGATAACGAATGCCGCGATCCTCGGACCAGACATGGGGGAACCATCTCATGCACTCCCATTCATCCAGCACATCCTTCTCATTCTCATCGTATATGAACACCATTTTTACATCCGTATAGCAGTGGGTAGCGGCTATCTGAGCGGCAAGGACCTGCATCGTACTGAGACACCCTCTTTTTCCCGGTCCGCCTATAAGACCGACCAACCGTTTTTCCTGAAGATTAATACCTACAGGAACCTGTTTCAGGATGCTATATTCATTTTTTATATCGCGGGGTTTATTGGCCAGTGCATCATTTATAAGAGAGAATTTTTCTTTCGGCACCGTGATCTCGACCTGGAACGGTCTCTCACCGAGGCCGAGACGGACATATAAAAAGTCCTTGTGGGTAAAGTTTCGGTTCCACAGTGAACTCGATCCGCGGCCATAGGAAAGCACCTCACTTGCCGATGGATACATTTTATTCATGGCAATCGTGTTGTGCTGATATTGGGACCGAAGAGTATTGGCTATCTCGATCAGATAATTACTGTATGAATTAAAGCGCAGCGCTTCATCCTCCGCGGCTTCTTTCCTGCTGTAATTCAGATTCAGCACAGCCCATATCGTTCCGACAATAGCCGCGCCGCCTGCTGTAATAAGGCCGGTATACATGAATGCGGAAGATCCCGTTCCTCGAACGGATGAGGCATAGACAGCCATCAGACAGCCGAGCATCATCGGAATAGCCATAGTAAAGGCAGGTCCGATTACCATATAAGCGGGTTTCTGTTTTAGCTGCTTCGGTGCAGGAGGACCTTCAATTTCGACCGGTGCGCTGAATACCGACGGCAGATTTCTCGGAGAACGGTTATAATAGACATCTTCCTTCTTCTTGATCGTTTCCTCAGGTCTCTCCTGAACCTCAAGAGCTGTAAGCCTGGGGATCGCTTTCGGATTGATGTCCAGCTCACCGCAGTTCGCCCCTACGAGCAGAAGATCGCCCATATAGATAAGTCGCAGTCCAAAAAGATATATTTCATCTCCGAGACTCAGCCTGGCCGTTTCATGGATCCTTTGATGATTGACAAACAGGCCGTTCTTGCTGTTGTCCGTCACGCACCACGTGTTTCCCTGCCTGAAAAAACATGCATGTGACGTGGATGTGAGAGCGCGATAATTATAACGGATTCCGTTGTCCTCACCGGAACCGACAGTGACCCGTCCGACGTTGGACAGCTGCAGCTTCTCCATCACGTTAAGACCCGGACTTCCACCGGCTACGATCATATGAAGGGTTTCCTTCGTAGGCGTCGTCACTTTGAGAATCATACCGTCGACCAGCATTACCCGGTGGACTATTTCATTCCCCTCTTTAATGGTATCGCGTCCGTTTTCTACGAACTCCCACCCTCTCTGTGAACGCTGAAGAGTCACCCGTACATCAGATTTTATGCCGAACTCCCGTCTGGAGAGCTCAATGCAATAGTCGGCATCATGAATATTCGGAAGCAGGTATTCCCTGCAGATTGTCTTGTTGTATATTATCAGCAGCATTTCTTTCCCCTCATTTATTTCGGAATATACTCCAGAAATCTGATCTTAAAAGCCTTTGAGCCAACATATATCGTAGCTTTGTTTTTCAACTCCTCCCGTCCGTTGACTCTCTTTTTTTTCAACCAATGTCTCACAAAGGTCCCATTGGTAGAATTCAAATCCTGAATATATAGTCTGTTCCCGTAGGAATAGAGCACACAGTGCTTCGCTGAGACCGTCTTATCAAGAATTCCTATTTGATTAAAGTGAGGATCATACCCTATATGTATGCCTTTTTCAGAATCAAAGACAAAGCTCTGTTTCTCCCCATCCTTCCATCTGATGAGCACATATGGCCTCGCGGTTACACTGTTCCAGGAAGGATCCCGGAACAGCGAATCGTCCAGTCCTTTATACTTGAACAGCACATCTGCCGCTTTGATACAACGGGCATATTCCTTTTCCTTATTGCGCACTATGATCAGGGTCAGCAGTATCAGCAGCGCGCATGCGATCACGCCTGCAATTATCATGACGGCTCCTTTAATTTCAAGCGGTTTTTTGCAAGTCAGCAACCAGATACTGGCATCTTCCGGTGCCGATAAAATCTCCTATGTGAAGAAGTGCCGGACGATCAAGAAACCTTCCGTTGAGCTTTGTTACATTGACCTGAGACATGTTCTCTATGATCATGCCCTCACTGGTGTCCGTCAGTCTCATCTGATTTCTGCTGATTGTCGGGTCTGATTCAAGATACATGAGTCCGGCCGGTTCTGCCTGATCTATTCTTCTTCCTATGATCAGACGGCCGACGAACCATTTCTGTATCTTGATTCCGTTTTCGGTATTGATAAGCTCGAGACGATACGCGCCGGGGATCTCAGTCCAGGAGCGCTCTACAAATTTGACTCCTGCCGGCTGCTCATATGATGCGTTGACTCTCGTAATAATCAGAATCGCCAGCAGGGACATCGGAACTCCGACCAATACTATGATCATAATCACTTCTATCGACAGCAACAGCATATATCCCCCTCTCGCTATTTATTTGAATAAATCATATTTACATAATCCGACAGATCTTCGGCAGGCTTGATTTCCCCGTGATCGAGCACAAAGACATCCCACGCATTTTCATGCATGATCCCGTCTGATACCTGGAAAACACGCGGCGTTTGACCTGGCAGATAAACAGTCACCGTTGCTCCGCTCTGGCCGATAAAACCTGTCTGGTTGAAATCAACGACCCGGAAATAATACACGCCGTTCGGATTATAGACTGTCGTCGTCTCAGGTCCGTATCCGTTCGTTTGGTCAATGTCAAGGGAAGCCATCGGACCGTCGGATCCGGAACAATTCTTATTCGTGAAAGACACATACATATCAGATCCGTTATCGGCCGTACCATAGAGGTAAGAGTCCAGATCACGCGGCGTACTTCCCCAGCTCAGGACGATTCTGACCTCTCCCATTGCAATTTCAGGACTTATGGTATAATCCTGAAATACCTGTTCGGAATAGGCACCGATGTAAAGGTCCTGTTCTTCCTCTATATACCCATCACGCGAAAGAATGACCTTGTACTGTCCTGCCGGAAGACTTGCAGTATAATTTCCAATAGCATCCGTCACGGTATCGCAGACGAGCTCACTGCCGTCCGACGGGAAGAATTGGATACGTACATTGTCGACCGCTTTTCCGTCGACCGCGCTGACAATTCTTCCAGTACACGGAATCCCTTCAACTTCTTCATCGCTCTCATCGTCCCCGCCTGCACTCTCTATTGCATTTACAGGTACGATCGAGTTCCATGCGCCGGCAGCTATCTCACCGCTCTCATCCGATGCAACCCTCACTTCACATCCTTCATCGATAAAAGATACAACATAGTATCCCTGGCCGGCCGAAGGCGGCATAAGGAGAAGCTCCTCCAGATTCAACTGCATAAGATCATCGTAGCTGACAGGCATCTGCCCGCCAAACAGCAGGCTGATATCGTCCAGATGTATTTCCTCCGGGACAGCGTCAGGACTTACAGTCCCGTTTCGGACCGCCGTCGGTTGTAAAGCGCTGTTCCTGAACACCAGATCAGCCCCCATCTCCGGCACGTGTACCGTAACGGAATTATTTGTGCCCGAAACCGTTTCTATCGCATAGACCTGTGCATAATCTCTATAACTCATTGACGCGATCCGCTGCATCAGTGATATGTTCAAATTCGTCCGCACAGTACCCGCTTTGTCAGTGTCTTGATTCTCCATGCCTGTCAGCATTACCCGGAGTTGAATGTTGCCGGTCTCACTGACTCCGTTCTGCAATGCCTCGAGGGCAAGTAAATCAAAGCCCTGCGCGCTGTATGATCTTGCAAGACCGGCATAGGCTTCCGTTCCGTTCGCATTGAGCTTGATAGCATTCTGATACGCAAGAACCGCATTTGCATAATCACCTGCGTTATAGTAGCGGTTCCCGCTGTTTATCTTCTCTGCATACACCTTGCTGTTGTATGATCTGATGCCCAAAAACGCTCCCAGTCCCACAAGGCATAGTGCTGCGACACATGCTATAGCGATTATGACTTTTCTTCCGTTCGACACATTTTCTCCCTCCGCCGGTCAGACAAATTGCATTAACAGCTGCAGAAGTTCAATAATAAAGATGCCTGCCAGCAGTATCACGCTCATAAGACCCCACGTGTCGATATTGGCCAGGTGCTTTCTGGTTGCCGCATCTGTGCTTTTCTCTGAATAATTGACCGGTACTGTCGGATTAATATCCGTATAATACGTGTGATGACCTTCGGTCTCATATACCCGGTGTCCGCAGTAAGGGCAGACCGTGTTGTTTCCTGTTTCATTTCCACAATATGGGCATTTCATAATCTTTATTCCTCCCTAAATGCGATGATCCATCGATACAATAAAACCTGTGTCAGTGTCAGCAGTAAAACCCCCATGCCAATCAGACAGCTTCCTAACAGAATCCATCCGTCTCCGCTCATTTTACCCTCCTCTACATCGTATATTTCCTAAGGAGAATCTTAAGTTCTTCAAGTGCTCCCTCATCTACAGACTGATTACCGGATGATACAGCGCTTTTTTCATAGATTCTCCAGGCCTCCTGTACGTGAATCCTCGCTTTCGACCCCATCTCAATCGCGTCATAGTCAAATGCCAGATACATATGGGCCACAAGATTCTCCGGATCATCTTCGAGACATTTTTCAAGCACATTAATGCTGTCGTTATATTTTTCAAGGATCCTGTAAACAAGAGCCAGATTGAGTCGGTTCTCCATAGAAACGTAGCGGTTCGCGTTAAGCCTCTCGTAACAGTCAGCGGCAAGTTCCGCATACGACCACTTTGCGGCTTCCGGTGCAGTGCGCACCAGATCCATATATGCCCGCCCCTGTTCCTCCAATATCACTGATGATGAAGAATAGTTACCCGCTGTTTTCAGCCAACCAATCTCCTCTTCATAGTTCGCACACGCCTCTTCCGCCCTGGCAGCAACTATGGCCGCGCGTGCTTTGGCTTCGCTTCCGGTCGGCTCGCTCATCAGCGCATTTGCAATCTCAATACAGCCCGCGTAATCCTGTTCTTTGTAGCAAATGACTGCCCGAATAAGCTGCTGTGACGTATTGGCTGCCCCATTCGCCTCCGCCTCGTACAAAACTGTTTTTGCTTCATCAAGCCTGTCGGCATAAGACAGGGCGAGACCCAGATCCCGATAGTAATCTGTCAGGTTCACTTTGGCTGCCTTCGCGCGCTCAAGTGCCTTTCTATAGCTTGTCACCGCAGATACGTAGTCGCCTTCGGTATAATAAATATCACCCAGTATATGATTAATCAGCGCCTCGCTCTCGGGAGACCCTGCAAGTATCTTTTTATACTTTGAATCATTAAGCAGCGCAAGCGCGTCCCGCTCCGCTGTGTCTGAGACGCCTTCAGTTTCAAGATGTGTGATTTCTTTGCGGAACATCTCAGTGTTTCTCTGATTCACTCCTCTGATCACTCCGTATGTCCCTCCTGCGATCAGAGCCGCGCTCACGAGGATGCTGGCTGTCTGCAGGACAACATAGCGCTTATATCTCGCATCCTGTTTTTTTATATTATTGACTGCACGAAGCAGACTCTGCGCATCCTGATACCGGTTGTTCCGGTCCCACTGCATGCACTTATCAATTATTGCTGTAAATCCGCCTGAATAGTTTTTCAGATTTTTCATCTGTGCAAGCGGCATGACAGGTGTTCTTCCTGTCGGCTGTATTCCTGTCATCAGATAATAAAATGTCGCGCCTGTGCTGTAAATGTCAGTGCGCACGTCCAAAGCATAATCCGGAGTCAGTCCACGCGCGACCATATCAGCCATGGCGACCTGTTCGGGTGACGCAAAGTAGGTGCTCAGACCTATCAATCTGGCATTGTTTGACTGTAGAAACGAAATATTAAAGTCTATAACACATATATTATTATTGGGCTGGAGAATGATATTTGTAGGCTTTATGTCGCTGTGAACAATCGGCGGATCATTCTTTTCGAGATAGCGAAGAACAACTGCGACCTGCCTGAGATATCGTCTGAGCATCGCTTCTGTGAGATACCCTGTCCCTGCCGGGAACTTGCCCAGATCATTCCCCTGTATATAATCCATTACCGTGAAAACCTGATCCTGCTCTATGACAAAATCATAGATCTGCGGCAGGTATTCATGATGGAGATTTTTCAAAATATTAGATTCGCGCCTCAGCGCGTCGATGTTCATGGGTCCTAAAGGGATCCGCTTCAGAACGACGTATTTCTGAAGGTGAAGATGATATGCCAGGTATATAGTCCCGACGCCTCCGCGTCCGATCTCTCCCATGATTTGATACATATTCCCGACAACGTCATTTTGCTTCAGCATATGCGTCTCGCTTTCTTGTAAGCATTTTCCATATACCGGAAACCGGCATGACCAAATAAACTGGCCATGCCGGAGTCCGTTAAAATACTGGCCTATGTGAGCCTTTTTTCTTCCGGGTTCATCATCCGGCTAAGTTTTCCTGATTCTTTCTTCTTCTCCAGATCAGGAACAAAATGAGGAGCAGAAGAAGCAGTACTGCTATCAGACCGATAAAGAGCGGTCTGTTGTAGAAGACCTGAGATGCGACGTTCGTAGATACAAGTACGCCGTCCCAGAGGATCTCTCCCTTGACTGTCTGCCCGTTTGTGTAAATCATTTCAGAAATATTACCTGCAGCGTCGTAGGTCACGACCCTGACTGTCTGCGGTGAGTTGTGCTGTCCGATCGTAAACGGTATCTCATCGTTATTGGCAAGCAGCACACGCTCAAGAGCATTGTCCTTTTCTGTATTTTCATACTTATAGGCCGGAACCGTTCTCTCCGCTGCGTCTTCAGCCGCATTGTTCGGGTAGATAAAGATCTCAACTTTATATACACCGCTAAGCGCATCGAAGACCTTTACGAAAAGATCAAGCGCTGCCTGATTGTAAAGCTTCTCGTCAAGATCAACGCCGTCAAGTGTAGCGTACGGGCATGTCTTGTCGACTGAGTACTGAAGAGGTACCGCTTCCGATCCGTTCTCATTCTTCATTGAGGAGTTCGTATTACTGTTACCCGCTGCATCCTTTGTCTGTACAACGATATTGTATGTACCTTCCGCCTCAAAGTTTTTCTTGTAGAACTTATATACGTACTGTTTCCAGCCTGTCGCTTCGGAAGCATTCACTTCATAGTCAGTGCCTTCCTTGAGTTCTACGACATCACTGTCATGAGTCATGAAAATAGAGTACTCTGTAACTTCATTTACATTGATCTCACGCAGGAAAACGTCCTTCTCTTCATTGGTATACCGATGAATGAGACCTTCTGTCGTCTTGTCATCGTTGTAGTCCCATGTTGAGCCGAAACGGTTGACACTGAACGTGATCGTCACTTCGCTCTGGTTGCCCGCCCGGTCGACAATAATACCTGTTGCCGTATAAATATCATCGTTAGCCCTGATATTGGCGAAATTCTCGTAGCTGATACTTCCGCCGTAACCGGTCTCATCGCTGAATACTTCCGTGAGCTTAAGCACTTTGCCCCGGCTGTCCTTAATACCTGTCAGAGTGAATGTCACTCCTTCCGGATCATAGTTCGTATCACTGAAGGTGATCCTCGGAGCAATCACGCCCTGATAAGCATGATTTGCCTGGACTGTTGAGCTGTCGAATTCGATCTCCGGCTTCGTCTTATCAATCGTGAACTCATCCGCTGTGGCAACAAGAGCAACGTTACCTGCAAGGTCCGTATAGTTTGCAGTGATCGTGTAATCACCATCCTGGTCAAATACGATCGACATGTAGTGATTGTCACCGCTGTCGCTCCAACCGCCCTGCGATGCTGACGGCTGTTCGCCTCGCGAGATGGATCCCGGAGAATCTACTCTCGCGTCAGAAGCTCTGAAGTTGTGCTCAACAATAGTGACGGTTCCGGTTCTTGTCTCGTTAAAGTATTTGCTGCCCTTGTATCCCTGACCGATGTCGAAACTGATCGAGATGACCGGGATCGTCTTATCGACAGTAAACTCTCTCGGAGCAGCACCGTTGTAAGTGATGTCGCTTGCCTGATGGCCGAGAAGGTCAGAACCGGTCACGCCAAACGTGTAGTCACCGTCAGAGCCATATGTGATCCTCTTAGTCCAGGTGTCATTGTCTCCGTTGCCACCGTTGTTGCTGAACGACCAGTCGGACTGGCTGCCGCCGTTCGTAGCGATGTTGATACGGCTCGGATCAAAGTTTCTCTCCGTGACCACAATCGTAGCTGTACGGTCGGCCTTGAAGTACTTCTCGTTCTGGACATCGTTGTTATCATAGGTGACGCTGATCTTCGGCGCCGTGATGTCGATACCAAAGTTGTACTCTTTCTGGCTGGTGTTGCCGGAATGGTCGCTGGCTTTGACCCTGATCACGATATTGTTGCTGTTAAAGGAACTATCAGCCACTACAGGTATATTGCTTTTTCTATTATCAAACGAATATGTTAAATTTTGATCCTTGTCTTGATAGTTGCCATTCCAAGAGATTTTATCCTTGCCTTTTAGGCTTCCGCTCTTTTTCACCTGACCGTCTACCAGGAATTCATACGTAATCTCATAGAGCCCCGAGCTTCTTGCGGTAGCGTTGGGATCTGTAACAACTACAGTAAACGGAACGTTGCTGGAGAACAGAGGATTCCCTGACGGTCCGTGTGCGCTGCTGTTCGCATTTGCAACTATGTTAATTGACGGTGCAAGTGTATCCTCTACCGGTGGAGTCACATCCAGATAAATACTGTTCGTCTTGATCGGTCCCGTTGTATTGCCGGCACGGTCTGTAAGGGTTACAGTCAGATAGAATACCTGCTCGCCCTGTGTGCTGAACGATACACTATTGTTGTACTTATAGTCGCCAAAAAGTTTACCCTGGTTCTTGCCACCTACCTGTGATGTCAGCGGATATGCAATTTTAACAGGTGAATTATCACTTGTTACTTTGACAGTACCGCTTGCACTCGTCTCTTTACGATACGGCTCAGAAGTCCTGACTTCGAGAACCTTGGGGCTCTTCAAATCAGCTGTGTAATATTTACCGATTGTAATTTCGCCCTGCGGAGCGACAGTATCAATAACTTTGATCATCGTCCAGAATTCACCGGTACCATCACCGTGCGGTTCTGTTCTGTTATAGGCCTTGTTATTGATATCACAATTTTTCTCCGCTCTTACCAGCTTGTTTCCGGCTTTATCCTCGCCGGCGATTTCAAACCTATAGATACCATCATTTGAATGATCTTTTGTGGCTGAGACAGAAAGTGAACGGTTTATCTCAGTAGCATTACCTGAACCTTTGTCGTCCTTATTTAAGCTAAGATCTGACCAAGACACTTCATCTTTTTCGTAATTACCGGCTCCTTTCTTCGATGCTATCGTAGCCTTTATTTTTTTGTCATCGAGATAAGGATCCGTAACTTTGAACTTAACAGAAATATTTTTATTAAAGTATACTCTGTCGCCTTCAACATTTTCTGCCGATGCCGGTTCAGTCATTTCCTCCACTTTGTATTTAGGAGCATCACGGTCAAGAACTTTTTTGTGAGTTGTGTAAACCCCATCTTCACCGCTTTCATCAGGATCAGCTGACTTATTATTATCCTTATCTTTTGTTACTTTAATCTTATTTCCAGCCTTATCCTCACCTGATATTGTAAAGATGTATTCACCGTCAACATTGACTATACGCTCAAGTACGGGTTCATCTTCAGAAGACTTCCAGCCAAAACCATCTGCCGTTATCTTTTCCGCATCAAAATTGAGTTCATTAACTTTAAAAGTTACTGTAAAGCCGTCCTTGTAATTGTAATAATCCGCTTCAGCATACTGATGTTTCTCATGATCTTTTAATTCAGTGATCTGATAGGCTACCTTCGGCGATGTCGTATCCAATACTTTACGGTAAGTAGTAAAATTACCCTTATTATCTACATTAGCATAGGCTATACAGTCTTGATCCATTTGCGTGGCTTTGATTGGGCCTCCCTCTTCAGCAAACGCTGCAAATGTAAGCAAATTACCAGCGAGATCGGCACCACTGACTGTGTACCAATATATTCCATCCTCTTTGGCGGTTATACTAACATCTATACCGGACTGTTCATCAGGGTCCAAATCTGTATCCGGAGCTTTGTAGTACGTTTCGATTTTAACAGGAGCTTTATTCACATCATTAACAGTGAATGTTTCTGTAAACTCTGATTTAAAATAAATAACTTTATCTTTTTTGGCATATTCATCGTTATAACCATCACTCGTCAGCATATATGTTAATATCGGACGCACAGTGTCAATTACACAGGTTTTAGTATGATCTCCTTCCTTATTTTTATACGTTGCAACCACCTTATCCACAAATTCATGGTAGTTCACATAACTTCCATTTTCACCGGTATTCGATAGCAAGAATGTATATGAACCATCTGCAGAATGATCAGCTTTCGACTCGATTGTGTAAGTCAACTTATGCGTATGTGCGTCTTCATCAGAACTCCACTTTGCTTCCGCTTCGCTCGTCTGCGAATTCCCATCTTTATCTTTATATGTTATATAAAGCTTCGGAATATCCTCTTCATACCAATTCTCTTCCTCAACTGTGATGTTTATTGTAATATCTTCGCAATCACCGTCCTTCTCACACGTGACTTTGTCTTTAAGGCCATAATAATACGTATTATCTTTTGAACCCGCTATATCTTTATTAACAATAAAATCAACTACCGGAGCGGTGCTGTCTTTAATAAACTTATCAGTATAGGTGGTCAAACCAGTATCAGAAGTGGTCGCTGACGCAAACTCATCTATTCCCTCGACTTTTACAGATTTATCGCCATTGAGTTTCGGCACGTTCAGAATAAATGTGTATTCTCCATCAGACTCAATGCTTCCGTCAAATTGGTCAAATTTATAGCAATGGTTAATAGCATCATATTCTTCTGCCGTAATTAAAGTCCCTTGCCATTTATAAGACAGATCACTTACCGGAATATTGCTGAATGTCACATGTATTTCTGTCCTATCAATAAAGATATAGTCATTTATTGGATTATTGTCACGATTCTTGCGTACAGCATAACCACTTCCCTCAGATGAATACTGAATTTGGACTTTCATATCATCGGGATAAACCATAAATGTATTTTCGAGGTTTACCTTAGACATCCACTCCTCTTCCTCGTTATAAGCAATACCATTATGATCATAATATGTTACATTTCCGGCCCAGTCTTTTACTATGATCATCACCCACTGCTGGCTGCCGGGGTCAGTGATTTCAAGATTTTCTGTTATAGGCGAATTGTTGCCGCTATAATCAGCATCAGTTGAATCATATAAAGCCTTTTCATAATAAAAGTTTGGTTTTGAATCAACCAGACCATCATAAACACGGGCGGTTATTGAATAGATGCCAGAACCTGAAGCATCATCTTTTGCCTCAACTTTAAGGTTTGCAGTCGCTCCCGCATAACTCTGATCAAAAGTAATAGTGGCTGTAGGTGCTGTCTTATCAGTTAAGATCTCACCATTAATGCCCCTGTACGAAATATTTCCGGCATTATCTACCAGTTTTACATATACATAATAAGTCTTTGACTCTTCTGCCGCTTCAAGGGTCACAGAGTCTGAAAAACCAACTTTTGAGATAGCTTCTTTAGTCGTTATCTTTGTTTCAGAACAAAATACCCCATTTCCATCAACATATTGTGCCTTATTCGGGCCGCTCTCAGCATCTTTTGTTTCAACATTCGATAATGTAACCTTTTTATTTGTTACAACAATGGCACCATCTTCTTTAAAATCAATTCCACTCTCTGTCACATCGTCAGTAGCTGTGTGGGTTTCTGACGTTTTATCCCAAAGAATTCCCTTTTGAGTTGTATCAATCGTAATACCACCAAAATCGGGGACTTTATTATCATAATTATATATAACAGATAATGGACCATATACAGTGCCATCTTTTTTCTTTACATAAATACCTGTGACCTTATTTGGGTTTTCTGATGTTGAACAATTGACTGCTCCAGGTCCATTATATGGACTCTCATTTTCATAAATTTCATCACCATATACAATAAGTTGGTCCTCTCCGTTTTCTACATCTATTATCTTTGCCAGAACATTGAACCAGCTATTTTGTATATGCGCTCCGCTGTCTATCCTAAGAGTCACACCGATTGGGTTGCCATTACTATCGCTAAGCGATAGCTTCCAATCTGCATTTTCCTTCGTCAGGTCTATTTCTTTAGAGTTTTTGTCTAATTGAGTTGCTGTAATATTACCTGTGACAGAATTCGGTATATTTTTTATATAGTAAAAATTACTTCTGTCTTGGTATTCTTTATTCCAGCTAATTACAAAGAACGGATCTTCTTCTGAATGTTCAAATGTTATACCGATATTCTTTCCTGGACCAACTTCCGAATATGTAGCTTTTGCCATATCTGTAAAATCCAGTTTTGCATATTTTTGTGCATCGTCCGGTAAACCATCTATTGAAAAACGCGCTCTTAACGTCTTTTTAGATGCTTTAACAGCTGTAGTACCATTGCTTTTCTTATTTATAGGATTACCGTCCCACACGATGGTTAACGGCTGTCTGACAATATACTTTATAACAGTACTAACCGCTTTAGGATTTGCGTTTTCATCCTCTGTCTGGCAAGACACATTGATTGTAAATATACCAACCTGATCTGCCGGAAAGACATACTTTGTGTCGTCCGATGAATCTGCCTGCTTAAGTTCTTCTTCCGATCCATCCGGCTTAATCACGATTACTGTATATCTTCTTTCAGAACCCCCATTATTATTAAAATCAACTTCATATCCGGTATCATTGATGTCTACCTTGGAATCAATTGCATTTTGATTCAACTTGAATAATTCATTTGCATCGTTCTCAATCTTGATATCTTCAAGCTGAACAACTTTAACAAAAATATCACAAGTAGCATCAATTGGTGCCCCTTCATTTTTTGGACTTGCGATAACCTTAATCGTATGGGTTTTCCCTGTTGATTTCGGATTGCTGATAGTATATGTTGCATGCAGAGGATCCGCCGCATCCTGTATCAGCACAGAGCCTTGACCGTCAGCACCATCATTTACTGACCATGATATGTCATAATTTTCTACAGATCCGCTTAATTCTGCCTGAAATTCCACAGTTGAAAACAGCATAAGATTATCTTTAGATGTAGTCGCATTAACACTAATGGTATCAGATGCTGTTACTTTATAATTTCCGCTGCCCACTGTTGTGAGCGGATCATTGTTATTTCTTACATACAAGTTAATCACATGCTCACCGGCTGTTTCTATTTTGTACTGCCAGGTTACAGTTCCATCTTTACTTTCAGGCCATGAGCTATTTTTTTCCTGATCAGTGAGTTCTCCTTCTTTCCAAAAATAATAAAACCTATCAAGGGTATTTCCCTTATCATCAACTCCAAAAGTGACACTTCCTTTAAGTATTACTTCATTGCCAACAATTGCAGCCGGTGAATTCTCATGTAAACCCACACCAATGACCGATGGATTTGTCGTCGATTCCTCAGGAGCCTTCTGACCCGGTGTCGGAGTTTTAGCGTCGGGTGTAACGCTGGGAGTCACACTTCCGCTATCAGTGTTGGACTCAGTCTTGCCTGTTGTGCCGGACTCAGTCTTGCCTGTTGTACCGGACTCATCTTTACCTGTGGTGCTGCCACTATTGTCACCACCATTTGTCACATTAGAATCATTCGACTCCGTGTCATTTCCATCGCCAGAAGTAGTCGAACTATCGTTTCCATTGTCGGACGAAGTGCCACCGGAAGTATTAGAATCATTGTTCACACTCTCGGTCGAGCTTCCGCCATCGGAAGTATTCGAATCATTATTCTCATTATCGGATTCACTTCCGCCACTCGGATAAGTGACATTATCGCTGCTCGTATCGCCCGCTGCAACCGAGCCGCTCTCTGTGGCATAAATATTCATGACCAGCGCTTCGGCCGGAACAAGATCAGCTATAAGCACGACTGTGAATATAACTGCCATGAATCTTTTTAACCCATTTGCAAATGCTTTCATAACCTTCTCCTTCGTTTATATTTCCCCCGAGACTAACCCCTTATCAGTTGTCCATGTATCGGTTTATTACCTTGTTGTTTATCAGATATCTATCAATTCATTAGTATGGATGACCAATGTACGCTCCGTGACCTTAAATTCTATGCGCTGCGCCGCGCTTCCGAGCGGCTTAGCTGCGACCTCGACATCTGCCATCTGAGCCGTATCGAGGTTAGCCGAATTCGCTCCGGGCGACTCCCCCGCTGCGGCAAGCGGCATAGTATCCATTCCCGGCTGTGTCGGCGGAGATAGCTCTCCACTCCTTCCGCTCCTGCGGAAAAGCCCTCCGGCTCTGGATCTTGCCGTCCTTCCGGTTCCTCCGGTATTTCCGGTATTACCTGTATTACCGGTTCTTCCGGTATTTCCGAAATCAAGATTCGGCATTGCCGGGCCGATCTGATCAGTTCTTTCCTGAGCTTCGCTCAGCTGCTTTATGGTCTTCTTTCTCTTTCTACCGGACACCAGCATAAATACGGTCCGAATGTCCAGTTTAATGAACAGATAAACTGCAACGGCAAGCGCTATCAGTGTTATCGCAAGGCAGATACGGAAGCCGGTCGTATACAGATCGACCAGATCTGAAGGATTCATATTATTCATATCCGCACCCCCTCAATTCGTACCGATTATATGGTAGACACTTTCAACAGAATTTCTAGCTCCCTGTATTGCTTTGTTCGTGTCCTGAATAAGCTTCTGCACAGCCATTTTGTCGGAGGACTGTTGACTCATAAAAATCTCTGCCTCGGAGAGAATATTCTCCGCCATTTCCCTCGTTACTCCCGCATTTTTGAATTCATTCAATGCTTCATTAGTTATTTTATTAGCTAATTCCCTATATACTGCTATCGCGACGGTTGCGTCACCACAGTTGGCTGCAGCCTGCGAGGCATCTCCGACAAGACCTTCGTACTGTTGCCATACCTTGTACCAATCCGTTCCTTCATCAAGCCAGGCAGATCCCACGGAACTCCCGGCAGTATTGCTGACGTACGCACTGGAAATCAAATTCAGACTATTAGTGACCTTAAGTTCTGTTGGGGTCAGATTAGAATTATCTTTGATTTTGTCAAACACAGGTGCCGCATATTTATATCCGCCGCCCTCATAATAAAAGAAATAATCCTTGCCCAATTCATACTGGAAAGCAGCGTATCCTTCAGGATCTCTCGCTTCAAGCACCTCAATGTTGCTAGCTCCCCCTGTAATTGGTTTTGCGTCCATACAATAGTCAAGTGTTTTTTTCTCATTCTGGTTAAATTTGCCGTCCGCTATGATTGCGTTCAGCATAGACATGTACGCCTCCGCCTCGGCAGGCCGGATCGACATCGCGCTCTTATAATCTTCCTGCGCGTCGTATACGTTTTCCGCAAGCTTTGCTCTGTTCAACGAACTACTATACGTCTGGCTTATTGTAGAACTTCTTGCTGCCGCAAATCCGACCATTCCGATGATCCCCATCGCAGCGACCATGACCGGAATCAGGAACAGACGCCATTTTCTTCTGTTTTCCCGAATATTTTCATCATTGATATCATTCACGTGCAGAAGAGCTTCCATAAGTTCGGCACAGTTCTGATACCGATCCTCACGCCTCGGCTCGCAGCACTTGGAAATAATCTTCTCAATACCGGATCCTGCCAGTTCCGGGACTAACTGGCCTACCGGATAAACTACAAAATTCGTGTCCGCAGGACTGTATCCCGTGATCAGATGGTACAGGGTCGTACCGAGCGTATAAATGTCTGTCCTCGCGTCTGTCTCGCCCTGACCGCCGAACTGTTCCGGTGCCGCATATCCGCGAGTACCGAGCCATGTCGTATCCTGATTGCTGCCGCCCTTATTTGTGCGGGCTGTTCCAAAGTCAATGACTACGATGTTGCCATCCGGCTTCAGCATGACATTGGCGGGCTTCATATCACGGTAAATAATCGGCGGATCCTGTCTGTGCAGATAGCCGAATACGTCGCACAGCTGCTTCGCCCACTCAACCACAATGTCAGGATTCTGCGGTCCGCTGTTCTGCAGCACACTCATCAGATCCTTTCCCTGTATATAGTCCATGATTATGATATAGCTGTCATCGTTCTCCACAACGTCGACGATGCCGACAATGTGGGGATGATTGAGCTTTTTCAGCATTTCAATTTCGGCTACAAGGCTTTGGTCTACGACCACGTTATCCGTGCTGCCGTTCTTTCTGACCTCTTTAATCGCCCATGTTTTATTTGCCCTCTCGTTAAGAGCCAGATAAACGGTACTCATACCGCCATGGCCGATCTCCTGAAGTATTTTATATTTTCCGTCAAAAACCGAGCCTATTTCCAGCATATCCCCTCACTCCGTTCAATATGTTTTCACCAGAATAGCGCTGATATTATCATCTTCCCGTCTGTCTATATTGAGCTGTGTCACTTCTTTCAGTTTTTTCGCAATCACTTTTTCTGATGTCATCACAGACGGATGAAAAAACTGATAAAACTCACTTGCGGTGACCACATGTCTAAAACCATCGCAGCAGAGCAGGAACACCTGATTTGCACCTGCCGGACCGCTTGTAAACACGGGGTCCACATATTTGCTGGCTCCTATGCACTGAAGAAGCACACTTCTGTTCGGGTCGACGAGAGATTGTTCGTAGGTCATTCGACCGGCATCTATTTCTCTCTGAACATAAGTCTGATCCTTCGTCAGCTGGTAAATGTTGTCGCTGATCAGATACACCCGCGAGTCACCGACATTGCAGGTGTAAAAATTATTGTTATAGATAAGGACTGCCGTACAAGTTGTTCCCAGATCCGTATGGCACTCGACTCCGTATGCCGATATCTTTGCGGCAGCCTCAAATATCACCTTTCTCCACTGTTCCCACAGTTTATCAACTGAAAAACCGTTGGCAATCAATTCCGGGAAGCCTTCCATGAACCAGCTTTCAAGCTTTCTGACCATTGCCGCTGATGCAACTTCTCCCTTTGCGAGTCCGCCCATGCCGTCACATACCGACGCAAAAAGAACAGGACCGTATGTTGTCTCAGCCTGCATGACAATCATAGAATCCTGATTTGTCTTTTTTCTTGTACCCACATCTGTATATGTGCCAGTCAGAAATTTCATTATTTCCCCTCACTCATTCCTTTTTCACAATGCCAATAAACGTGGCAACTGCTCCGCCGGAAAATTATGCAGTACTTCCGGCGGAGCAAATATCATTCTAGTAATTAATCCTATTTATTTGTCTTAAATGAGAATCAGAACGCCTCATACGTGAATTCTTCATCACCGAGCATGATCTTATCTCCATTTGCCAGCAGTGTCTCAGAACCGCTCTTAACGCGCACATTGTTGACGAAGGTTCCGTTCGTGCTGTTGTTGTCCTTCAGGTAGGTGTTACCGTTCTTGCTTACAACGATAGCATGAACACGACCTACTGCTGTGTTATCAGCGACGCAGTAATCAACTGTTGCGCGATTTCTGCCGATCTTGAATTCCGGACTTGTGACGTTCACGGTCTCGCCGCTCTTCTTGCGGATAAGCTTTCCGTAAGAAACCGCATTCTGGCTGAGAACTGTCGTCTCACCGCCGCCGCTGAGCACTGTAGTTTCACTTGACCCCTGATTGAGGACGCCTGTCGGCATACCTCCCTGATAGTCTGCCGGAGGCTGTACGTTCGGAGCGACCGGACCTACCGGTGTCGGGAGTGGGCCTACGGGTTGGGCCTGCGGTGCCTGCGGCTGCTTTCTCGTCGCAAGAATGATAATAACTGCAATAAGTGCAGCGACTGCCGCGATAATACCGATAATAGCACCCATCGGAAGACCCGGAGTCGGCTCAGGTACTACCAGGTTGCCAATTGCGCTTTCAACGGCCTGTGCTGCCGCATTGACTTCGTCCTGCGTCGCGTCTTTATTTCCAAGAACCTTCTCAGCATCATCAACTGCGGAGGAAAGAGCTGCGAAGCTGTCCTCTGTGTAACCCTCTGATGTATACTCTTTAGCCTTTTCAATAGCTGTTGCAAGGGCGTCGGTGTTTACAGGTTTTACCGGTTCCGGTGTTACGTCACTTGTCTTCGAATCCGGTTCCGGAGCAGGTACCGGCTCATCAGAAGATGTATACTGAATTCCGAGAGGCTTGATCATATCGATGAGCTGGTCGATAGCGATTGAATAATAATAATCAGAATCAAAACCATCATTGCTCAGAACAGCCTGGCAGATACCGATAACATGACCGGCCTCATCTACGAGCGGTCCACCGGAATTTCCATTTTCAATCTTTGCGCTGGAGATAACATAATCTACCGGTGCAGAACCCGCATTGACTGCAGAGACTTTATTGACCTGACCGGTTGTAACGGTGACGTCATCGGAGGTGTATGTTGTTTTATTATCATAGTCGGAAATAGTCGACGGGAATCCGAGAGAATAGCATGTTTCCGTGGATTTTACCGTGCTGCTGCTTCTGAGTGCCAGAGTTTCACGGTTAAGAAGCTGCTGCTTGAGCTCAAGTACAGCGATGTCCATGTTCACACTGTTCGTCTTGACTGTTGCGGGGATGGTAACATCACGCACAACGCTGACTTCTATATACTGGCGCTCTTTGACCTGTTTCTCAGACATGTTGAGATCCTGGCAAGCCTGTTTAATGTACTCTGAATCCAATACAACAACATGGTTGCAGGTTACGACAGTAGTCTCATTGATCAAAAATCCTGTGCCGGCCTGCACTTTGCCGTACACATTTCCGTCAAGATCCTTTGTACCGGTCATAATCATAATGACACCGGTCTTATCCTTGTTTACCGCTTCATTTGCCGCAGCAAATGCCGGAACACACGCCATACTCAGCATCATAATCACCGTGAGAATGACAGCTGCAATCCGTTTCAAACATCCTTTTTTCTTCACTTCAAATCCCTCCTTTGATTGATCTTGTTGCTGAGCCTTCTTCCAACGGCCCGCGAAGCAGGACTATCTTCACGTTATTTCAGGGTAAAAGCTCGCAAAGAGTATAGTCCGAGCCATTAAAAGTGTAGCACAACGATATATGTCGAAGAATATGTTGCATTTTATGTTGCACGCAAAGATCGCGGGAAATGATTTTAAAATACATACCCCGTCTCTTTTATGTCTTGCTTTAAAAATGTTTCTAAATTAAAATGTGCTGTGATTAAAGTCGGCATGCTGTGCCGTCAGGAGAACTATCTTTCTATTCTGTGGAGGATTACCATGGCCAGAACAAAAAAAGTCCGGTTCAACGAAGAACCGAACCTTTCAGAAGCCATTTATCGTTTTGATCCGTCTCTAACGTACATCAGCCTGCATTCCAATCACGCAGTAAAGATGGATCAGATAAGAAAAAGCGTTCGCAGGCAGAACGCCGGAACGTTTGACGTTGACGCGAATATCAAGGCCGCCTACAAGCAAGTGGGTAAGCGTTCCCCGGAAAAGGCGACTGCACACACACAGGTGTATAATTCTCCTCAGAAAAAGAAGACTGCCCATACGCAGGCATACAATCATCCCAAAGAGAAACAGACCGCTTACATTCCTCAGGATTCAGATTACCCGATATACTATGGTTTATTGCCGAGTGAGATTCATCCGATAGCAGTTGCCCAGGCACCGGAACGCCCAAAGACAATCAGGCCTGTTGCAGCGCCGATGCCAAGTAAAACGGCTGCCACAGCTCCGGAACGCACAAAGACAATCAGGCCTGTTGCCGCGCCGATGCCAAATAAAACGGCTGCCACAGCTCCGGAACGCCCAAAGACAATCAGGCCTGTTGCCGCGCCGATGCCGAGTAAAACGGCTGCCGCAGCACCCACTGCGCTAAAAACCACAGTTACTCCGCAAGAATCCGGCAGTAAGAAAGCCCTTCCCGTGAGCATGCCCAGACGTCATACATCTTCATCTCCCCGGGAAAAAGCGTCTGCTTTCTTTAAAGACTTTACAGGACGTTTTGACGGTATATCCCTTAACCTGAATACGATAGCACTTGCAACATCAGTATTGGCTGCAGTGCTGTTCCTGTTCATCGGATATGTCTCGATTTCGGTATTTCGCGACCGCAATGCTTCGGGCAAAGACCTGCGCGCCGCAGCTGAATCCTCTGTCTCTTCCTCAGAGGAAGAACTGCCTGAATACTGTCCAAGGCTCACTCTCATCACACATTCCGTTACTATGAAAGCCGGTGATCATTTCTCGCCGCTGGACTATATCGGCACAATGTCTGATGATACAGATACACTGGAGACTCTCTCCCAAAATATTATGCTTATCGGTTTCGATCAACTTGATGAGACAAAAAAAGGCACGTATAAGCTGGGATATTATGTATTGGATTCAGATGACAATCGGTCCAATGTCGAATACCTCGACATTACCGTTCACTGAATACCCTTATGATTTCTGAATATCTCTGATCATACGGGAATTTCATACGTACAACGAAAGAAAGGAGCTGTCGCGTCAGCTCCTTTTTTCTACTTTTTCAGATCTTTCGAATTGTAAAGGTACTTGACCATCATCCCGCGGGTGCAGGACTGCGGATCCCTGAATGTCTTATCCGGATATCCTTTTGCCAGATTGTTCTCTGTCATCCAGATAATCGCCTTGCGATAGGACGGCGTGAGCGCATCCTTGTACGGATTCGTTGTCGTTTTCGGTTCCTTCCAGCCCAGATATCTCCATATAAAAGTACATATCTGTCCTCTGGTACAGGGCTTATTCGGTCTGAATTCTTTATATGCCGGATACCCGATTGCAATATTCTTCTGTGCTGCCCACAATATTGCATTATAATACGGATGCGACTTGGGAACGTCAATGAACTTCATGGCACCGCTTGCCGGCTTCGGCTTACCTGCCATCCTCCATAAGAACTGAACGGCATGACCTCTTGTACACGCGTCATTTATCCCAAAGATATGGGTGCCGGTATAGCCCTTCGTAACTCCGTTTTCAACCGCCCAGCAGATAGCTGTATAATATGGATGAGCAGGATCACGAACATCCTCAAAGGGATATATATTGAACCTATAGTTCGCAGTTTCTGTATAATTGCCGATACCTGTGACAACGATCGTCCCATTTCCCGGTCTCACGTTATTTTGATAGCTTAATGTGTAATCTTTCCCCTCCGTCAGATTGACATTATCAACAGAGTATTTTGAAAATTTGGGTTTGCACTCGGCTCCGCTGTAGTAGTAGAATGGCGGTTCGATTGCAAATCCGGTCGTTATCGCAATCGATCTTTTTGTCACAGTGACTTTACATGTTGACGCTTTATCACCCATTTGCAATGTTATGACCGCCGTTCCCAGCTTGTTGGCTTTAACATTTCCATAAGAAGAAACAGAGCACACTGAAGGATCGGAAGACGACCACACAGCCTTTCTGGATGTGGCATTCTCCGGCGTCAGCTCATAATACAGCGACTGTGATCTGCCATACTCGAGTTTTAAACTCGTTTTCTTTAATTGAACTTTCTCCAGCGGGACCAGTTCAAAAAAACTCACCGTATACGCTATCGTCCCTTCAGCCGTCCCCGCTATTTTTACACTGAATTTATCTCCGGGCTCATATGTGACGCCATTCGGTTTAAAAGTGACAATGCTGTCGTCACCTTTGGAGCACGAAAAATACCCGGAATTAATATCTATAGTTTTTGTGCTCCCCGAGAACGTCCAGGTCTGACTATCCCGGGTGCGCACAAGGGTCACTTTTACTTTCGCGATATCATTGATTTTGACTCCGGAGACTGACCACGGATCAGAATCTGAAAAATAATCTAAAGGCATGTTCCGGGCGGGCCATGCGACTTTTGTCACCGAAGAAGCTGCGCTGGCATCGTTAATATAAGCCGTATAGTATTTACCGACCGCGCCGAATCCGACTTTGCCAAGATTCGGTTCAAGAAATGCCGAGCGGTTAGGTAGAAATGGTCGGGATAGTACACTGTTGTCCCTGATCCATGTGAGTGCTGCGAAGTCCAGCGTCGAGGCGCCATAGTTGAGGTTTGAGTTCTGTGCCCCTGAATATCCCCTATTATATAGGGTGGCTGTCATTCCGGACGGTTTTTTGGGCGCACTGCTGAGTTCGCCATTTACCGCGAGAAGAAGGGCTGCTGCCTGCGCCTTCTGCGTATATGTAGAGTTAAGCTTTACTTTATAATCCAGCCCAGCTATGTAGCGGAAATTATTGAGTATCGCAAGTGCGTTCTTCAATGAATCATCGCTGAGCACTCCGGCAGCATACGACCCGGAAGCAGTGTCAGGTTTTGTCGTATAGCTCACAGGGGCATTCACATCGGCTACGCTCGCCAGCACGAACTTTCGGATCGCTGCCTGCGTGCGGGACGCTGCATCAAGACTGACGGAAGCTCCGACAAGTTCTTCTGCTTCTTCCGGATCTTTCTCCTTCGCTTCTTCCGTCTCCGGCTCATGAGCATGATCCGGGCTTTCGGGGACTTCTGCCACATATTCTTCAATCGAATCATCCGGCAGTATTATGTCGCTTTCCTCATCCGGCAGCTCTGAAAAGTCCGTCTCCGGTTCCGGAGCAATATCATATTCCCATTCCTGAAGTTCTTCCGCTTCTATCTCAGCCGGAGACTCAGCAATCGGAACATCAGCCTCATATTCCCCGCTCATTTCCCCGTCAGCCTCAATCGGGCTTTCGGCTTCGTATTCTGCATCCTCGCTTAATTCATATCCGTTATAGGCTTCAGGGAGCTCCGCTCCAATCGTCACGCTGCTCATCGTGCATATCAGGGATACGCAGACTAAAATCGAAATTATCCTTTTTTTCATAATCCTGCTCCTCACAGATAGTGCTAAGTACTATATCCAATCCCCGTACCTGCAATTCTTGTTAATACATGTTGGGTCCAGTCCATTCGATATGAGGATGGGGCCCGACAGACATATCATGATATGCGGGCATACTGTGTATATTTTATAACAGATACAGTTGATACAAAAAGAAAAATTGACAAACAGGCTGTTTTTCGGGATAAAATGCACGCTATCACACACAATTGAGATTACATCTCATTAGTATTGTCTAACTACCTTTCCCTATGGTAGATTAAATCATAGTAAAAGACAGGAAATTACGGAGCTCAGCAGGCTGAGAAAAGAGCCCGGTGTTCCGCAATTGACTGTAGCTATAGAAATCAGAAAGGAGATTTTGTAATGGCAAACAAATACGCAGGTACAAAGACCGAAAAGAACTTATTGGAAGCATTTGCAGGCGAATCTCAGGCTCGCAACAAATATACATATTTCGCGTCGCAGGCCAAGAAGGCGGGCTACGAGCAGATCGCGGCCATCTTCCTTGAGACAGCTGATCAGGAGAAGGAACACGCTAAGATGTGGTTCAAAGAGCTCGGAGGGATCGGCTCTGTTGAGGAGAACCTTATGGCAGCCGCTTCCGGCGAGAACGAGGAGTGGACAGACATGTACGTCCGCATGGCGAAAGAAGCCGAGGAAGAGGGCTTCGCTGCCCTCGCAGAGAAGTTCCTGCTCGTCGCAGGCGTAGAGAAGCGCCACGAGGAGAGATATCGTCAGATTCTTGCCAACCTTCTGGCTGATAAGACATACGTTGCTGACGACGAGAACCAGGAGTGGAAGTGCCGCAACTGCGGAGCGGTCATCATTGGCAAAGAAGCGCCGGAAGTATGCCCGGTATGCGCTCATCCGAAGGCTTACTTCGAGAGAAGGGCTACAAACTATTAATAATATCCTTTTGGGCTTACTAAAGGGGTTGTTGCATTAATGCGGCAACCCCTTTAAATATTCAGCCAATCATTCTCTTTAAAAGAAAAGACAAAATCCCAAGTGCGACAAATGTTCCCCCGACTCCTATAAAAACTTTCGGAAGGATTGACGCATTTTCCGCCGGCACATAGTATTCACGAATGTTGTCGGGATTATAGAACAATTCCACTTTTTGACCGGCTTCAAATTTCTTCTTCTCACTTCCGATTTTGCTTCGAACTGTGATTTCCTCTCCATTCACCCTGTAAGAAAAAACAGGGAACCAGGAACGATAAGAATCTCCTCCGGCCGAAAGGTTTACTTCACGATTAATTTCCGCGACAACAGCCTCTGTCCGAGAAGTACATGCGGCTGCCTTTTTATCAATAACAGATTTAATCCCTATGCCGAGGCCCATGAAAACCATACCGAGAAGTAAAAAAGCTGTAATCAAAATTGGAAATACGATTGTATTATTCACCTTTTTCTCCCTGCCATTTCTAAACAAATCCGATCTCGCAATCAACGGTTTCAGGTTCCCTTCTTCCTCAATCTTCATCCGGAACTATCTGCCCGTCAACCACTTTAAGTTTACCGAGTTTGTCCAGGATATTGTGGCGGAATGCCATTTCCTCTGTATCCTGGAAACCGATGAAAAATATCGTCTCAATATCGTCCCTGTTAAAGAAAAAGATATGATCGGAATCCATTATCCCTTCCGGGTAATAGCATGCTGTGTAATCATAGATAACATCTGATCCACTCTGGCAGCTCACTCTCCCACAGATCATCAGCCTCTTTTCTCCGCCCTTCAGCAGCACAATAGAACCTACCGGCAATAAATCTTTATACATAATTGTCTCCTCTCTGTTTTACTCTTTCCGGTCTGATATTTCACTACCATCCCCACTTAAAACCTGTCCAGTCTATCTTAAACTCTAATTCAGCACCGATTCCTAAACCAAGACCAACGTTTCCTCCTACGCCTCCCGTAGTCGCATGACCACCTATCGAGGCTCCTGCTCCACCGGCTTTTCCTGATAAGCCAATATCGAACTTAATTCCGAATATCTTAAAGCCGCCCTTAACCTTCCCCTGTGCGACATAAGCTTCCGCTTTTGCCTCTGCGGCTACTCCATAACCCGTATTGACTGTTCCGTCTTTATCTTTATATGATACTTTTCCGACGCCAATATTTCCTTTTGCTTCTCCGCTCAAAAGGCTGCCTTCAGCCGATGCGTGAACATCTGTGTTGTCGCTCCCGACCTTTGCCTCAGCCTTACCCGAGACTGCCGATCCGGAAATCGATCCGTTAATGCCGACTTGCGGTGCAAGCTTCCCGTTTTTGTATAGAGTTGCTCCGACCGATCCCTCAGCTTTCACCTGGCCGAGTGTCGCTTCCGCGCTTCCCGACACCACTCCGTAACTGCCGCCGATTTTTCCTTTCGCAACATGTGCCTCTCCTCCGATCTTAGCGTCAAAAAGACTGATACTGTCAAGTTTTCCGTCTTTGAATTTTACGCCGGAAGTAAATTTGTGTTCCCAGGATGCGCCGCCTATTTCTCCGGAGGCTTCAGTCGATGCGTTTATTCCCCCCAGAGTAGTAGAAGCAACGGCCGACCCACTTATCCATGCGGCAGAATTGGTGTTGGCAGAGTCAGCCTTAACTTCATTGAAGCCGCCAGATCCGCCTTCATTATTACCGCCTGTCGAACCGGTCTCTCCGTTTTCACACAGTCCCGCGCTGAATACGGGCTCACCGGCGACTTTGTTTTCCGTGTTTTTATAACAGAATGAAATCTGTCTGAGAGTATCGGCAAGACGGTCAGTGCCGTTCTTCTGTGCTTCGATATCGCCGGAAATCTTTTTCAGAGTGTCATTGACCATCCATGCAGATGAACTGTTCAAAGACGCGCATATATTCATTTGAATGATTTCCTGATAAATTCCGCCTATACTGCTACTAATCTGAGAAAGATTTCCGCTGCATATATCGATTCTATCCGGTTTTACTCTAAAACATGACATGTCAGCCCCCCTCTAACTTCGAATCTATACGAAAGCCATCGCAGTGATATTTTGTGTCGTTTTTCAAACACAGAATTCATTCGGTTCATACTTGATCCGACATGCACATTATAGCAGGGGATTATTATTTATGCGAAGTATTTTGACGAATAGCCTCTTTTTTTGACAAACGACATATTTAGAGACTTTTCACCCGAAAAAGAGGAGTGCCCCGGTGGAAATCCACCGGGGCAATTATTATGAAAAATTGTCGTGAGGCTTGCTCACGTGGTTGTCATTTATCTTGTACGATTATAATAGCACCAAAATATGAACAAACTATGAACAAGCCAAACTTTTTTGTACTTTTTTCACAATTATCCACTTCAACGTTTTTATTTATTGTTAATATTCACAATATCTTGACTGATATGCTGATTCTCCGGCCTTCGGACATCACTTATTTCCAAGGCTTGCAAGCAATTCCTTAAGGAACTGGATCAGCCTCGCCAGAAGTCCCTGAGCTTCTTCTTTCGTGATCCCGTAGTCCGACAGGCTGAAGCCTCTCTGCTGCAGCTCACTGTAAATGCCCCTGGCCTGCTCCGCAAGATTGTCGGCGTCGAGGTCGAGCGTTGACAGCTTCTCCATCAGGTCAAGAATGAGCTGGCGATCCTCCTCGGACAGAGAGATCTCAAGCTTCCCGGCTACTTCGTCAATCGCGTTGTTGATATCTTCATCTGTTTTCAGATCATTTTCCGCAACGACCTGTTTCAAAGCTGCAATAATCTCAGCCGCCTCCTCAGAATCACCGAGAGATTCGGCAAGCTCACCGGTTTTTACCAACTCATCCGTGGCGCTGTCGATCAGCTCCGGGGAGATGGGAGTCCCGTGCATCTGCGAGTAAGCCTTCATTGCACCGACAAGCGCGGCTGTACCAGAGATCGGTGACGGTCCGGCAACGACAACGGATGCATTCTTCATACCTGCTGTCGCCAGTGCGTTCTCATACATAGCCGGTGTGACATACGTGATATTGTGGACCTCCACAGTGATGCCGTGACCTTTGCCTTCCTCCAAGACCTTGCAGGATGACAGAGCTCTCGTGCCGATCACGCTTGAACTTACATAAGAATCCAGATACTCGTGCTCCTCCGCATTTGTAACTGTCACAACAGTGTCATGGGTAAGATCGCTCTCTGTAATACCAAGCAGTTTCAGTACTGTTGCCCTCTGCTCACTGTTCAGATCTGCCCCGAGTGCTACATATGGAAGCTGGTCTGATGCAAATGCCGGCTGTGCGCCCATAATAATGGCTGCGGTCATGCTGAGGGCTAATGCGATATTTCTCAGTTTCATGGTTTATACTCTCCTTTCCTATGCAGGAATTCCTGAAGTTCAGCCTCGTTTGCGAGACTTCGACTGGAATTCTATTCAGCAAAGCTGAAATCATCCAACACCATATATACACTTCAGGTCACCATATAATATCACATTATGCCGTTTATGTTTCTTAAAGTTTCGTGAACATCGTCAGACAATAATATGCAAAATCATTAATAATCCATTAAAACTTCCCGCATCTTTGTTTTTACACAATTGCCTCAATCAAAAACGCACTGGCATTCCTGCCATGCCGTTCAAGGCACGAACCCGAAGAGCCTTGAAAAATCTCAACACTAAAAAAGCCAGCCTATCCTATGAAGAGGGTCAGCTGGCAAACATTCTGGATTTCATACATTCTCACGAACTAAACGGCTGCTTTGTCCCTGAAACAGATTACTGCGAAGAAGAAATCATGCTTCTCCTTGAACAGGGGCGGGTCCTCGAGCAGGGGTATGTGGTTTCGTTTAAAGTCGGGAAAACAATTGAAGTATATGAGGATACATGATAAATCTTATCTTACATCTACATTTATGTACAGAGATCGTAGACAGATGCGCCTGTTCGGGAAATCAGACCGGCGTTCTTTATATCTTTATATATTTCATGTTAATCGCCACGCTGCTCTATCTCTTCATACGTAATAGCAATACTGTCGAAACAGCGCAGGGAACCAACAGTAATAATTCTGCAGCGCCATACCCGGCAACCGTTGCCGCAACACTGGCGCCGCCCTTTAAAACGGTAACCGGGAAAGCGGCCGCTATATCATTAATCGCATGCAGCACAATTACTGAGTATATGTTACCTGAGCGAAGGTAAATAACCGATAATAGAGAGCCCATGACTAAAGCGTTAACGAGCAATACTGCCGCGCCGGGCAGCCCGGAAATCAAAATATTGCGGAAGTGGGCCATCGAAAACACGATACCCGATATAATAGCTGCCGTCTTAAGACTGTCTGCTCCGCCCCTGCGCTGCTTTACGACACGGAACAAAATATCCCCAATGATTCCCCGGAAAACCAGCTCCTCGATGACCGCAATCAGTATGTAATACAGCATTGAGAATGCAATATCAGGGCCGCTTCTAAGGCCTTCGGCACCCATTATGCTGGCTATGATGCTCCACCCGGAAAAAAGGACGATCCATCCCCCGTATAGCAGGCCTTTAAAAAGAGGTTCCCGCCTTTTAAAGAGGACTCTGATCTGCCCATTTAGCGACATCATGCCTATTACAAAGATCAGCAATATAGCAAGATTCAGACAGGCAGCCAGGTATGGATGTATACTCGATATGCGGAAGAATCCCATAATGCGGACCAGGGCTGCCACCCAATAGCGGTTCAGCAGCTCTGCTATAAGTTCATACAGAAGCAAAGACACTGCCATGACTGCCACGGGATGGCCGTCGCTTAAGGCCCTGGCAAAGTTTCGCACAGATGCAGCTACTTTTCTCATATAACGAATTTAAAAGCTGCCCTTGGCACCTTCGCCGATTCCGATCTCTATATTGTCAGTCGGAGTCATTTCCTCGACCGGTTCATCTGGTATCATAACTTCTACATGTGATTCTTCTATCAGTTCATCAAGTGTCGGGGCTGACTCCTGCTTTTTTTTCGAAGCATCGGATTTCGAAGTATCAGTTTTCGAGGCATCCGATTTCGAGGCATCAGATTTTGAACTTTCAGGATTTGCACTCTCCTCATTCGCATTCTCATTAACGCTTTCATTTACACTTTCAGCGGATACTGCAGAGCTTGTGTTGTCACCGTCAGTCACACCTGAATTGCACCCGACAAGCGCTGTCATGCAGCCGGCAATCATCATGCTCATAACAATTCTTTTAATATTCTTCTTCATAAACATCTCCTTCATAAGCCCCAGCGGCTCAAATATAATTCTCTTTCTTCTATCTGTTTTTTCCTTCTGTATGGCTCTGTCACAAGGGCCCACCCCTGCCTTGACTTGTGTTTCAGGGAGTGTATCCACCTGTAGGCCCAGGCGATAGGCAGGAGCCATGGACGTCCATCCAGAAAGCCGTACCATTTTACCACACGCATATCATCGTAGCGCGGGCACACCCTGCGGACCATTAATTTCAGCGCGGAAATACTGTACCTTCCACTGTAGCGGCGAATCTCTTTTGCCGCCTGGGCACTGGCATTATCTTCATTCGACAGCCCGAAAAGGCCATCCCGGAAGATCTTCTCCGCGGCAAGCCTGGCGAATCCCGGCTCAAGGCGCTTTTTTTCAAAGGGCATGCTCACGCCGAACCATGCTTCGCACAGTGAAAAACAGACACAGGTAAACTCATACAGTGAGAGCTCTTCCAGCTCAGTCCGGATCTGCTCCCAGTCGGGAGCCTTTCCGTCAACGCGCTCCGCGTTCCTACAGAAGAACACCATATCAAGAAACGCGCGGAAGCCCATGCCTTTGTTGGTCAGATGCTTTGCAGTATGGGCCATCAGGTATAAAAAATGAAACGCCGGATCCGGTACATACCCATGAGATCTGCTCTTTACATGCACTGCACTGTTCCATACATTCGAAAAATACCCTCTGTAATCCACTCCGTTCGACAGATGCTCATAGAACATAACGTCATGTATCTCGAACATCAGGTATGGCCTGACGTATGTCCACACGGCTATATTGTCTACGAATTTCGTATATCCCAGTGCAAGGACGGCCTGATCCGACTTCTTTCTGTCCTCGTGTTTTATAAGGATATCGCGGTCCCCCATGGTCCGCAGCTCCGGAGCCGGATAATAGTTCCTGAGCAATGTCCCCTTGAACGGCAGGTAATCAATTTCATTTTTCCCGAGGGCATCGACCACTTGCCTATATGCGTAATCCGAATTCACAGACTGGTATACGTCAGAAAAATATCCTTCTTTGAGCTCCCTCTTGGCACCCGTGCTGATTTTCTTCATTTTCCTGCACTGCTGGTAGATAATTCCTGAGAGCACCTGCTCAGACGCGATCGAAGCGATCTGATTCCAGTTGACGTGATATGCCGGTGCCTTCGACTGCCTCCCGTGAATATAATCGGATAACAGGGTGATGAAATAGCGCTGCTCTTTTGTCATACATTTTCCTCGGCCGGGCCGTCAGCCGGCGGCTCCAGAAGATATCCCATGCGGACAAGGTCCTTTATCAGCTTGTCAACATCTTTCAATATCAGCTCCTCCGGGGCATCAAACTGCTCCCGGGCAGCCCTGATGATACCGTCCCTTCCAAGCCCTTCTTCTATCCTCTGCCAGTACCAGGCCAATGTATCGTTGATCTCCCGGACATACAGGCAGTGCTTCGCTGCCTCCCCGACGGCTATGATGAGCCAGTCACCACAGACCTGCCGAAGTATGACCCCCTCGCGTATATGGTATCCCATCTTCAGAGTCCCTCCCCGATTATTTCATGAACCATCTCCGTTGATATCATACTCCCATCATTGACCAGTTTCCATACCGGGATATTCCTAAGAAGCGAATCCAGATATCCGCACACCAGGTCCACCTTCTCTGTCGTATCCGCCACATATAAGAACTGCAGGAACATGGGAAATACGGCTTCCTGTTCACTCATTCGCCTTATTTTATTCTTCCTGCCCTGCTCAAGAAGGATGATCCCCCTGAGCCTTGCGGATTTTGTGCCTGACCATCCCTCTTTCCCTGTCCATGGGCTTGGATGTACGTAAAATCCGTCATCTTTTATTGACACTACAGGCTTATCGCCATTGATGATCTCCGTCCCACTGCCGTACATCCTCATCCAGTTATAAAGCTGCGTGGTCTTACCGACGCCGCTCTTCCCGGTGAACAGATACGCTCCACCCTTCCATATGAATGCCGCCCCGTGAAAAAGAAAACAGCACTTGTGTAAAACGATATCCGAAAATGATTCTATGAGGAGACTGTACTCGGCAAATGCCGGGCCGCTTCCGAGCCGCCCCATTTCCCTGACTACGGCTTCAACACTGACCGGCTGCACAATATCGTAAGCCGCACATTCTTCACCAGAAGTCAGAAAGCAGTCAAAATATTTCTTTGTTCCCGCAAAGTTCAGTGTGAACTGATACTCATGCCCGGCAATACTTACGTGAATCGTATTCATTAGATGATTAGTTCTTTAAAGAAAGGAGCTGTCGCATAAGACAAGGTCAGCACTACATATAACAGACATTTGCAAATAACGCCTGTTATATGTAGTGCGTACTCGCCTTAACGCGACAGCCCCTACAGATTTATTTGACTCTTAGAAACCTATAAGTATATCCCACGTATCTGAATCGGCAAGATTAAAACCTTCCGGCCATGTATCCGGATTATTTACATCAAAATCCTCAAACAAACACATATCCGAAAATTCTTCCCAATATTCTTCCCACGCTGCAGGATCACTAACTCCAAGCGCCGCCAACTGTGATACCGTCAATGAAATAGTGCCGTTCCCATCGAGAAAAACCGGACTATTATAGCTCCTTTTTGCCATTTCAATCCCCCCTTTTAATTAATCCAAGGGTGCGGGTGTTGCGTAAGCCGCACTAATGGTTGCAGTCAACTTTGTCATGCCAGGTTTTGTCCAGTTAAGCCATCTGGTATTCCTGTCATTTACGATCGTACGGCGGAGAGATGTCACTTTCACATTATCGAGTGTGATATAGTACGGAATCTCTCTGTAATATGCATTCTTGACGATGTAGGACGGATCCTTTGTCACATCCTTGCCGGCAATAAGTCCGGTGTGATCCTTGACGACATCTCCTGCAGTCAGCTCAGCATACGGTGTAGCCTGACCAGCCTTATTGACCGTTACCTTTGCGCCCCAGAAATCAGCCTCATGGCTGCCGGAATCATTGATTCCGGCTGAAGTCGTAATGTCGAATCCGACAGACTTATAGTTTGCGTCGTCCGTCGCTGTCATCGCGAACAGCTGTTTGATCTGATAATAACCTGCGCTGTCTGCATCGCGCTCATCATATACGACATATGTTGCAGGCTCCAGATAAGCCTTCGGGACTTCCTTCAGATAATATACTGTGTCTGCTGAAGGCTCCATAGCATCACCCGGCACTTCTGTGTATGCTTTCGCTTTTGTCCAGGATGTCTGATCTCCTACATAGGCAGTGGCCCCTGTGTCACTTAACCAGAGACCGCCCTTGCGGCTGGCTGCATATGTGAACGCTGTATTACCGGTCTTTTCAGCGTATCCGGTAGCCTGTTTGATCTCGGCATCTGTCATCTTGGCCCCTGCATAAGCCTGATAATAACCGCCGTAAATATGCTGATTTTTCGTTTCCTCTACGATGTTGAAGCTGTAGGTATAGCCGCTATCAGCGTCATATTCACCGACCACGCGGGGATCCGCGAAGGAGATCTTCTCGATCGTGTTATCGCTGGAATGATATACGTAGAAGTTTGCAGCCCAGTTATAGAACGTCTCAAGGTTTGCGGTATCGCCCTTGATGCTTCCGCTCACGCTGTTGGCTGTCGTGACAGTTCCGTCCTTGACCTGGGTGCCTTCCTGCAGCTTGCTCTCCGTAGCCGCATAGGTGTAGGCGCCTGTCGTGTCAACAACTTCCTTCACACTGTACTTCGTGCCTGCGGGAAGATTGACGATACGGATCTCACCGTTGGCCGGCGCAGTAAGAGTAATAGTTGTCTCGCCGTTGTCTATCGTTGCAAAATTACCGCTTGCAAGACGAGCATTCTGGCTGTTCTCTGTCAGGATAGCGCCGCTGACTGTCGTTGCATACTGAATCTTTCCATCATCTGCATTCAATGAAGGCTCCGACATAATTCGATAGCCGATGCTGCCCGGGATCGCCGCACCATTTACAATCTGTTCGTTATACGTGTAAACCGCGCTCTTGTTATTGCTGTCGTCAAGCTTCCAGAGCTTGATCTCATAGGTGAACTCATCAGTTACCGTCTTAACACCATCCTCATCCTTAGGCTCGGTAACATTTGAAATTTCTCCGTTCTGAACTGCAATTTGTGTCGTGGAAACAACCTTAGTGATATTCAGGCCGCCCTTCAGCTTGTTGGTAGCAACAACTGCGTACATCGGATCCATTCTCTCGACCGCCTGATTGGGTCCGAAGCCGACATTGTAAAGCGTACCGTCGACGATCATCGGATGGTAAAGAACAGTATTCAGCTCGAAATGAAGATCTGAGCCATCCTCTGTCACATAGTAGTAATGCCCGTCCTCAACGACATAGTATTGTCTTGCCGTGCCCCCGTCGGGAGTGAATGTACGAACCTTGGTCGGGTTGGCGTTAGGATTATAGCCCAGTTTTCTCGCCTCGGCAAGATTCACCATCGTACCCGGGGCAACTGCAACATCTTTTTCCCAGACATATTTGTTCTGTGTTGCATCCCAGCCAAGCTGCGCTGTGATATACGGCCGGTTGGATGCTGATACAGGGCTATTGACCATGGTCTCAAGTTCGTCTTCTGTATCTGCTTTCCAAACATAGAGATCAATATTATACTCTTTGGATGTACCGCCTTCTATGCCATCTTTCCAGAGAAGCTCGTTATACTCTTCGACAGCAAGTCCTGATTCCCAGATTTTTCTCAGGGGCAGCAATGAGCCCTGAAGTGGAATCGGATTCGGCTGCTTGAGATTATCAGTCTGCTTAGTTCCGTAAGACCAGCTTACATTTCCATCGTCATCTGTCGTTGATGTAGCCGGATAATACTCCACTTCCTGCTTATAGTTAGTGTACAGAGAGTAGCTGCCGTCATCTTCTTGATGAAGCGCGTCTTTTATATGCTGTCTCTTAGTCTCGTCGGTTATGCCATAGTCTGTGAGCGCTGCATCAACGCTTGCATAGATGCCGTTATTCAGGTCAGCAGCGATGTCATAAGCAATCTGATTGGGCCATACATCGAATGCCACGGTATAGGTATAGCCGTTCTCAAGAATACCCAGGCCTGAGAGATCCCATTTCACCATACCTGTGTTTGCGTCTATAGTTGCCGGAGACATGCTGTAGGTCTTTGCAGCCTCACCAGTACCTACGGTGACAGAATAGACGGGGTAATTTTTCGTCTCACTACCGATTGTTACCGGTACATTTTCGGGTGCATCGTCGACCAGAGTAGTATTAGTCCCATCCCCGTTAGGTATGACGAAGGTGGCTTTACCATTCTTATCAACTGTCATAGTGAAGACAGTCTTTTTACTTGCATCCTTTACAGAATAGCGCATGGACTCTGTCTTAGCCGCGCCGTTGACCGCAACGGATGTGCTGGTCGCTCCGAGCGACACACCGTCAGAGAAACTGACTCCGGCATAACCTACATTATTGGTAATATGGGCAACAATGGTCGTGAAAGTATCGATCAGCGCCTGTGGGTTTTTAGCATTGAAGCAATAATTTTTAACTTCGTCAGTTGTTTTGCTCCAATTATTTGCATCGCCCGTGCCGTACGCATAGTTCGTGAGTCCGCACAGATACTCATATCCGGTAAGATTTTTATCGTCAAAGCTATGTGTCTGGGTGTCGCTGCCAAATGCGAAAATATTATAAAGCGTGTATCCTGCATTTACAATATTCCTTGCAGCTTCTCTCGCATTAGAATAACTCGTCGCTATATTCTTGTCGACTTCTGAACCGGATCCTGAATCGGGGTTGCCAAGGCCATAGAATGTCGGGAAACCGTCTGTCAGGAAGATGACTGAAGTCTTTTCATTTGTCGCGTTGAGTTTAGTATCAGCTTCATTTTTAGCTTGTGTCAGGGCTGCCTGCCAGTTCGTGCCGCCGCCTGCCCACAGGCCGTTAATTTTATTCTTTATAGCATTAGCATTGGTCGATTTCGAGATAATAGTTTCTGTGCCGTTGTAGTCGGCTGCGTTGCCACCGCCATTTCTCTCATTCTTATTGGCAAATTTCACAACGCTGATCTCAAACATGTCAGTAATATTATCATCGTTGGTATTATAACGAAGCAGAGCATCAACTACTGCATTTGCCGCTTTCTTAGTCGCGTCGAGTCGGGTCTCACCGTAATAGATAGTATTATTTTTGAACAATCCACCCAATAAGCCACCGACACGTATCGGAACAAGAGTATTTGTCCACCAGCCGAGAGCATTATGAGTAACTTGTACATAATCGCCATTAGCCCACTGAGCATAATATGCCGAATGATCGTTATATGTAGTCGGACTATAACTATACTCCTGCTTGTCAAAAATTTCATTCATACTACCCGACACGTCAATGACCAGAACGACGTTCTGCTTCTTGGCCTCGGTGGTAGTACTCTGTTCCGACTGACCTGTCACGTTAAGGGCCAGCTCATAAATGCCATCCCCATCGGTATCCGTTACTGTCTTGTTGGCTGCAATACCGGAGCCTGCTGCCTTAAGACCGAAACCGGATATATTGAAAGTGATTGTTGATCCGGAATTTTCAACCGCCCCACGTTCTTTAATCGCGTAGACCGAGAACGAATCCGTCACGAACTCAACGCCCTCTTCTGTAAAGACGGCATTTTCGACTTCACTCTGTTCACCGTTGTCCGCAATATGGATAAGCGTGTACTCTTTGGACATATCAAGATCTGCAGCGATCTTGACCGTTACATCATTCTTCGGCTGCTGCTCAGCACCATCCTCATTGTAGAAGGAGATCTCATACGCAGCGACGATATTGGATTCGGGCGCTCCTACAAGTTCTTCTTCAACATCCTGAGATTGCGCTGTAGCGTCACTTGCTTCCATCGCTACGTCGTCTGCAAATGCGCCTTCCGGTGCAATAACCTCAATATTCACGTTCTCGTCACTCAGATTGAAGCGCTTATTGCCTTCGCCGTCTGCCTCACCGGACGCACGAAGAAGACCGTCGTCCACAAGACCGGCGATCACATATGTATAAGCCTTCTTCTCAGTGAAAGTGAATGTCGGCTCTGTTCCCCTCTGGATCTTTTTGACCTGGTTATCAATTCTGCCGATGAAGTAGGAAGAAGCTTCAAGTCCATCGACCGTCACTG
>JAFWIM010000231.1 GCA_017514845.1 Lachnospiraceae bacterium
ACTGTTCTGCTGTTATCAAGAGGCCCGAAGGGGCTGCTTGTGAGAAAAATAGTCTTCATGCTTATGTCCTTTTTGTTTTATACTTACAACCCATAACAATATTATTTTTCCATCCGAAACCGATAAGATTTGTAACGAACTATGCCTTATTTTGCTCTGTAAAGGAAAGTCACGATCTGACCTCTCGTGCAGTTCTCATCTATACCGAAGGTACCTTTCTTCTCGCCGGATGTGTAGCCGGTCGTGACCTTCTTCTGCGCTCCCCATAGAATAGCTTTGTAGAAGACATGGGTCTTCGGCACATCCTTGAACGGAGACTTTGATACGGCTGTTGGATTAGGCTTCCCTTTCAGCCTCCAGAGGAACATCATGCACTCGCCGCGGCTCACGTTTCTGTTAATTCCGAATGTTCCGTCCGAATATCCCTTGGTGATGCCCTTCTGGGATCCCCAGAGAATAGCTTTATAAAACACATGATTCTTCGGCACATCCTTGAACGGCGATTTAGAAGCAGTCTTCGGGTTCGGTTTGCCGGCATATCTCCATAGGAACATCATCATCTCACCGCGAGTGCAGGGCCTGTTGATACCAAACGTACCGTCGCTGTAGCCTTTCGTAATTTCCTCGGCGGCAGCCCAGTAAATTGCCCTGTAATACGGGTGCGATGAATCAAGAACATCGGAAAATCTGTAGCGCTTTGGATTGATTCCGATGCTGCTCTTTATTCTCTTCACCGTTACGTAATCTACAGCCTCCCTGCACAGGGCGTCCATCGCGTACGTATAAAGAGAGACGCTCAGTTCTTCATGATTTGCCGGAAGGAGCACGATTCTGAAATCTGTCTTATCCGTGTCCCCTGCTATACTGTAATCAATGCTGAAAAATCCCTTGCTGTCAGCCGCGACATATGTCTTGCTGGCAGACGGCTTCACCCACCACCTGCCATCCGCTCCCTGCAGATACAATGTGATATGATACTTCTTTGGGGAAAGCGCGCTGCCGTCTTCCATAAAAATGTAGCCCTTGAACGGGGAGTCGTCTCCCAGCGCAGGTGCGCTTGTCAGAGCGATGACCGGCGCTTTCGGTTTGGGCGTCGGCGTCGCTGTCGGTTTGGGCGTCGGTGTCACTGTTGGTTTGGGCGTTGGCGTCGGTGTCGGCGTTATATTATTAAACGGAGTCGTGGACGTCCCCGCGTACCCATCCTTCAGGACAAGTTCTGTTGTGAGGAATCCCCAGTGAGGTCCGAATCCGCTCTCTGTCTTCCAGGGCTCATCCGCCGATGAAAAGTACAGGATCTGTGTTCCGGTCTCAAGAGACCACTCTCTCACAGCCTCATAGTACGCGACTGCCTCAGCCTCCCCCGTCACTGCATTTCCATATTTTCCGCCGGCTGTCGGCCAGCCGGTCTCGCTCACAAGTACCTGCTTCCCACCGCTGATTCCCTTGAGGGCTGTGATGGACTGTATGAAGGACTGGGCAGCGTCGGTGATATTTTCGCCGCCCCAGAACGGATAGCAATTCGGCATGAGCAGATTACAGGCTCTTCGCACGGAAGGATTGGCCATCAGAACATCTACACTGTCAGAAGTTGTTATGGGAATTGATTCATCGGAAATTCCGTCTCTGACATAGTTGATGTATTCAATGAGCTTCTCCGGTGTCAGTATCGGTCCGGAAGTGTCAGTCACAAGAAGCGTCTCATTACCCACGCAGGCGACCTGGACAAGGCCGCTATTGCACAGAGCAATCAACGCGTCCAGTTCGGTTTTATTCTCTGCCTGAGTTCCGCCGAGGTACGCTGTACCGACGACGGAAAATCCCATATCATGCGCGATCCGGTATGCTTTATTGATCTCTCCGCTGGCATTGTAGAAGCGAACTGTGTCTGCAAATGGAGCGACCACCTCCAAATGCTTCTTGATCTTCGCCTCACTGAGAGCGCTGCCCGGAGCGCTGCCATCCGTGTAGAAACCGACGTCGACTCCGATTTTTTCATCCGACACAGGAAGCAGCGCGGAAATGGCCGGTGCTTCATTCGATGGCGATGGCGCCGTTCTGTGGGGGGTGACCGTATAATCTCCATCCGCTGTGCGGGTGACCTTTACAAAATCCACGGCGCTCTGGCAAAGGGCATCAAACGACGAGTCGGAGTAGTAGGTGGTCTGCATCTTCGTCACATTTGCAGGAAAGAGCAGGATCCAGAAATCTGTCTTGTCTGTGTCTCCTCCGCTTGTGTAGGGTATGCTGAAGCAGCCTTCGGAATCGATCGTCGCAAACGGCTGGGCTGCGGAGGGCTTCACCCAATATGCGCTCCTGTCAAGTTCCTTCAGGTACAGTGTGACATGATAGTCAGCCGGCGAAAATCCACTTCCGTTCTCCATAAATACGCTGCCCTCAAAGGGAGAGACTTCTCCGTATTTTGGCACATGGGTCAGGGCTATGACCGGTGTATCAGCCGCTGCCACTAATTCTTCAGGAAGATCTGCGTTCTCTGCAGAATAAACCGCATGAGCTCCAAAACTCGAAATGAGTAAAAGGAATGCCATCAATATTGATACGATTTTCGCCATACACTTCATTTTCAGTATCCTCCTCTCTCACTCCCGTCCCATCACAGCAAGCATCTCATTTTTCTTTTATCCTAACATCTGGAGATGACAAAATCAAATGCCTCCTCGTGTTCTAGCACCCGGCATGAACGCTTCAATGCGGGCATTGCCCTCAGCCGGATTTGTGCCATAAAAAAGCGGAGCTATTATCCTCAATGTGATAATAGCCCCTGATTTTGATAAATGTCTTATTTTGCCCTGTACAGGAACGTTACAATCTGCCCTCTCGTGCAGTTCTCATCAATGCCGAAGGTACCTTTCTTCGCACCGGAGGTATAGCCGGTCGTGACCTTATTCTGAGCTCCCCAGAGAATCGCTTTATAGAAGACATGGGTCTTGGGGACATCCGAGAACGGGGACTTTGACACCGCCGTCGGAGTCGGCTTGCCTTTCAATCTCCACAGGAACATCATGCACTCACCGCGGCTCACGTTCCTGTTGATACCGAACGTACCATCCGGATAGCCTTTGGTAATGCCTTTCTGAGATGCCCAGAGAATAGCGTTGTAGAATGTATGGGTCTTAGCTACATCCGTGAACGGAGACTTTGACACCGCTTTCGGTGCAGGCTGTCCCACGTATCTCCACAGGAACATAATCATCTCACCGCGCGTACAGGGCTTGTTGATGCCAAATGTGCCGTCCGAATATCCTTTGGTGATGCCAGCATCGGCTGCCCAGTAAATGGCATCATAATACGGATGGCCAGGATCCTGAACATCGGAGAATGCGCCTGCCCACACGGCATAAAGCGTTACTGCCTTATCTTTCGTGTAGCTGCTGCCCGCGCTAAAGGTGGCTGATGTCGCAGTTTTGCTGGTCGACCAACCTAAAAATGTATGGCCTGGTCTTGTAGGTATCACTGAAGAAAGCTTCAGAGCATTTTTATAATATTTAGTCTGTGCCGAAGGCGCACCGGTTCCGCCATTTGCATCATACTTGACTTTGTACTCCGCTTTCACAAATTTCCAGGTCTGGGCGGTTGAACCGTTGTAATAGTGCTGCTGGACATTTGTACCATTATCAATCAGACCATTGTAAACATCGGCTATAAGTCCGCTCTTTCTCGATACAAGCATATAACCGGATCCGTTCTTCATGATCGCCCATCTCTGATTCATTGCGCCGGTCGACGTCGAAATCTGGATATTCGCATTGTTCGCGACACTTGAGTCTTTTACTTCCAGACTCTTGCCGGATGCGTGGTGAATAAGACTGTAATATCCGTAGTCAAGATACTTTACGTCGATCGAATTATATTTGCTCGGACAAGTGTCGCTCCATACCTGAACATTTGTCCCATCATTCACATTGCCTGTGTCGCCGGAAATGTCCATGACGATATTCGGATTTATCGCCGAGACCAGCACATACCGGCCATTGGCAACGGTCTTCGCAGGCTCGTAGGGAACAAATAACCACCGCTGCGCGTTGGAGTCATTCCCTTCCCACTGGCGGACATTGGTATTTCTTGCCATTGTTCCGTTCTCTACGTCCAGAGAGTAGCCGCTGCACTTGGACTGCAGTCTGTAGCCCACTCCATTGCTGAACTTAGAGATTGCCCATTTCTGAGGATCTAACCCGTTGTCAGGCCATACCTGGACATTTGTTCCTCTGAGTGCGGATCCTCCGCTGACATCGAGGCACTGGTTTCCGCCCTTCTGTTTGATCTTATAGAATCCGTTGCTGTAGGTGATCGTCCAGATATCGCAGCTCGGAAGTGAGTCGGAAGCGGGGTTGTAGAGTTTTACATTTGCACCGTTCGGCTCTGATCCGCTTCCGTCTATATCCAGATAATAATCTGTATTCGCGGCGCACAGTATCTGATAATCTCCATCAGGAAGAACTGCGTCATATCCGCTTGTCATCGGTTTTCCGCTGGGAGTAATATCTTTTATGTGTATATAGCCGGCCGGATTGGAGGCTGCAATTGTCCGTGTTCCATAGCCGCCGCGGACATTATAATTATAC
>JAFWIM010000232.1 GCA_017514845.1 Lachnospiraceae bacterium
CGCTTAACATCAACTTTCTCCGGGAACTCTCCAACCATAAGCTCCTTTATCGAGCTCTCGTACTCGGTTCTGATGTCCTCATGCTTCCTGAAAAATTTCTCTGCTGCCTTTGTATATTGGATATCATACGAAAATCCTGATTCTTTAGCCATCCACGCCTCCGGTCATACAGAAAAATGCTTTACTGACGCAATTTTCAGATCATCGTCTGATAAAGCCTCCAGTTCTCCTAATATCTCCTGTGTTTCTTCTTCTGACGCTTCTTCCACGTTCGCTGTGAGACGGTAGAACGGATCATTCTTCATCTTTGGGAGATATTCATCCAACGCATCCATCACAACATCTGTAATTGACATATGAAATACAGCTGCAACACTTTTAATATCTGCCAGCCTTTCTTCGTCCATTTTGATATTCATAGCCTTTGTTGCCATACAGCGCCCTCCTTTATCATATATATATGATATACGGTAAACCCAGTAAAGTCAAGGTTCACTCCTACGCGAAGGAGCTGCCGCATCAGGCGGTGTCATCACTATATATGTCAGACATTTGCAAATAACATCTGACATATATAATGGTGCGCCTTAATGCGACAGCCCCGTTTTTCTAATGGCTTATTCTACAGCCCCTTCTTCAATTATTACATCTGGATCATATCTGAGCTCTGAGGCATAATAGCTGCGGCAATCAGGTAAGCCAGAACGCCGCCCCCGCACATCAGTGAAAATGCCGCAAACCCGAGTCTTACCAGTGTTGAATCGATTCCGAAATATTCTGCGATTCCTCCGCATACACCGAAAATAACCTTGTCTGTTTCGCTTCTCATAAGTCTCTTCATTTTTATTTCCCTTCCTTTTTTAGCAGGTTTTGTTTTCTTTTGATGAGTACACTTTACTGCGGAAAGATAAAAATATAAGGCAATTTTCATTAAAAACAGATTAAAAGGGATTTCCGCATCCCGAAGCATCTCCTGCTCCGAAGCACGAAAATCCCCTATATTAGCGACATTTCAATTTAGCATTAACTTTGTTTTGTCATCAAAACTACAGTCTCGACATCCTCTGTAAACGGGAACATATCATAGGCAACAGCCTCTCTCGCCTTATAGCCGTGACTCGTAAGCCACTTAAGGTCCCTTGCCAGCGTCTCCGGCTCGCAGGATATGTAAATGATGCGTCCCGGGGACATGGAGACCGCCGCGCTCATGAATGCCTCCGTGGAGCCCGTGCGGGGCGGATCCATGAAGACAACATCCGCCTTCTCGCGCTGCTCCGCCATGCCGCGCATGAATTCTCCGGCATCGTTGCTGTAGAAGCGGATATTCTTTATGTCATTGGCCTTCGCGTTGCGGATCGCGTCGCGGACAGCATCATTACCCAGCTCAACGCCGATGACTTCACCCGCCTTCGCCGCGGCGGTGATGCCGATCGTACCGATGCCGCAGTAGGCATCGATCACGCGCTCGCGGCCTGTCAGGTTGGCATACTTTATGGCCTGGCGGTAGAGTTTCTCTGTCTGTACGGAGTTCACCTGATAGAAGGACTTTGAAGAGATCCGGAATGTGTTCCCGCACAGCTTATCCTCGATATAGCCCTTGCCGTAGATCACCGTCTCCTTCTCCCCGAGGACCATCGACGTCCGCTCGGCGTTCTCATTCACAATGATTGTCGTGATTTCGGGATGGCGTCGCAGAAGCTCCTTTACGAAGTTGTTCTTGCCGGGCAGGACCTTTGAAGACAGCACGAGGACGACCATGATCTGGCCGGTCACATGGGCGCACCTCACAAGCACGTGGCGAAGAAGACCGTAACCCGAGTCTTCGTCATAGACCTTGATCTTAAAGCTCTTCAGCATGTCGAGAATGTCGCGGATAATTGCATCCGCCTTCTCGTTCTCGATGAGGCAGCTGTCGATCGACACGACCTTATGCGTTCCCTGCTCATAGATTCCACAGATGTTGCGCTCTTTTCTGCCGTCCTTTATATGTGCAAATGTAGACGTCACCTTATTCCTGTAATGATACGGATCATCCATACCGACGATGCCGGACAGCTTCACGTAAGGTTTGAGAAGCGCAAATGTCCTCTTCTCCTTCTGGGCCAGCGTCCACTTATAATTCCTGCCGATATATTCGCACCCACCGCACCGTCTTCTGTGAGGGCACTGCGGGGCATCCGGATCGGCCACAAATTTCGGTCTGTACTGCTTCTCTTCATCCGCCGGGCGAACGCTGCCTTCTCTCTTCGGACCATGCTCTGCAATCCTGCTGCCCTTCATATCCTTATCTGACTGCTTTTTCGTGAATCTGCTACCCTTTATCCCGCCAGCCGTTGTACGGTCTTTTGACCGTCTTCGGTCACTGTTTTTTACTTCGTAAACGTTAGACCTGTGATCATCGTTCTTCCCTTCGTGACCTTTAGATCTCTTATCACTGTTCTTTCCGGAAGACTTCCCGCTGCCTTTCTTCGAATCTGAATAAACCGGTTCGCCCTGCTCTACCCATTTCTCATAGGCACGCTTAATATCAAAATCCTTATCGGCCATTTCCACCTCTAATACTTATTATTCAAATGTAACCTTCTCAAAAGCACTCCTGATCAGCTGCTCGTAATCAATATTGTCGTCCGATGAGCTTCCGGTTTCGTCATAATAGTCATAGGAGATGATGAAGACAGTTCCGTCAAGAGCAGTCCATCCGGTGACCTCAGAGTTATATGACATATCTTCCGTGCCCGCATACAGGACACAGGACTTCTGTGCGTAGCTGACAGACATTCCGTTAACATCTATAACATGTGTTTCACTGGTATAGTCTTCGCTGACATCCGCCGGGTCCACATCGCCGTACCAGTCGTCACCCCTGGCTACTTCCTCCACTCTTTCCGGCGTCATATCGTCAAGATACGAATAGATGTACTGTGAATAAGGCAGCCCCTCATTCGTACACAGCGTAAACAGGGAATCTCCTACAGAGTAATTCACAGTCTGATCATCGGGCAGCATGAACTTAGCTGTGCTGCCTGTAGCGGCGGATGTGATCGAATATCTGCCATTCTCATCCGGTTCGGGTACTTCGTACTCTGGATCGGCCACTTCCGAATCATCCGCTGTCTCCTCACCGGGGAGGTCCTCATCCGCCGATGCGTCCTGATCGCTGTCTGAAGCGGGGATTGCATTTGCAATGATATCCTCGGGAACGACAATTTCCGGAATCTCATTGAAGCTCTTATAATCCGCACTTACTTTGAACGAAGACACCGTCACAGTGATGAATGACTGCACGTACGACATGATCTTGTTGCCGAGTTCTGTTCCGTCAAATTCCATACGAACGGGAAGATTCGTGCCATCGGCAATGTACATGGCGATCGGAACCGTCATGTCAGAAATGACAGAATCATAGTCGTCGCCGAATACAGATGACATCGTTTCCAATGAACTTCCAAGATATTCCTTGATTGCGTCACCGGCAAGGGTGATATCGAGGCGATATACAGTCTGTTCACCGATCGTCTCTGTCGCTTCGGCCAGAGAAGCTTCGATCTGACCGTCTCTCACGGCTTCGAACATTGAGAGGTTATAGAGATCATCCATCTCCGGAACGTCGGACTCAGACTTCGTCCATGTCTCGCTTCCGTCATTCATATAGGTCACGAACTGACCATCCTCGCGAACGACGTAGGATTCAACATTCTGAATGTTGTTTTCATCAAATACAGTGACGTCAACAGATCCGTTCGTATAAGCCGTGGACGGGTCTCCGGTCGCCTTACAGGTCATATCGACTTTAACTGTCATCTCCGTGCTGAGATCTTCAGCGGATTCCTCCTCGCTCAGCATATCCCCCATGCTCATCACCGCAGTCATATCGATTGCGGTATCATATTCCATGGATGTAACATCGCCCAACGCGTCTGCCACGTAACCTGCAAGCTCAGAAGCATTCGTCGGTGCCGGAGTCGGAGCGGGGCCTCCGATACCTGCCCCGCTGCAGCCGGTCATTGTCGAAAGCGAAAGCGTACCCATAATAATCCAGGCGTAAATTTTTCTTAACTTAATCATAAATACATCTCTCCATACTGGTTAATTGAACTTCGGCAATCACAAGACTCTATGTGATCGATTTGAAACTGCCGGGACATGGAGCTTTCTCTCTCGAAAGCAAATGTCAGCCTACCACAAATCAACTCATTTTCGGACTATCTCATATTTATAAGTGTCTGAACTGAAGCTGTCTTCAATTCCTTCCGATACATACATCTTATCATCATCTGTCATAAGAACAAAGTCAAATTCATCACTGTGGGCACGCCAATATTCAATCGCCTTCTCAGGTCCCATAACATACAGCGAAGTTGACAGGCCGTCTGCCATCGTCCCGTCACTGCATATGATCGAGACCGATGCATCCACCGAAAATCCGTTGTCCGCCGGATACCCGGTCGCCGGATCAATGATGTGATGATATACTTTTCCGTCCGATGCGGTGAAATTCCGCTCGTATCCTCCCGAGGATATGACCGCCATGTCTTTCACCTGAACGACCCCGAGAAAGGTTCCTCTGTTCCTGTCGTTCAGCGCGACCTTCCAGGGACTTCCGTCAGGCTTGCTGCCGACAGTCTGTATGTTGCCGCCGAGATCGATCAACGCGCTGGTCACTCCGTTCGAGCGGAAAATATCCGCGATGCGCTGCGACGTATAGCCCTTCGCAATCCCTCCGAAATCGATTTGCATCTGATCCGGAAGGATGATACCCCCTGTTTCCGCGTCATATTCAATTTTCGACGCGTCGACTAGCGACAGTGTGTCCGCTATCTCTTTATCCGAAGGGGCCTCCCTTCTGGAAGTGCCTGTATTATCTTTCTCATCCTCGAACTGCGATGTAAACCCCCACAGTTCCATGAGCGGATAAACAGAGATGTCGAACGCTCCGCCGGTGCTGTCATGCAGGTCAAGCGAGACCTCAGTGAGGTATGCTGTGTCCCGGGAGAGAGTCCCTCTGCCATTTGCATTGATCCTTGCCGTGTCACTGTCTGCTTTTCCGGTCGAGAGGAGATCATCGAGTCTGCGGATTTCAACTTCACCGGCAATGAGCGCATCCTCGGCATGCTGACCGTACGCCCGAAGGGACATATAGGGAACTGTCATTGCATCGTAGATGACTCTGTCAAAAGCACGGTCAGCCAACGGATCGGCATCTTTTTCTGTCGTGTCCGCAGGCTTTGCGGAATCCCCGGCATTCCCGCCGGCTGTGCCGTTCACCGAGTATTCGGCGCTGCAGCCCGTAAACAGCAGCAATCCGGCTATCACCGCCGCTATAATTTTTCTTTTCATATAAATTCCTGTCCAGTTTAAAATGTCTGCATGCATTCAGGTCACGTTCGTATCTTACGTGAAATCACACACGCTTGTCAAGGTATGAGGCGGCAAGCATGCTTTGGGAACCTTGGCTTGTCGCTAAAGTCCCCTCATCGCATGCAAGCATGCTTCGGTGACCTTAGCTTGTCGCCTACGCACATCAGGAAAGCCCCCGGATCACTCCGGAGGCTTTCCCTTTGCTGAAAGATGACTATGCAGATATAAGAAAGGCATTGCTGCCTGTATGTCGTTTTAGCAGTAACTTCTGTGTTTTTGTTCTTGTTCCCTGCTGAATTGTATAATAAAGTATTTTATATCGCAATGCACGACAAATCTACTAATTTTTCTAGCCAGATATTGCAATATTTGAATCATGAATAAAATTACCCCCTTGTAAATAAGGCAAATATTACATTTGTCATATAAAATCCGTGATTCGAAATGGTCAAATAATGAATTCCAGTCAAATATTGAGCATTTTTCACATTATTTAGCCAAAAAATGCTTGCAAAGCGTTATTGCAAACAGTATTATAATCGTAGCCCGCTTTATATGCACTACTAGTATACAGAAGTACAGATTCCTTGAGTTCCGCAGGGAGCAACTATCAAGAACGCCTCGGCGTAATTCTGCGTCAGAGATAAAATCCAGGAGAAGAGTATGTATTCACTGTTCTATAAAGAAAAAAACGACTTTGAACTTTACGATATCGACAGTACGCATATTCCGCCGCACCTGCACAAGAACATTGAGTTCACATATGTACTTGAGGGAACACTGGTCTGCGGAATAGGCACAAAGCTGTACAACATGGAAAAAGGTGATATCGCCGTCATCTTCCCTGAACAGATCCATCACTATCAGCACTACGGCAATGAGTCCGGCCGCGTTCAGTACCTGCTCGGTCTTCCTTCAATGACCGGACCGTATATGCAGACGATCACCACCTTAGTGCCCAGCAATCCGATCATCAAGGCAAAAGACGTCCACCCTGATATCTACTACGCGCTGGAGACACTCGAACTTCACGAAGGCGGAGAGCAGGATGATGTTCTGCATCAGGCTTACCTGATGATCATCCTTGCGCGCGTGCTGCCGCTGCTCACCCTCGAGGAATTGCACACGAATGACAATGACGATCTTGTCAGCCGTACTGTCTCCTATATCGCTGAACACTATGCGGAGGAGAATCTCACATTAACAAAAATGGCCCACGATCTGTTCGTGAGCCCATTTGCGCTGTCGAGGGTATTCTCAGGAACCTTACATACGAACTTTAACAAGTACCTGAACAACACCCGCCTTGAATATGTGCGTTATCTTCTGGAATATACGGACCAGTCGATCACGGAGGCATATGAAAATGCCGGTTTCGGAAGCCAGAGAACTTTTAACCGCGCTTTCCGCGAACACTTCCGCATGACTCCGAAGCAGTTCCGCGAGCACAACCGTATGATAGCGGTCAACAAGAAAAAACCTGCCTCAGACTGATTACTTGACCGGCACGCAGTGTCTGTCGTTGATGTCCTTGACCTTCTGTACCCGGTTGACATACTTCTCGGCTGTGAAAGCATCTGTTGTCATCCATGTCTTAACGATCTCAGTAGAAATAAGCGTGCCGATGATTTTTGCGCCGAGGCAGAGGACATTTGTGTCATTATGCTGGCGTGAGAGAGCAGCGCAGAGCGGATCCTGGCAGACAGCGGCATAGATGCCGTTTATCTTATTCGCGATCATCGCTGAGCCGTAGCCTACACCGTCGACGAAGATGCCTCGGTCGCACTCGCCTTTTGCCACAGCCAGGGCTGCCGGATAGACATAATCCGGAAGGTCAGCCGGATTATTGTCATATGTGCCGAAATCGACGACCTCGTGTCCCATGCTCTCAAGAAGTGCCTTGATCTCGTTCTTCATGTTCGTGCCGGCGTGATCGTTCGCCATCGCAATTTTCATAACTTTTCCTCCTTTTCATATGCAGGATCTAATGATCCGCGGTGGGAATTAATTAGTAACTAAAGTATACCATAAAACCCGGAAAAATCGCGTAATTACGCGATTTTTCCGGGTTTTTTCTAAAGATTTTCTGTTTACATGAACCAGGTATTCGCCTCACCCGAAATATATACTCTCGTCAGGTATTTTTCTTCATTGTCAGTATGGAACTGAATGTAGGTGTCATCTCCGTTGATATAAAGACTCCAGCCGTCTTCATTGTCAAACAGCGCGATGAACAGCCCGTTCACTGATAAACTGCTCTCTTCAATAGCCCCATAACTGTTCTTTTCTCCGCAGTCCCTGATTGCCTGAAGCATCTCATCAGTGATTCGTAATTCTGATAGCCGCATACCCGGATATATTCCGGAATCTTCCGGGAACAGATTTTCCCATGCTGCTTTGATTTCTTCTTCCACCTGCTCATCCGTATATTCAGAAGGTTCCCAATAGAATGAAGTTCCTATGGATTCGCCGTCAACAAGGACATATGCGTCTGAATGATCCTGAACATATTCAGCCTCAACTGACGTTCCGTCGTCATTCTCAGTGATATCGACATTTACCCAGCCTGCCTCTTCAAGACATGCCGCTGTCTCTTCGGCTGAAAGATCCATCCAGGGTATTAATGTGTTCTCTGACCGCCACAGTTCGATATCATTGAAAAGAACGGTAAACTCTTCAGCCACTGCATCGGGGATTTGATTGTTATTATTGTCATCTGTCCCGCCTATTAGAACAGGTCCGTTCGGTTTCGGATCCGGCTCAGTATGGGTTATCTCAATGTGATGCGTCGTAGCCTGGAAGATGGAGGTCACTATCCTCATGATCAGCAGCATAATGAGTATAGCCGCAAGCGGTCTGAATCTCCGGCCGGCGCCGGTACTGCCGGCGGCGCTCCTGCTCCCTGCTTTTCGTGCCAGACCGGGTTTTACATCGGGCGCTTTCCTCGGCAGAACTGCCTGGCTCTCCATTGCTGCCTGCCTTTCCGAGAAAGCCTGATGACTCCTGACGCTCTGCTTCCTGTCCATAGCAGAAGATTTTCTCTGTTCCTCAAACAGCTTCCATTTTGTCGGAGCCTTGTCGATAAAGCTCTTCGCGCTGTCAAGAAGCTTCGAATCCATATTAAGGTCACCCGCAACTTCTTCTAAGCCTTCAAACACACGCTCCTGAATCGCTCTGCCGACTTTCGGCATCTGTCTCCTTATAGATTCGTACGACTCCTTTGGTGCCTCCGCAGCATATGATGTCACCCGACTTTCCGCCGCCTTAGCTGACCCGTGAGGCGGGTGATAATAACCTCCGGAAGAATCTCTCTTCGGATAACTGTCGCTCGGTTCAGCCTTGGCAGGACTGCTCTCCGGTAATGATATTGAACTCGGAGACGGTGATTTAAGAAGATACTCATCATCAAAATCAATCCGGCCTTTTGTGAGATCGTCGCCAAAGTCAAGGTCATCAAGGGAGAATCGTCCGAAAACACTTGAGTTGACGAAGCCGGGTATCTCATCGTGGTCCATATTGTTCTGGATCGGACCCGACAGACCAATATCATTCAGCCATCCGCCATATTCATTTGAAACTGTGCTCTTTCCCGACATTGTGTTCCTCCTTGTCTAAAACATCGAGAGCTGTCCGGACTCCCTTTCACAGTGAACCTGCGAAAGACGGAGACCTTTCATTATCCGGGAACGCCGAGGCGTTATTGATAGCGTATATAGTCAGCTGCCACGTGCCCTAGGGCACGTGGCAGTTACCGATAAATGTTATTTTGCTATCCTGATTGAATCTGACCAGTATTCCTGGTTATAGATATCTGTGAATCTGTAGGTAATGACAGCGTCACCCTCTCCGATATCGACATTGGAAATCTCGAGATCTCCGTCGACCGTCATCTGCTCACCGAGATAATAGCTGTCCTGGAACTCACCGCTGTAAGAATAGAAATCGCACAGGAAATCAATCTTGTCACCGTTATTGATTTCCACCAGGTTCTTCGCTACGGTCATAGTCTCTGTCGCCTCATCGTACTGCTTTGAGGCGCCGGCGACGTATCCATACGGATTATCGTTGTCAAATACAAGAATCAGCTCTACACGCTCGTCGTTCAGCATTGCGGGAACGCGTCCGGTGATCGTATAATTCTCGCCGTCATCGATCGTATCAATGTGGTAATATGCCACCGGCTGTCCGTTGATCGCGAGCCAGTCGCGCGCAGTGTCGGCCACAAGGCTGCCGTTCTCATCGAAGCTGTAGATATTGTCAAGTCCGAGATCCACATAGCCCTGACCATCGTCATAGAACATATTGAGGTCGAGTTCATGGACCAGACTCCACTGGTCTTCGCTGAGGCTCATTGTATAATTGCCCTCAGAGTCCTGATTCCAGACCAGCGACGCGGAACCGAAGAAGTTGTCCGAAATGTACTCCACGGTATCCTCAGTGCTCAGGGATCTTCCGGAGAGGTAACCCGTGTTGGAGCCGGTAAGACCGCTGATCGATCCGTAGCCTCCTCCGAGGAACGCATTCAGCAGAGCTGATATCTCATCCTGACTTCCTGAGTAGCTGCTTGAGGACCCTGTCGTGTAACCGCTCGAATATCCTCCAAGGCTGTCAAAGAGGGAGCTGAAGGATCCGTTAGAACCGCCGGTCGCCACTTGTCCGCTCGTAGAGAGAGCAGCAAAATCCTGGATACACTTCGCGTAGCTCGAGTTCATACCGATCTGCGAATAGGTGTTGCAGATCTTATCGACATATGTCGATCTGCGGTACGGGAAATAAATTGAGACACCGTACGCGTTCGTCATATTCGTCGACGTGCGGTTATATTTTACTGCAGAGCGAATAGCGCCGGACAGTTCCTTGCCCTCGGATGTGCCCATGTTAAGGGCAAGATGTACAAGGTCGACCTGATCAATTCTTGTACTCGATGCGAATTCTCTTGTGGAATAGCGGGCATTCGAGACCGTCTTGTAATTATTATTTGAGATCAGCGAGCTGACCGACTCTGAGAAGGAACTCAGCTTGTCAGGGACCGTGTCCGCAAATTCAGCGAGGTCGATGACCGAAAGCGTCGTCAGCTGGCCGCGGCACTTGCTTGCGCAGGTGCTTACAAAGTCGTCAACGATCTCCTTGCCGAGAGACGTCGTTGCCATTGAGGTATTTCTTCCCAGATCCGTCAGCCAGTTGGTATAATACCAGCCGATACCCGGCTCTGTCTCCTCTGAAGCGATCAGGTAATCCGCGTAGGGATCGAGCATAAGAGCAGTCTCGGCAGTCGCCATGAGGCATGCGTCAAAACCGATGAAATCGAACTTCGTTCCGCCGTCCTTCAGAGCTTTATTGATGCCTGCGAGATCCATGGAGCCGTTTCCCGCGTATTTCTCGTCGTAGCCGTAGCCGCTGATCGATCCGCCGCCGTGATCCCAGAGAATAAGCCCATAGCGCGTAGCCGGATAATTGGCTTTGCACCACTTGATGTAAGAGCTCAGTGTGGAGGGGTCAATCATGGCCTTCTTGCCGTCGTTGCTGACAAGACGCCGCATACCGTTCGATGTGATCTGATAAATCTGGTTCACATTGTTGTCAATGATGTTATTGTTCCAGCGCTTGCAGCCGCCGGTATAGACGAGCAGATTGATCTTGTCGCCGAGGGTCGCGGCGGCCATTTCCTGAAGGTCGTTCGTCGCCATACCGCTCCGTGACTCAAGGTCAGTTCCGCACATGTAGACCATCAGCGTGACTGTGTCCTTACCGCTGCCGAGGAGCTTCGTGTACTTTTCACGGGCACCGGAAGAGACGGACGTATTGAGAGTCTCGGATGTGCCTGTGCTGTCTACCCATGTGTTCACTGTCTGACCGGCCGTTGAAGAATAACCGCCGGACGCGGCTCCCTGGGAAGCGTAGGATGACTGTCCGTAATTATTACTCTGACCGGTGCTGGTCACTGTACTTGTACCGCCTCCACCACCGCCGAAGATAAAGTAAGCGATGACCGCTAGAATAATGACAGGAAGACTCAGCCCGCCCGCGCGGGTGATTCCTCCGCCGGACTTTCCGCCGGAGCCCTTGCCGCTGTATCCGTTCGGGGATCCTACCGGACCCTGACCGGTACCGCTGCCTCTGCGATGGACGCCTGTGCTGCTCTGTGTTACCCTTTTCTCTCTGCCGCGAGGCCTGTTCTCTGGCATATGTGCACCTCCTTATTATTACGAACCTTAATCCGGCTGGCTTCAGGTCTCACTCTGCCCCGACGGGAAGAATTGAATATGAGATCCGTTTCAGTTGCCATGATCGTGCCGTCTGTTTTCATCTCTTGCTCATAAGTGTATCAAATTATGCGACTATTTACAAATACTAGCTTGCACATATTGAGTCTGCGGGATAAACTTTTTGTTACAGTTCAAAAAGGCGGCGCGCAAGTCCTAAAGACGGATGCTTTGGGCCGTAAGCCAAGTGCTCCTATGCCACACTGAACTTTTAATCCCACCTCATTGATAATACGATGTACAACCGACAGGGAGAGAGGACATCAGATGAAATATTATTTTGCCCCGCTCGAGGGCATAACCGGCTGGATCTTCCGCAGCGCCCACGCAAAGCATTTCCCGGGGATCGACAGATACTATACCCCGTTCATCGCGGCCAATCAGACCCACAAGATGAAGACAAGAGAGAAAAAAGATGTAGACCCGGCCAACAACGCGTCTTATGTCTGCATTCCGCAGGTCCTCACCAAAGTTCCTGAGGATTTTGTTTACACGATCCGGGTCCTTGCCGAGATGGGCTACTATGAAGTCAACCTCAATCTCGGATGCCCTGTCCCGACGGTGACGACAAAGGGAAAGGGGTCCGCCATGCTCGGCGATATAGATGCGCTCGACAGATTCTTTGACAGGACATTCGAGCTGATGGCCGCGGATCACCTTACTGCCGGTATATCCGTAAAGAGCCGCATCGGCGTTATGCGCGCAGATGAAGCCATACCGATTTATGAAGTATTCAACCGTTATCCCCTCCGGGAAGTCATCGTCCATCCGAGAACTACGAAAGAAATGTATCAGGGAGAGCCCCACAGAGACGTGTACGAGGAGATACGGTGCATGTCAAAGCATCCCCTGTGCTACAACGGCAACATAACAAAGCCCTCGGATATGGATCGTATTGGGGAGGATCAGGCTGTCATGATCGGCCGGGGACTGCTGAGGAATCCGGCTCTCGTCCGCGAGATACAGGGAGGTCCCGCTCTTTGCGGGGATGAGCTTTTCTCATTCTTCCGGGAGATTCAAAAGGGCTATGAGGAGGAAATGTACGGGGACGCGCCGGTTCTCGCCAAGATGAAGGAGCTCTGGTGGTACGCGGGCGATCTCTTCCCCGGTGCGGACAAAGCATTAAAAAAGATAAAAAAAGCCAAATCTATCTCGGAATACGAGATGGCTGTGAACCGGTTAAAAGAGGGGCTGCCGCACTGATGCGACAGCCCCTTATGCTTCAGCGTGTGTGCTGGTCTATGCGCTTTACACCCACCTTGGAGTAGCGGATCAGCTGCCCGTGATACAGGCCATAGTTGCCTGAAAACAGGTATGCCATCGCTACGGCAAGCAGGAAAAACGGCATGGCCTCAAATCCGAAGAGCTCAAAGCTTATGAGCAGCGAAGCGATCGGGCAGTTCGTGACCCCGCAGAACACGGAAGCCATGCCCACCGCGGCGCAGAGCCCCGGATCGAAGCCGGTCAGAGAGGCGAAGAAATTGCCGAATGTCGCCCCGATAAAAAGCGACGGAACGATTTCACCTCCCTTGTACTCGCCTGACAATGTGATGACTGTAAAAATTATTTTGAGCAAAAAGGCGTACCACGGAACCCTGAAGCCGGGTTCAACAACACAGGCCTCAATGATATTGCTGCCCGCGCCGTTGTAGGTCTGGTCTCCGACGAGGAGCGTGAGCACGATAATGATGGCACCTGCGCCGACGACCTTAATGTAATCGTTAGGGACCTTCTGGCTCAGGATGTGCTCTGTCCTGTGCATGGTCGCGCAGAAAAGGATCGCGACGAGGGCGCATAGGATTGCAAATACAGCGACCTGCCCCATATCGATCACATCGAATGAAGGCACATTGGTCACAAGCATCTGCTCCGATCCGAGACCGAGCCAGCCCGCCACAAAATGCGCGGTCAGCGAAGATATGACACACGGCACAAAGGCTGAGTGATACATGATACCGACCGTGCTGATTTCCATCGGGAGGACAGCCGCCGCGAGCGGCGTCCCAAAAAGAGCAGAGAATGCGGCGCTCATACCGCACATGATGACCTGCCTCCGATCCTCCTCCGGAAAATGCAGAAGTTTTGCCAGGGCTGAGCTCATGCTGCCGCCCATCTGAAGAGCGGCGCCCTCACGCCCGGCAGAGCCGCCGGTCAGATGAGTGAGCGACGTAGCGACAAAAATCAGCGGCGCGAGAGCGGCGGGAACTTCCTCTCCCTTTCGGATCGAGGCAAGGATGAGGTTCGTGCCGCCGACTCCGGCTGAGCCGGCCAGATGATAAAGATATACAATTATCAATCCGGCAACAGGCATCAGAAAAATAATCCATGTATGGGAAAGTCGGAAAGATGTCGCGAGCAGTATCGTTTTAGCAAATATAGACGCGCAGAAGCCGACTACAAGTCCGACAAGTATGCCGAACAGGACCCATTTAAAACTTAACATCAGGTGTTCAGCAGTGCGGCCTGCCTTCTCTTTCAAGTCAAAATCCAATTTCATTTTTAGTTCTCCGGAAGGCTGTGCCTTTTACTATTTAAGGATCATGTAGTCCGGAACTCCGTCCTTGAACTTGCATGTCATCTCGCCTGCGACCAGCGGGCGGAGGTAATTGATGCACTCCTGCGTGACATTGTTCCCGGCCTTATTGATCCAGTTCTGAGGAACCTTCTTTTCTGCGTTTGCGACTTTCTGAATATCAACACCCTCATAGACGACCCTGTAGGGAGAGTCACCGACTCTGCGCAGCGAGGACATAAGACCGCTCTGTCTGTTCACAGCCAGTTTGACAGCATTCTCTCCGAGCATCGTGGACTCCTCGATATCTGTGGCCGAAAGGATATGCGACGCGCAGCGCTGAAGCAGGTTCAGTTCGATTGAGCGCACCTTGCAGCCGATCCTGTCCCTGATCGCGTTCTCGAGAATCTTTCCCGTTCCGGACAGCTGAACGTGGCCGAACACATCGACACCCTTGCTTGCCGCGACCGACTCACAGATAAAGACACCGTTCTCATCGTGTACGCCCTCACTCACGGCGATCATCACAGCGTCATAGTCCTTCAGTTTAGCGTTCAGATCATCGATGAAGCGGTCGATGGAGAAGGGCCTCTCCTCGAGGTAAATGAGGTAGGGCACATCTACATTTGCAACATCCGCGAGAGACGCTGCCGCCGTCAGCCAGCCCGCGTGGCGTCCCATCATCTCGACGACAATAACGCTCTTTGTGTCATACACACACATCTCCTGCTCGAGTTCCGCAAATACAGCTGCGATATATTTTGCCGCGCTGCCGAATCCCGGGCAGTGGTCGATACCGACCAGGTCGTTGTCGATCGTCTTCGGGCCGCCGATCACCTGTATGTCATCGATGCCGTTATCGCTGCAGTATTTTGCCAGCTTGGCCACTGTGTCCATGGAATCGTTGCCGCCGATATAAACAAAATAGCCGATGTTGTTTTTGTGGAAAATATCGACGATCTGTCTGTACTGACTGTCATCCTTCTCGATCGGAGTCAGTTTGAAACGGCAGGATCCCAGTGCAGCGGCAGGGGTGACACGCAGCTTCTCGAGCTTTTCCTCCGTGTCCACGATCTGGTTGAGATTAATGAATTTTTCCTGAAGTACACCCTGAATACCGTACAGAGCTCCGTAAACGGTATCAATCTCTTCTCTCTCTTTTGCTGCTCTGATCACACCCGCAAGAGTCGCGTTGATTGCCGCCGTGGGGCCACCGGACTGGGCGACCAGCAGATTCTTTTTCATATCATATCCTTTCCGGACTCAGAGTCCATTGACGGGCAGGAAGATTCCCGCCTTGCATATTGTCAGACCTTTCATACATTGTATCATTTTTCTATTCATTATTACAGAAGAAAGACGTGATTGGCTCCCCACGATTATGCAAATGCAGTCTGCCCGGAAAAACGCTCACTATTCTCTTCTCATCTGCGGATTGTCTGTTATAATAGCCCCATGGGGGTAGATCCGATGATAAATATGAATGACTTTTACGCTGAACTTGACCAGCTGTACGAAAAATCCAACTACGAGGCGGCAGAAAAACTCATGGTGGCAAACCTTAAGACTGCCAGAGATCAGAAAGACGTCAACTCGCAGCTTCCCATACTCAATGAGTACATGGCCCTTCTGCGAAGCCAGGATCGTCATCAGGAGATGCTCGCTCTGATACCCGAAGCGGACGCTGTCATAGAAACACTTTCCATACAGCACACCGCTGCCGCTGCCGCGACCTACATCAATATTGCCGAGGGCGCGCGGTCAGCCATGCAGTACGACATAGCAGAGAGATTCTACAGAAAAGCCGCGTCTGTCTATGCCGATCTCCTCTCTCCGACAGACCCCCGCATAGCAGTTCTTCACAACAACATAGCACATCTCTATCTGGAGACCCGCAGGGCTCAGAAAGCGCGCGCGGAGGCATTTGCCGCTCTGAACATTCTGAAGCAGGTCGAAGATAAGGAGCAGGCGGCACGCGAACTTGCCTCGACATATATCAATCTGGGTGATGCGTCATTTGCGCTTCAGGAGACCCATGAAGGGACCCGCTGGCTTGAGATGGGCATTGCCAGCGCAAGGCGCACCGGGACCATGTCCGATCCGCGCTGTCTCTCCGCTCTGATCACCCTCTCCGAGACCTTCCTTGCCGGAAAGAACTATGACCGAGCCGAGAGATATATGGCTGAGGCGCTCACTATCATAAAAAGTCAGGACCCCGGCAGTGAAAATGAAAAGACAATACGTCGGAACCTTAATTATATACGGGATCTCAAAAAGCGCCAGGATGCTTACAGAGATGAGAATTTAAAGGGACTCGATCTGTGCAGAGCGTTTTATGAAGAATACGGCAGACCGCTCATCGAAGAGAAATATCCCATGTACAGAGACCGCATAGCCGCCGGTCTCATCGGGGAGGGATCCGAATGCTTCGGATTCGACGACCGCTATTCGACCGACCATGATTTCGGTCCGGCGTTCTGCCTTTGGCTGACTGACGAAGACTACAGGGAAATCGGATCCATGCTGGCGGACGATTACACAAAACTGCCGAAAACGTTCAGAGGTTTTCCTACTCGCAATTCCAGGATGGAGACCGGTCAGCGCGTCGGCGTCTTCAGTATCAGCGATTTCATACGCAGGATATCCGGCTGTGAAAAGGCGCCAAAGACATTTGACGAGTGGTGGAAAGTTGACGAGACAAAACTGGCGACGCTCATGGGCGGAAAGATATTTGAAGATCCGCTCGGACTTTTCACAATGCTGCGCAGCGCCTTCGAGTACTACCCGGAGGAAATCCGCCTCATTAAACTGGCCAACTCACTCCACGCAGCTGCTCAGGCAGGTCAGTACAACCTGCCCCGCGCGAGGCGCAGAGGAGATATCGGCATGATGTACTTCACGCTCTCGGAGTTCTGTGAGGCGGCATGCCAGGTCGGCTACCTGATCAACAGGCGCTATATGCCCTATTACAAGTGGCGTATGAGGGGCATCGACAGTTTCACTCTCCTTCCGGAGCTCCGCGTTAATCTGGAATCCATCATGAAGACGAATCCGGCTGACCCGGCCATCGATGAAAAGATCGAGAAGCTCTGCTCCAGGATCACCGCGACGTTGCGCCACAAAAAGCTTACGAACTCCAATGATATCTATCTTGAGACACAGAGCCGGGAGGTCATGAGGATCGCCTACACGCCGGTCGTACCGGCGGCAAAAAAGGCGGAATCCGCAGGACCGACTGTATACCGTTTTGACTGACCGTTTTGACGAAATCAGGGGCTGTCGCATTAAGGCGACAGCCCCCTTTATTAGCTGCATTATTCGTTTTTGATCTGACCGGCCGCTCGGGGCGGGCGGAGTTTACAGAACGTGAACATTTGCCGGATCGAACTTCACATATGCATTGTCGCCGACATTGTAGATCTTCTTGTTCTTCGGGTTAAAGTCCGTAATCTTGACAAGGTTGTCGCCGACCATGACATGATAGTTCTGATAGCTTCCCATGAAGCAGCTCAGAATGACTCTGCAGGGCAGCTGGCCCGCATCCGCGAGGACAGCGGACTCAGGTCTCAGGACCAGCGTGCATGTATCGCCGATGCCGAAATTCTTTATCTCTTTGACATCGACCTTTGTGCCGGATATATCGACCACGCCGTCGCTGCCGTTCTTGGACTTCAGAGGTCCTTTCAGGAAGTTGGCCTCGCCGATGAAGTCAGCGACAAATTCACTCTTCGGATGATAGTAGATCTCCTGCGGTGAACCCATCTGAGCGACGATACCCTTCTCCATGATGATGATCTTATCGGAAATCGCCATGGCCTCACTCTGATCGTGAGTGACATAGACCGCAGTGATTCCGGCTTCCTGCTGGATACGGCGGATCTCGGTTCTCATAGAGACGCGGAGCTTGGCATCCAGGTTGGACAGCGGCTCATCGAAGAGCAGTACGCCCGGTTCAAGGACCAGCGCGCGGGCAAGAGCGACACGCTGCTGCTGGCCGCCGGACAGCTGGTTGGTCATGCGGGCTTCCATTCCCTCGAGGCCGACAAGCTTCAGGATGTTGGTGACCTTTGTCTTTATAGTCTCCTTGTCCATCTTGCGGAGCTTGAGACCGTAGGCGACGTTGTCGAAAATGTTATAGTGCGGAAGCAGAGCGTAGCTCTGGAAGACCATGGCCGTGTCGCGCTTGTTCGGTGTGAGCGCGTTGATCGGCTCGCCGCCCAGGTAGATTTCACCCTCGTCCGGGCTCTCAAAGCCGGCGATCATACGCAGGGTCGTCGTCTTGCCGCAGCCGGACGGTCCGAGCAGTGTAACAAAGCTGCCGGGCTCGATATCCAGTGAGGTGTCTTTGACCGCGTAGAAATTCTTTTTAGTTTTCGGATCCTGATATATCTTCGAAATATGTTCAAGGCGTACGCCTTTTTTCTCTTTTGCCATTGCTTATTCCTCCCTGTAATTGCGGCTCGTTCCGAAGTATTTAATGACGAGGTTCATCAGAAGGACCGCACTGTACGTGATGATGATAAGGATCGATGCAAATGCGCATGCGATACCGTAGGCACCCTTCTCCGCGAACTCGTTGATCTGGACTGTGATCAGCAGATACTGCGGAGTAACGAGAAGGATGATCGCGCTGATAGCGGTAATACTGCGTACAAATGCAGTGACAAGACCACTCAGGAAACTATCCTTGATGAGAGGCAGCGTGACTGTCATAAAGACTGTCAGGCTGTCCGCGCCCATATCATACGCGGACTCTTCGATGCTCTTGTCGATCTGACGCAGAGCAGAGATACCGCTTCTCGTACCTGTCGGAAGGCTTCGCACAATGAAGACGATGACCAGGATCGCTCCGGTTCCGTAAAGACCCTGTAGGAATCCGGTCCTGAATACACCGGCGGAGAAGCCGCGGATATATCCGATACCGAGAACGGTACCCGGAACAGCCATGGCCAGCATGGAGACCGCCTCGATAAATCCTTTGGCCTTGAACTTCCTCTTGACGACCAAATACGAGATGATCATGGACAGGAGAGCCGTAATCGGTGAGGCAACGAGCGACAGGACGAAGGAGTCCTTGAATGCCTTGAGGCCCTTATACTTTGTAAATACCTGCTTGAACCACTTTGTAGTCAGGTGGAAGTCATAGCCCCACGTCTTGAACATGGCGCCGAACGGAACACAGATGTACATCATGACGACGAAGATGGCAAGCAGTGAGCAGAGAATGGTCAGCGGAATCGTGACACTGCGGTCCTCGATCAGCATTCTCTGGCGGGACGCCTTGCCGGACAGGGTCGCCGTGCTCTTGGCTTCGAGATAGTACTTCTGCACGATGAACATGAGGAGCGTGATGCCGAGGAGGACGACAGCCATCGCGGACGCGCCTTCCTTATCGTAAGCACCGGTGATCTGCAGATAGATCGTCGTCGCCAGCGTATCGTAGGAACCGCCGATGATCATCGGGTTCGCGAAGTCGGCGATTGACTCGATGAAAGTGACCAGGAACGCATTTCCAAGACCCGGGAGGATCAGCGGGAGCGTGACTGTCATAAAGACCTTCCAGCGGGTTGCGCCCATATCGCGGGCAGCTTCCTCGAGGGAGGGGTCGATATTCTTTAAGAGACCTCGCATCATCATATAGCAGACCGGGAAGAAGGTCAGGGTCTGAACAATGGCGATGCCCCAGAAGCCGTAAACGTTGTTGTCGTAGATATGCAGCAGGAAGCGGGTGATAATACCGGCTTTGCCGAACAGCATGATCATGGACAGTGACAGCACGAACGGCGGGGAGACGACCGGCAGCATGGAGACGACCTTGAAGAGGCCTTCCATAAAGCGGGTCTTGAGTTTTACATACACTTCAACGTAGGCGAACAGAAGTCCGATGAGCGCGGACGCGATACCTACAAGGAAACCGACTTTCAGCGTGTTGGTGATTGCCCTTCGGAAATTGGACATTTTCATGATCCGCCTGAAGACAGAAAAACCGATGCCCTGGTCAGTCACAAAGCTGTCGACCAGAAGAATTGCCAGCGGATAGAGAATGAATAATGTCAGGAAGGCAATCAGGACAACAATCGTAGTGACCATGATCGGATCGGCAAAGAATTTCTTGCGGTCCAGGCTGGCACTCTGATTTTTAGCCATTTCTTTTCCTCCTTGTCAAATGAAAGAAGCACTGCAAATGCTTTCATCTTAAAAGGTGCCGCTGCCCCGCAAGGCAGCGACACCCCTCATATTATTCTGTTTTACTTAGCAGAAATCATACGATTATTCAGTCTGGAAACGATCATCAGCAGCGCTGCCGAGAGCGTTCATGACGTCCTCTACATACTGTGTAGTATTCTCTTTTGCGTCATCAAAGTCATACTCCATGACGTTGTCCGGATCAAGCCCGAACTCTGCGGCGACTGCCGGCTGCTCGGCATTGTCGATGACCAGGAACTGATA
>JAFWIM010000233.1 GCA_017514845.1 Lachnospiraceae bacterium
CACCTATATTGTAGACGGAAAGGTGATCAATTGTATAACTTTTTGGGTTCCACCTGCATAGCAGGTGGTTTTTTGTTTCGCTCATTCCATTTTTCGGAACAACGAAAAACTCCATTTCGCTCAACAGGCTAAAGCCAAGAAGAAAAAGGCCTAAATCTTACGATTTAGACCTTAAACTGGGCTACAAGGATTCGAACCTTGAAATGACGGAGTCAGAGTCCAATGCTCATTTTACAAAAAGCGCATAACTACGCGGTTTTTCGAGGTTCCTTCTCATTTTCTGGTTCTAATTTGGTTATAATCACTTCCGTCTATTTCAGTAATTCCGTCCTGCCTGTTTAGATGAAGGGAGTATTAGAGGATTAATGAGCTTTCTTCCGGGAAGCAGAATCCGGGAAGCCCGCGATACCCCTTGGATAGATGTGCAGGACGTTCGCATCTGGTCGTCAAACGGTACGTCTGCTTGCTTTCGCCGCTTTGCCGGATCCCATGCAGAATCTCCTGACAATGCAGTCCGAGAGCCGCATCTGCGCGCGGTCTTCTGCCGAGCCGCAGGGACCATGCAAGGTCAGCCGCTCCGACGCCCCGGGAATCGTGATCAAATCCGTGAGCGGGCAATACAGGCGCAGGAGCGAAAGAACCCGGGCGAAAAATCTGGATATCGCCGCTGAAGTTAGCCGCAAGAGGCAGCGACAATACACCCTGTGTACCATAGACATGGAAGGAGGACGGTCCCTCCAGGATGCTGTTGCCGTTGATATGGATTACAGAAACGGCTCCGCTCTCAAATACAATGCTCGCAGATGCAAAGTCCTCATTCGTATAGATATAGCTTTGACCGAATTCAGGATGTCGGAGATCGCCGTGTATCCGTTCAGGGCGCTGTGTCAGCATCAAGCCGCTGACCTCTCTGGCCGGGCCGAGCAGGGCAACAAGCTGTGTTACCAGGTAAATACCAAAATCGAAGCCCGGACCACCGCCCGGCTGGGCAGCAAAGCGGATACGGTCGGCAGTCACGCCATAGTTCTGGCTCACGCTGACGACAGCAGAGGTCACGTCGCCGATGATGCCGCCATCCAGATATTCTCGCGCGCACTGCCATGCTGAGCCGAGAAAATGATCCGGCTCACTGCCGAAAAGGAGATTCTTTTTCCGCGCAAGGGAAACCAGCTCCTTTGTCTGTTCAAAATCCGTCGTGATCGTTTTCTCCGTCCAGACATGCTTACCTGCTTCAAATGCACGTTTGATCGTCTCATAATGCTCACCCGGCGGCGTCAAATTGACAATCAACTCAATTTCCGGGTCGGCAAGAATCTCCTCCAGCGTTGACGCGTGGATTCCGTACTGATTCGCTTTCTTCTCGGCACTGATCCGGCCGCGGGAGCAGCAACTCACAAGATCCAGAATCTCAAAACGCTCGGTAAAGTTCTTGAAGAAAATGTCACTGATGGCTCCGCAGCCGACGATTGCCGTTTTTACAGCCGAAATCTGCCGCATACTCATACCTCCCGAATTTATACCTCAAGGTTCAGCCAGCGGACCTCTCTTTCTGTCAGCTTGAAATCCGCCGCCTTGAGATTCTGACTGAAGAAACTCGGGACATGCCCGCCTTGAATCGGAATCACCTTCAGATCCTGATTGAAGAGCCAGGCCATGGCAATCGTCGCCACTGAGACCCCGCGCTCTTTAGCAAGCTGTTCAGCCCTGGCAAGACGTTCAAAATTCTCGTCCGCCCAGTATCCCTTCTTCGTCGGTTCGGAGAGAAATGCTGCTGCCGCTTCGCGATCGTTACTTTTGAATTCGCCGGAGATAAAGCCGCCGGACATAGATGAATAGGCAAATACCGGAATCTGCTGCTCTGTCAGCCATTTGCGATCCTCTGCATGCTCCGGCCCGGTAATGGACACACCTCCACCCCAACAGTCCTCGATCTGATGAGCAAGAGAATAATGCGGGCTGATAGCACGAAAACCATCCATTCCATTTTCTGCGGCAAATGCGTTGGCTTCGCGGAAGCGTTCCATCGACCAGTTGGATGCCCCATAGATACCGATTTTCCCCTCCTTCTGCAGCTTATCCAGCACAGGGATGATTTCGCTCACGGGAACCGTCGGGTCGTCACGGTGCAGCATGTAAATATCGATATACTCACGATGAAGCTTGGCAAGCGAGTCATAAAAATCACTTAAAAGATCAAAGGGCGTCACACGCTTCCGATAAAAATTCGGGTGACAGCCTTTTGTAAGGATGACAGCATCTTCCACACGGCCGCGATCAAGCAAATATGCGCCCAACACACGCTCTCCATATCCGGCTGCGCAGTCAAAAGCGTGCAGCCCCATCTCCCAGATCTGATCAATTGCGGCGAACTGCTCCTCACGTGTCAGATTTGTTGGAATCCATGGACTCATCTCATCAGTGAATAAACCTGAGGAAGTACCGACCAGGATTGGCGGAAGCTCTTTTTTCAGTCCGTTAATCTTCATTATTCAATTCCTATCCTTTCTTCTAAGGCGGGACTGTCGCATTATCACCTAATGCGATAGCCCCGTAAAGTTTCTTGTGTATTCGAATTATGCCTGCTCACCGGCGCGGCGCTCGGCCAGCTCTGCGGTGATTTTGGCCATCATAGGCTCGTCCAGCTTATACTTGAAGATGATAGGCAATACGGCGATGACCATAATGACAGCAGGAGCAAGATTCACGAGAGCGTTGATACCGGTAACAGTGGCTGGAGCCTGCGCCTGATTAGCGACATAGCCCATAGCCAACAGCAGAGGAACCGCGACCGCACCGGTGATTGCCTGTGCGAGCTTCACGCCGAAGGACATGATGGAGAAGGCCAGACCGTCATCACGGATTCCGTATTTCCAGTCTCCGTACTCGACCGCATCGCAGGTGAAGGAGTAGGAGATACTGCCGGAAGCGCCAAGGAAACCGACAACAGCCGAAAGGGCAATGATAACGGCGTTGTTCGGGGTCCTGGACAGAAGGAAAAGGACAGCCAGGACAACAGCAGTTGCAATATTTGCCCAGATATAGACTCTGACTTTGCCAAACTTCTTTGTTAACCAGGGCAGGGGCATATTTCCAACCATCTGCGCGAAGCTCATGATTGAGAAAACGGGAGCGATCAGTGTATAAGAGCCGACAACGTAGATTACATAGTAGCTAAGTACACCGTAGCGGCCGATAATGCCGACACAAGCGATAAAGGTGGAGAGCACGGAGTAGACCAGCTGATCGTTTTTGGCCATCAGCTTGAGGGACTCACCAATTGGTTTCTTTTCCTTCTTCTGCACAACAGCAGGCTCCTCCACAGAGACTTCGCGGCACTTAAATGCAGCTATCCAGATCATAGGAACGGTGACGAGGCATACAAACAGCGTGCCCATAAAGTAGCCATGGCCGTCCGCGATTTTGGCACCGTCCGCGCCAATCGTAGAGCTGAAATAAAGGATGATCGGCATGAGAACAGCGGCGATGATGACCTGACCGATCTGGTTCGCAATCTGTGCGATGGCAATCAAGTTCATCTTGGCCTGAGAGTCATTGGTGATACGGTTAACAAGGCCGTTGATTGCGACCTGCACGACGGTGTAGGCCATGCCGGCACCGATGTAGCAGACACCGCAGACGATAGCCTTAGTCGCGCCCTGGAGCGGGAATGCCGTGAATGTCAGCAGATTGAAGATAGCGAGGAACGGAGGTCCAATCATCAGCCAGGGACGGAATTTGCCCCAGCGGGTGCGGGTGCGGTCTTCGATCATACCCATCATCGGATCATTTATGGCATCCCAGATACGGGCGACGAGCATGATGGTGGAAATGGCTGCCGCCGACAGGGTCACTACATCCGTGTAGAAAAGCATCAGATAGTTGTTGATCATATAGAAACTTACATTCCCGCCAGAGCTGCCGATCGCGTATGCGATGGTCGATGCAAGAGGCAGTTTTGCATTTTCAGCGGGTTTATTGTTTTCGCTCATGTTTCTTTTCTCCTTTCATTTTTGAAGCGGATCACTCCGCTGTTTTTTCCTTTTTGATCTTTGACGCAGTTCACTCCTCGGTCATACCGTTATTTCCGCCGATTTCGAGCAGCAGCCCGGCTTCTTCCTGAAGATCGACGTAGGCCACAATGGGAATACCGTTTGGGAATTTGGTCTCGAGCTTCGGCGGCCTGCCGGAGACGCGCCTTGCCATTTCAACGACGTCGGCGTACTTCTCGTCAGTCTTAAGAATCACATGATGAATGCCGGGACCTTTTTCATTAAGGAAATCCATATAGATGGAAGGGCCGGTCGGCTCAATCAACTCGATTTCATAGGTGCCGGAGCGATAAGTCGCTGTTTTCATGGGCAGGCCGGGACCAATTTCACCGTTGATGAGCTTGTCTGCAAAAAACTCGCCATCCCCCATTTCAAAGGGGCCGTAGCCCAGCTCTTCGGTGTAGATTTTTAAAGCCTCATCCATGTTTCTAACTACCACGCCGAGATGAAAGATTTCATTGAATTTCATTGCGGTCTCCTCTCAGTACAATTTGATTTCCACTTTGCCGAACATGCCGGTGGGCTCGAGGATGGTGCGCTCCTTACCGAAGATGCCCGGCTTGGTGTTGGCATCGCGCAGAGCGGTGGTCGCCACGCGAACCGCGATTTCATTTTCACCAAGTTGCAGTGCAGGCGTGATATCCTGCTCGTAAGGAGGAGTGTACACCAGCGGGAAAGCCTTGCCATTCACTGCCAGTTCCATACACTCAAAGAGATATTGAGCGGAGAAGACAGCGTATGTCGGTAATGTTTCCAGTGTGATCTTTGCGGTATATAAGAGCTCACCGGCAAAATCGCGGCGAATGTTGGATACGGGCTGCAGCATGAAGTTCTCTATTGTCTCGCTCTCACCGCTGATGGGATTAAGCGTCAGGTCGAAGCGCTCCAGTGCAAGACTGCCGGTCTGCGCACCGCAGGCGGAATTCACAGTGATTGTAGTTTCAGGATCGCTCACTAGCACGACAGACTGATACGGCGCAATGGTCAGCGCAGGATTGTCAAACAGCTCCGTGCGATCAAACATAGCATCATAGCGGCCATAGCAGCCGGACAGGCGGACTGTCAGATTCAGAGTTTCCGCAGACGAAACATTCATCAGCATGAATATGTCCTTGCCGTCCTTGCGGTAATGATACGTATGCAGCGCCGGTGTTGCACCCTCGATGGTGATGCTGTCAGTGATTCCCATGCCGCGCAGTGTTTCGGCGATCTCATCCAGCGCAACCGTGCTGCGGCCATCTGCTGCGGCTTGAAGAAGCGCATCGCCGTCGGCCGACATCTCAGCAATGCCCTCGGGGAAGCGGTCCACGAACAGCACGGGCAGCTCGGGATGGGCAGCAATGAAGCGTGCAGCGTCTGCGGGGATAAACTCGCAGGCAGGGACAATCAGCGCACCCATCCGGCGACCGTTCACCACAAGCATGTTATTATCTACTGCGGCTCCCTCTGCCAACACATCCGCGGGTATTACCATGAAGTCGAGCTGGTGGCTCAACAGTTCTTTACCGATCACGGGACCGCGCATGGTCTTGCCGCTCCAGTCTGCCTCAGCCTCAAAGAGGAGACCTACCTGCGGCACGCTTTGTCCATCGGAGAATATATTGCAAAGTCGATCCACATATTTCATCAATTCACAGAACCATGGAAACTGCGGGTTTTTGCCGCGCGCATAGAAGTGAGGCGGGCAATCGTTGTCCGGATACTCAGCCATGGAGAAGGCATGTGGGACGAAGTAGTTCACGCCCTGACTGATCCAGTAGTCGGCCAGCCACTTCATGTCGCGCACGCCGAGCCGCCAGCCGTAAGCACCGAAATTCTCGCACATCAGTCTGCCGCGCTTCTTCGGATCAATAGCGGCAGCGGAAGCGCCAAGCTTGCCCAGATAGTAATGGTAAAAGGTCGGCTCGATATCCGAAAAACCGGTATGGCGAGAGGCTACGTCGTTGGCGGGCATGAGCTGGTAACCGATATTATCGATGCCGGCCATGTCCTGACCTTCCATTGCCCGGAAGTAGTGACCAACGCCTGCTCCGAGGCGCATATAGCCGCAGTTGTCTTCGACAATGTGGCCAATGTACTGTACCTTGTGGGCACGGCACCAGTCACCAAGCTGGGCAGTGAAGTTTTTGCCGTATAGTCTGCTCACTGCGTTCATATATGCCACGCGGAGTCCGCGGTGGGACTTGTCGTCGTGATCGGCAAACAGCAGGGCCAGGTCGCGGTAGAGATTTTCACCGTAGCTCCCCAACAGCATGTTCTCCAGTTCCTGTCCCCAGGGCAATGGCATGCGCAGACCGATGAAGCAGTTTTCATCATATCCCTCACAGTTGTAGAAGCCCGGCTCATCGGAGAAGAAGCCGGCAATCACGCTGCCGAAGAGGTCGCCGTAACGCTCATAGTGCTTCTCATACACTTCATCTATCAGCAGGCGTACGGAATCGGCCTCAATGTAGTTAATGTACTCCGGCTTGTAATTGAAGGATGTGGTAACAAAGTTGACGTGTATACGCCAGACGCCTTCGGGAATGTCGGCCGTTAGATACCCTGCCTGTACTTTGTCGGTGAGATCAATTGCCTCGCCCACCTCACAATCATCGTGCGCCATGCGGCAGGCTGTCACGGACACAAGGCGCGTCTCGTCGAGCAGCGGCTTATAACCAAGCTTGCCGAAGTCCATCCAGGTGAATTGTTTCGTGGTCAAAAGATCCAAATCCACCTGAGCTGCGGGCATAGGGCCGACCACGTCCACAAACTGGCTCACGAGGAAACGGCGCGCCTTCTCAGGATGCTTAGCCAGACCATTGTTGGCCATGCCTGTAGGAAAATGTGCATCGTCGAGTATCCAGATGGTCATGCCTCTCTTTTTGGCCTCGTCAATAACGATGTCCACATCATGCCACCACTTCTCCCCTGCGTAATCCGGGTGAGGACGAGCCTCCAGGCAGACCGATCGAATACCTGACTTGTAAATCTTTGATATCTCCGTGCGGATTATCTGCTCATCTTCGCCGCGCATCCAGAGGAACGGTAAAATATGATTTTCGTTCATAATGCCCTCCTTTTAGTATTGACTCATACGGTTTTTGTTTTTCTGTACAAACTATACCTAAAATCAGCTCGGCAGACTTGTAAGAAAATCAATATACTATCGGTAAATTTTTGACATGATATATTGACCATGATATGATACATGAAAGATATGCAAAGAAAGGACTGTATGAAACTGGAAGCCATAAAAAAACGCCCTCTCAACGAGGACGAGCTATTATTTAAACAGGCATTTCTATCCGGTCCCGCAAGGTTTTGGGATAAGCCAATGAGCTATGCTGCCTATGAGGAGTACGCAAAAGAGGGCCTTATCGTGCAGACGGCGAATTCACATTTTTACCGGGATAAGTCTGTCGATGGTCGGGGAGTTACGGTCGCGGAAACCAGAAGCCCCGGTCAGGCACACGTCTCTCTTCATCAAAGATACAGCTATCCGGTGCTGCACAATCATGATTATGTAGAGATTGTCTATATCGCGTCCGGGAGCTGTGTCAATATGTTTGACAGCACCTCATTTCCTATGAACGCGGGTAATGTCTGTATTCTCGCGCCGAACTCTCTTCATGCGATTTCCTGTACCAATGACGAAAGCTGTATCCTCAACATGATGATCAACCGCCGTTTTTTTGACAGCCGCTTTCTGAACCTGCTGCGCGGCGGAAAGCTGCTGGCGGAATATCTTGAGGACATCCTGTTTGAGCGGGACACCAGCCCCTATGTCCTGTTTACGACCGGAGAAGACCCTTGTCTTTCGGGCCTCGCGCAGGCGATGATTACTGAAATCGAGAACAGGAAATATGCCTATGAGTATTCTCTCTCCCTGCTAATCGGTCAGTTTCTTCTGCAGATCGTCAGAGAATACGAAACGTCAGCCATTGTTCCGGGCCGCTGCGGCAATACACAAAATGATCTGATCATTGGCATTCTGAGCTATTTGAGCGTCCATTACAATCACATCAGTCTGGCAGAGACCGCGCAGTACTTCGGATATTCACCGGCTTATCTCAGTCGTGTGATCCGGGAACAGACAGGAAAAACCTTCAATTCCATTATCGCTCAGAAGCAGGTGGAACAGGCGCTGCTTCTCATGAACGCGGGCAACCTGAATCTGACCGAGATTGCTCAGGAGATTGGCTGTTTCGATACCAGTCATTTCAACAAGAAATTCAAGGCAGTGTATGGAATCTCACCAAAGGCATACATTGAGCAATTAAGGAAAACTTAATTTCCGGTCCATTCTTTCGCAATCGGATGGGTCGGCTAAAGCCGCCCATCCTGCGCGAACCCGATGGTCATAATGCGGGCGATTTTATCGCCCTTTTATCGGGAGTTCCTTGCGGAACTTCCGATAAGATATACTATCTCGCCATCCTGACTTCGACCTGTTTTCCGGAAAAGGCAATGCCATATCTTACAATAACACTTACCCCACGGTCCTCCATATCTCTCTGATAGCTTTTAAACTCAGTCTGCTTAAGAGCTTCTTCTGCCAAGCCCGAAAGCGCATCCTTTTCCGATACGGATACAGCCTTGAACTCCATCAGAATACCGGGCAGCGCTTTGTCTCTGGGTTCAAGCTGAAGGTCGAACCTGCCTTCGCCCGCTTCTCTATTTGATCGTATATAATACTTTGAAGAAAGGCTGGCTACAAGACCGAGCACCATTCCATGATAAAACCCTTCTGCAGCCCCATCATAAAAGGAAATGCTGGTAATCATATATTTTCTGAGAGCTTCCTGCAGACGTTTTGCATCACTCAGATATACCGCTTTCTCTATCTCGGAAATGATATTTCCGGATTGCTGTGCACGAATCCAACTTAGAATTTCTGTGTTGTAAATCCTCCGTATCTCGGCGTTGGGAAGGCGGAGGGAGGCAAATGTTCCGATTTCCGTCTCCTCCGACCTGCCGGAAGGTGTGAGATAGCCAGCCAACAGTAAAAAGCTAAAAATCGTGTCATTTCCATCCGTCATTCGAGGATACACAACTTCCATATCCAGTGCTGCATGTATCGGTTCACCCTGCATGACCTTAGCCAGATCATCCGCAATCTCCGGTGTGAGTCCTGTCAGAATCTCCCGGATGATATCATTATCACTGGTGTTAGCCCAGTATGGCTTGGCCTGCCCTCCGGAAGCAAAATAATTTGTAACAGACCAGGGATTATAAATCTCAGTACTTCCGAAACGGTATCCATCATACCAACAGCGAATCTCGTTCATTGCCTCCGATCTATGGTAGTAGGAAGCCATTGCCCGAACCTCATCTTCGGTAAAGCCGAAGTATTCGCTGTATTTTTCATCAAGTACCGTATTGACCAGTGGATTGTTCAGTCCGCTGAACAAATTTTCTTTTGAAACGCGCATGATCCCCGTCAGAACACCGAAAGCCAGATCTGTATTATCCTTCAGACCTCCGGACAGAAAGTTTCTCATAAAAGAAATGACTTCTTTGTAGAATCCTTTGGAGTACCCCTGCTGAATCGGTGTATCATATTCATCGATCAGAATCACTACTTTTGACCTGTGATGAGCAGAAAGCATACGGGTAAGGTTCAGCAGAGAACGCTGAAGCTCTACTGTGCTGAGCGTTCCCTTCTCCATTCTGTCCATATAGTTCTTTGCATCCGCATCAAGCACTGAACTTTTATACAACTCCGGATGTCGTTTAAATTCATCCTTCACGACTAGCCGAATAGCTTCCAGAGACTCTTCCCATGAATTGTATTTGACATCCTTGAATGTCAGCATAATGACAGGGTAACGCCCCTGCATAGATTGATATTTCTCACCACACTGCCAGATTTTCTTATCGATGAAATACTTTGCTGTATTTTCCTCTGTCTTTTCGAAGAAGGTCTTGATTGTATTGATGGCCAGTGTCTTGCCAAAGCGGCGTGGGCGCGTAAACAGTGTGACCATGTTGTGGTCATCAATCAAATCTCTGATTAGAAGGGTCTTATCCACGTAATAGCATTCACTGGATATCTCGATATAAGAAGTGTTGCCAATGGCAACCGGAAGAAGCTCCCGAACATCATCCGCAGCCTCTTCGAGCAGGGGTATCCCGGCATCTTTCATATACTGTTTCACTGACTCTACCGGAATCCTCCAGTTTCTGCCGGACCTGGATGCTCCGGGAAGTTTCCCTTCTCCACAAAGCCCAACTACTCTGCGGCTGGTCATCTGAAGAAGCCTTGCGGCTTCTGTTGTTCCTATATATTCAGTCATATTTCCCATAACGCTTACCTCCCGTCGGAAATATTATAGCAAACATCGGAAAACCAGTCAAACCGTTCGGAAATCTCGAAAAAAGCCTGCATTTTATTTCCAGTTGCTTCCGAAACATTATGTCCTCATGAAGAACCGGCACAAAGGTGTTAGGACAAAACAAAAAAGGCCCAAACCTTTCGGTTTAGACCTTAGCTGGGCTACAAGGATTCGAACCTTGAAATGACGGAGTCAGAGACCAATGCGCATTTTCAAAAAGCGCATAACTACGCGGTTTTTCGAGGCTCCTTCTCATTTTGGAGTATAATTTGGGTATAATTAAACCAGTTTTTTTCAGCAGCTTTCAGTAATTCCTTGCCGCTCTTTCCTTTCAATTATGACCAGTTTTTCCTATTTCATCAATCTTTTTTGTCTTCCCAGCGTTCCAAAACTGCTTCAACCTGCGCAATCAGCTTTTCTTTCTCCGGAATCACATAGGTATAGGTTGAAGCAAAAATGTTATTGGAAAGACCGCCCAAGGCGTATTCTGCACTCACGTTATCCTTGTCTGTGCAAAGGATGATGCCAATCGGGGGATTGTCACCCGGCTCGTTCACTTCGGCAGCATAATAGTTCAGATACATATTGAGCTGACCGACTGCCTCCGGCATCAGTTTCACGGTCTTCAGTTCGATCAATACATACGCATGGAGCTCCTTGTTATAGAATACCATGTCTACATAATAATGAGTGTTATTCAGGGTCACACGTTGCTGTGTCCCAACAAACATAAAGCCTCTGCCAAGTTCAAGCATGAAATCTTCAATCTGCCTGACCAGTGCTTTTTCCAGTTCGCTTTCCAGAACCGGCTTGTTCTCCGGGATGCCAAGGAACTCAAAAACATAAGGATCTTTTACGATATCCTCTGGGGTTGTCAGTTCCTGCCCTTTGGTCGCAAGTTCATAAACTTTTTCTTTATTTGCCTTGCCATCAGAAAGCAATAATCTCTCAAAAAGAGATGTGGAAATCTGGCGTTTCATCTCTCTTACAGACCATCCGGAGCGTTCACATTCTTTTTCGTAGAAGCTACGGCGGTCGGAATCGGATATGATTAGAAGTTCACAGTAATGCGACCAGCTTAATTTGCCAGACAGTGTCTGGCAATTCGGATATGCAAGATAAAAAGCCCGCATGTTTTGTAGATTCGATCTGGAGAAACCTTTCCCAAACTCTTTTGACAAGACGCGGGAAATCTGTTTAATCGTCTGCTTTCCATATGTAGCGCGCTCATTACTGTCTTGCTCATGCTCAACAATAATACGGCCAATATTCCAATATGCCAGCAACTGCTGATTGTTCACTTGCTGTGCAAGGTTGCGTCTCGCGCCATACATGATTTCCCTGATCTGGGCTATCATTTCCTGTGGAACCATTAATTCATTATCCATAAGAAGCCTTTTCCTCCCAATTTGCCAGACAGTGTCTGGCAAATCTTATTCGATATCCTTCATATGATTTTCAGTCAATTCTGTAACATCCGTGTTATCGCATTGCGCGTATCGCAGATCTTTATGAAAGTTTAGCACAAGTCCTGTGTTTTGGCATTCTATTCTTGCACGATTACTTTTACGCATAAAAAGGTCCAAATCTTACGATTCAGACCTCCTGACTGTGCTACAAGGATTCTAATCTTGAAATCCCTTTAAACATGCTATCCATTCTGTCCCGAAGCCTTCACCAGATGGGGCAGGGGTGCCACGTTCATGATTTTTCCTCCGATTCTGACATTGTTCTTAACGGAGATATAATACTGGGACGTTGTTGTCTCAAGGTCCCCAATATAGCTTGCTATGGACTTGACATCAGCGCCTTTCAGGAATTCACCCGTTGCAAATGTCCGCCGAAGCACATGCGCCCCGCTGACCTCCTCTCCAAGGCCGGCTGCCCTGTAGAATTTATTGATCAGCACGCCAACGTTGCTGGGATTCGTTGGCTTAAGGCGCCGATTCACAAAAACATATCCCTGCGGTGACGTATCTTTTGATTCATTATAGATCTCTTCCAGAATTTCCGCAGCTTCGCTATTAAGAACGATATGCCTTGAATGCATGTTTTTTACAGAACCATCACATACCCTGTATCCGGCATCATCACCTTCACGGACCTTTATATGGTGTCTTGTTCCCAGGATCGAAACGACAGTTGCATCCTCGTCCCACTGAATATTGCCCCATTTGAGGGCACACAGTTCACCGACCCGCATACCAGTCTCGAGCAGGAACAGCACATACGGTCCAACAGGATATTTATATGTTCCGTTTTCCCTTTTTACCAGAGCCGTCCTTCTCAGGCATTCCACCTCGTGTTCGGAAAGGATAATGACATCATTGCTGTCAGCATCCTTTTCAGCCAGACGGTTAAGGCGGTTCATAATCCCTTCCCTGACCGCCTCGCATGGATTATAACTGAGCTCCTGTCTGGCGACTGCCCATCGGTAAGCGCCGTTAAGCACATGGAAAGCTTTTTCAATGGATGATACCGATAAGCGGTCCTCTGCGATGAGCGTTTCGATATGACCTTCAATATCGATCGGTCTCACAGCGGAAGCCTGCATATGGGCGATAGGATACGGTGCCACCTGGTTGTTGATCGTACTCTCTCTCCTGTCTGCTGCAGTTGCCTTGATCCTTCCCCTCTGGGAAATGTGGGTGTTCAAATGCTTTCTGCACAGCTCTTCTACTGTATCTCCGCCCCTGAAAACGCCTGCTTTTTTATCAAGTTCTGTGATCCGTTCTTCCATAAGGCGGATACATTCCTTACGGGACTTTCCTGTCACCGTCAGGAATCTCACGTTTCCATTCTCGTTGTATCCATACTGCCTGCGCAGCCTAATCTTTCCGTTTGGCATCGTTATGAAAGTGCCTTCTCCATTGCACCTGCGTACTGCCATATTACATCACTCCTGTAAAATAAACGTCTTATACTTGTAGTCATTCAGCCACTTCTCAAAGTTATCGGCTGTCACGAAGTACGTTCTTCCGATCCGTGTCGAGGGGAACCCTGCAGACCTCATGAGGGCATATGCCCGGTCCCGTCCGAGTCCCAAATACTGCTGGATATCCGATACTTTGAGAATCCTGATCTCTTTATCATTTGCTGAAACCAGTAATTTATCCATTCTGCTCTCCTTATATGTTCCAAGTCAGGATGGATCCGGCCGTCTGTCCTCAGCAATGATTGATTATAGTTTATCTGCTCCTGCTGATTTTGACTATGATGTCGCCGGTCTTAAAAAACCGCTTTGACATCCTTGTAAAAACACACGGTCAATCCTATCCTAAATATATATTCCCATACTATCGGAACCGCTTCGCAAACCTGATAGTCAAAATGCGGGCGATTTCATCGCCCTTTTATCGGGATCTGCTTCGCAGCTTCCGACAAGTAATACTATGTCCTATATCTCGATGCCAGCTCCGCTCCAGATCATCACGGTGCTTCCACCGCCTCCGTGATATAGATCCCGAGCGTCCCTGTGAGCGCAGCCTCCACCTCCGCCATCTGCTCCTTCGTGAGCTTCCCGGCGTAGCTCCGCACGCGCCTCTTGTCGATCGTCTTCAGCTGCTCGAGCATGATGAGCGACGGTCCATCGAGCCCCCGTACCTGCTCCAGCACGATGTGCGTTGGCAGGTCCGTCCTCTTGTCCACCTGGGACGACATCGGCGCTACGATGAGCGTGGGGCTGAAGAAGTTCCCCGCGTCGTTCTGCAGCACCAGTACCGGGCGGGTCCCTCCCTGCTCCGACCCGAAGAACGGGTTCAGGTCCGCCCAGTAGACATCGCCCCGCTTATAGATCCAGTCGGGGCGAAGGCCTTCGCTCTCCTTTGTCTTCATCATCATTAGCATTCCAGCTCCTCCCATTTTTCATCTGTTGCTGTCTCTTTCTTTCATCTGGATAAGTAAAAATCATCTGCATGGTAAGCTATGTTCATCCGGACTGTCGGTGCCGTTCGGCGTCGGCAGCCCGGATCTTTGAATATATATCTATCAAATCTTTATTCAATCTATGATCTTTCCATATTTGTCCACGACGCCCCTGGAAACGGGCACGCCTTGCGTGCCTCCGGGAAATTACCAGACGGCAGGTGGATTCCTGCTCCATGGGCCGTTACCCCTCCGCGGTTCTGCACAAGGCACGCCCTTCGGGTGTCGCCGAGCCGCCCTTCGGCGGAAGTATCATCATCCCTTCTCCGCATCATCGCCACAAGCGGGGTTCCGCCCCGCGTCTCCGTTTCGCCCGTATCGCTCGGGTGCAGATGCACCGTCGTCGCGCGCCCAGGAAGCTCCGCGCTGATCCATTTGGAAAAAGAAGGAAGGTATCTGGTAAATGTGTATTCAGTTTTCAAGGTCCCGGTCGGGACGTTCGTTCATGATCATTAATTGACAGATGCCCTCTGCACC
>JAFWIM010000234.1 GCA_017514845.1 Lachnospiraceae bacterium
ACGCCGTTGTCCTGCAGATACTTTGTAGCTTCAAGCGTTGTCGGCATGTTAGCGCCTTCGCATACGGCGATTGTTCCGTTGGCAACGAGTGCCTTAGCGCCTTCAAGCGGGAGCTCGTTCTGTGTTGCGCACGGCAGATACAGGTCTGTCTTGATGGCCCAAACGCCCTTGCCTTCATGATACTCAGCGTTCGGACGAGCCGCTGCGTACTCTGTAAGGCGTGCGCGCTTAACTTCCTTGACCTCCTTGAGGGTGGCAACATCGATTCCGTCCGGATCATAGATCCAGCCTGTGGAATCGGAGCATGTGAGCACCTTGACGCCGAGCTGCTGAGCCTTCTGAATAGCATAGATAGCAACGTTGCCGGCGCCTGTGACAGCTGCTGTCTTGCCTGCAATGTCAATGCCGTTGATCTTGAGAAGCTCTTTTGTAAAGTACAGAAGACCGTAGCCTGTAGCCTCTGTTCTTGCGAGAGATCCGCCGTATGTAAGACCCTTGCCTGTAAGAACGCCTTCATAGAGACCTGTGATTCTCTTGTACTGGCCATACAGGTAACCGATCTCACGAGCGCCTGTGCCGATGTCACCAGCCGGAACGTCAACGTCAGCGCCGATATGTCTGTAGAGCTCTGTCATGAAGCTCTGGCAGAATTTCATGATTTCATTATCAGACTTGCCCTTCGGGTCGAAGTCGGAACCGCCCTTGCCGCCGCCGATCGGAAGGCCTGTCAGGCTGTTCTTGAATACCTGCTCGAAGCCAAGGAACTTGATGATGCCAAGGTATACTGACGGATGGAGACGAAGACCGCCCTTGTACGGACCGATTGCGCTGTTGTACTGTACACGGAATCCACGGTTGACCTGAACATTGCCATTGTCATCTAACCACGGTACGCGGAACATAATGATGCGCTCCGGCTCAGTGATTCTCTCAAGGAATGCAAGCTTTCTGTAGTTATCCTCATCTGCCTCAATGACAACGCGGATAGATTCAAGAACTTCTTCAACTGCCTGAATGAATTCCGGCTCTGCCGCATTTTTGACCTTTACGCTTGCGATTACCTCATCAACATATGACATTTTTTCATCCTCCTCTAGTAGGTGTTATTATTTCTGCCGTTCATCAGTATATTTCATATGATGATCAGCGGATTGTGTACTTTGGAATCAATATCGCTTCTGTATCCTTGCTCGTGCTGACGCGGAAGGCTGAACAATCATACTGTCTAGATTCTTGTACTGCCCTCGCGATTGCGCCTCTCAGGCTTTAGCCTTGCTAAAAAAAAGATGCCGCCTAGGCAGATGGCAGACTAATAATACAGTCTGCTCCTGTCCGCCTTTGGACAGCACACTGGATAGATATCTTTATTCCGCTGATTATTCTAGTACAAGGTTTTCACTCTGTCAAGATAAACTTTAACGCAATAAAGGAAAAAAGTATTTCGGATGAAGCAGCAAATTCCAGCTCCCTGAGGCATATTTGCTGCCTTTGACAAAAGGGTGTTTCATTGGATTCTAAGCAGAAGCAGCAAACTCCTGCTTACTGAGGCATGTTTGCCGCCTTTGGTCAAAATGAGTTTCTTCGGTCCCATGGCAGTGGCAACAAAATCCCGCTCCCTCAGGCATGTTTGCGGCCTTTGAGCAAACATGCTTCATCGGGTCAACGGCAGCTCAGCCAAATCCAAAACTCTACATAAATAAGGCCAAAAGCCGCATTAAGCAGCCTTTGGCCAATATTTTACAATTGATAATTTACAATTTAATGTCACCGCTCCTCGCGGAAATATGAAAGCCCCAGACTCGCCGGCGGCTGATCCTCTCTCTTCTTGCGCATGGACACTCGCAGAAGAACAAGAATTGTCACCACGTAGGGAAGCATCTTGAAGATTTCCTGCGAACTTCTGGTAAGGCCCGGAATGTAGAGATACATCCAGTAGAGCACACCGAAGAGGTAGGAACCCCAGATCGCGTTCAGCGGTCTCCAGGTGGCAAAGATGACCAGGGCTACCGCAAGCCAGCCAAGAGCCTCGATCGTGCTGTCGGTCGTCCATGTACCCTTGATGTAGTCCATCGTGTAGTAGAGGCCGCCGAGACCCGAGATGCCGGCACCTATGCAGGTCGCCAGATACTTATAGCGAATGACGTTGATACCTGCGGCGTCAGCAGTAGCCGGGCTCTCACCCACGGAGCGGAGGTTGAGTCCGGTGCGGGTGCGGTTCAGGAAGTAGTACATGACCACGGCGATGATGATGGCCAGGTAGGCCATGAAGCCGTAGCTGAAGAATATCTTGCCGATATTTCCGATCTTGAAGAAGTGGGCAAGTGACATTCTGTACGCGTTACTCGTTGTGCGGACGGAAATCTGACCGACACCGCCGGCCATTGAATTCAGTATGCCGCCGAAGAAGTTGGCCAGACCGTTGCCGAAGATGGTGAGCGTAAGACCTGTGACGTTCTGGTTAGCCCTCAGAGTGATCGTGAGGAAACTGTAGATCAGACCGCCAAGGGCTGCTGCCGCAAATGCGGCTATGAACGAAAGAATCAATGAGACAAATCCGTTCGGATGCTCCACATTCAGCTCATAGAAGTAGCTCATTGCCAGACCCGCGATACCGCCGAGGTACATGATGCCCGGAACACCGAGGTTCAGATTTCCTGACTTCTGCGTGAGGATCTCACCCAAAGCGCCGAACATGATGACCGTACCGAAAACGATAGCCGACTGAAGAAGCTGAGAAAACTGTACTGCTGTGATCATTTGGCATCTCCTCCCTTCTTCCCGCGGACAATAATCTTGAAATTGATAAAGAACTCGCTGCCCAGAATAAAGAACAGGATGATTCCGGTGATGACACTGGAAGCATAGTCATTCAGGTTGAACTGAGACGCGATCTGCACGGCACCCTTCTGCAGGGAGACGATGAGGAGCGAGATCAGTACCATGATAAATGAATTGAACTGTGACAGCCATGCGACGATGATAGCCGTGAATCCCTGACCGCCTGCAGTTGAAGTGGAGATCGTGTGGGAAGCACCGGAGACCGCGATGAAACCGGCGAGGCCGCAGATCGCGCTGGAGATAGCCATCGTGCGGATCGTTACCCACTGTACGTTGATGCCTGCGTAGCGCGCTGTATTCTCACTGTCGCCGACGACTGCGATCTCATATCCCTGCTTTGAATATCTGAGATACACATACATACCCACGGTTACCAGAAGAACAATAATCACGTTGAGGCTGTTAGCCTGCCCGAACAGCTTCGGGAACCAGCCGGCCTGCGTCTTGGGATTGATAATACCTACGGAGTTCGATCCGAACGGATTCTCCCAGAGTGCTACACAGTAACTTGTCAGCTGAATAGCGATGTAGTTCATCATGAGAGTGAACAGAGTTTCATTTGCATTCCAGCGGGCTTTAAAGATGGCGGGGATCATGCCCCAAACAGCGCCGCAGACAAGGCTCGCGCAAGCCATGATGATCAGCAGGAGCGGTGTCGGCACCGACGTACCGAGGGACCTCATGAGGCCTGCTGTAGCGATACCGCCGATCAGGACCTGACCCTCGGCACCGATATTCCAAAATCGCATCTTGAACGCCGGTGCAAGGCCGAGGGAGATGCAGAGAAGCATCATAGTATCCCTGATCGTCACCCACATTCTTCTGTTGGTCCCGTATGCGCCCTGAAACATGGACTGGTAGACCGCGATCGGGTTCAGCTTTGTGACTGAGAAAATGAATATGCCGGATACAAGAAGAGAAATGAGGACCGCGATCACACGGACTGCATACGCTTTGGATCTCGGCAGCGGATCTCTCTTGGCGATTCGGAGGAGCGGTTCATGGTGTGTATGTGAATGGTTCATGAATTACCCCCCTTTCTGAACTTTGTCATGAGCAAACCAACTTCTTCTTTTGTCGTCTTGGCGGTGTCGACAATACCGCTGACCTGTCCGCCGCAGATGACCATAATGCGGTCAGCAAGCTCAAGCAGAACATCGAGATCCTCGCCGACATAGACAACGGCTACGCCCTTCATCTTCTGCTCGGTGAGCAGGTCGTAGATAATATAGGACGTGTTGATATCGAGTCCGCGCACAGCGTACGCGGTCATGAGGACCGACGGTTCCTGCGCGATCTCGCGTCCGACAAGGACCTTCTGGACATTGCCGCCGGACAGACGTCTGACCGGGAATTCCGTACTCGGAGTGACGACCCCGAGATCGTTCATAACTTTATCGGCAAGTTCTTTTGGCGACTTTCTGTCCGCAAATATACCTTTGCCCTTCCTGAAGCTTCGAAGAAGCATGTTGTCCGTCATGCCCATAGGACCGACAAGACCCATACCCAGACGATCTTCCGGGACAAATGAGAGACCAACACCGAGATTTCTGATTTCCTTCGGTGATTTCCCGATCAGCTCAACGCCCTTGGAATCCGCCTCTTTCGGGTAATAAAGGATGGATGACCCCGGCTGAGTGATCTGCAGACCCGCGATGGATTCCAGCAGCTCCTTCTGACCCGAACCTGCGATGCCGGCAATGCCAAGGATCTCACCGCCGTAGGCAGTAAAGCTCACGTTATCAAGTCTCTTTACGCCGATCGCGTCCACAACGGTCAGGTTCTTTACTGTAAGCCGCGGAGTCGGATTCGGATACTTCGGATGGGCAATATTCAGCGTGACTTTCTTACCGACCATCATCTCAGTGAGTTTGTCCGGGTTGGTGTCCTTGGTCGCGACATCGCCGATGTACTGTCCCTTTCTCAGAACAGCGACGCGGTCGGACACATCCATGACCTCATGCAGCTTGTGCGTGATAATGATCATGGCCTTTCCGTCTGCCTTCATGTTGCGCATGACGTTGAAGAGACGGTCCGTCTCCTGCGGTGTCAGTACGGCAGTCGGCTCATCGAGGATCAGAATATCTGCTCCGCGATAGAGTACTTTTATAATCTCAACTGTCTGTTTCTCGGAGACAGACATGTCATATACTTTCTTACCTGGATCTATGATAAATCCGTATTTATCGCATATTTCCTTGATGTGTGCCGTCACGGCCTTAATGTCAAGCTTCGAATTCTCAGCTCCGAGCGTAACATTCTCAGCTGCCGTGAACACATCCACAAGTTTAAAATGCTGATGAATCATACCGATTCCGCAGTCGAACGCGTCTTTCGGCGATGTGATCGTCACCGGTTCACCATTGATTCGGATCTCACCCTCATCGGGAAAGTAAAGGCCGGACAGCATGTTCATCAGTGTTGTCTTGCCGCTACCGTTCTCTCCCAGAAGGGACAGGATCTCCCCTTTTCGGATTTCCAGATTCACATGATCATTGGCGGTGACCTTGCCAAATCTCTTTGTTACGTTGATCATCTCAACAGCAGGTGTGTTTCCCAATTGATATCCCTCGCTTTTTGATGTCAGGACCGACGCGGCCCGTCCATCCGTGTGTAATTAAGAACGGGAAGCTCTGCAAATGCGGCAGATTCTCCGCAAAACTGCCCCTCTCCCGCCGAAAAGTCCCCGATTTTTAACTTTCCTTATAACCGTAAACAACTGTACAGGCTGACACGTAACATAATGTCAGCTTGTACAGTTGCATGTTAACTTAAAGCAAAAGCTCTGTCATTTTATCAGTTGAGCTCTGTGATGCCGTCGATGCGAAGTGAGAAGTACGGAGCGGAACGAAGAGAAGACTCAACAAATGCACCGTCAACGATAGCTTCGCCGTTATCATTCACGAAATCGCCGTCAGCGTCAAGGCCGAATGCGGATGTGACAACACCTGCGTCATCAACAACATAAGAGCCGTCTGTTGCCGGCTGGCATGTGAAGGATGCTGTGTCGAATACCTGGATGCTGCCGTCTGCAATGCCTGCCCATGCAGCGTCAACAGCTTCCTGTGTGCCCTCAGCGCAAGCATCGCCGAGGTCGGAGATCATGACTGCGTCATCTGCGTAACCTGCAGAGTAGTCAACCGGAACTTCCTCTCCGTTTACGAAGCAGGAAAGCATATGCTCATACAGTACGGACCAGTTGTTCTGAGCGGATGTCAGAGCTACGTCCGGAGCGACAGAGCGCATATCAACGTTGTAGCCTACGCAGTAGACGTTCTGGCCTTTGTCATGAGCAGCCTGAACTGCGGACGGAGCGCCTGTGGAGTCTGCGTGCTGAGAAATGATGGAGCAGCCCTTGGACATAAGAGCTTCTGCGGCTGCGCCTTCAGCTGTCGGATCATACCAGGAGTTCGTGTACTGAACGTCCATATGAGCTTCCGGAACTACGGAGCGGACGCCGAGGAAGAATGCTGTCATACCGGAAACAACTTCCGCGTACGGATAAGCACCGACATAACCTACATACGGGTCAAGAGACGGATCAGCAGCGATAAGCTCCGCAAGCTTCATGCCTGCGACAACGCCTGATACGTAGCGGGACTCATATGTGTGCGGGAAAATATTCTTGTAATTGTCAAGGCCTGAAGAAGCAGCCATGTCACCTGTGCAGGCAACAAATGTTACATCCGGATACTCGGACGCAGCCTGCATCATGTAGCTCTGATGTCCGTAGGAATCGGAGAAAATGATGCTGCAGCCTTCTTCTGCAAGGTCTACCGCGTTGTCGTAGCAGCTCTCATCTTCCGGGATATCCTTCTTGATGATGAGGTTCTTCTCGTCGATGCCGAGAGCCTTGATTGCTGCAGTACATCCATCGATATGAGATGCGTCATAACCGGAGTTCTCATCCTCAACGCAGATCAGACCGACCTTGATGTCCGGGCCAGCAGCTTCCTGTCCGTCAGCGGTGGCGACGACAGAATCATCTGTTGCTGCAGGGCTGCTTGCCGCGGAACCGCCGCATGCAGCAAGGCCGAGTGCCATCACTGCTGACATGAGCACTGCAAATACCTTCTTTTTCATAGTAATAGTTCCTCCTTTAAAAAATAAAAAAGATAACTGTATTTTATAAACATCGACTTAAATTGTCAACGTTCATACCAAAATTATTCCTGATGGTAACCTGCGAGGAACTCCTCGATCTTATCGCAGGCCTCGGCGAGCACGGACCGTCTCGGCAGATAGACAACACGGAAATGGTCCGGTTCCGGCCAGTTGAAGCCGGTGCCCTGTACGATCAGGACTCTCTCCTTGCGAAGCAGATCATAGGCGAACTGCATATCGTCATGGATATTGAATCGCGCTATATCGATCTTCGGGAAGCAATAGAACGCGGCTTTCGGCTTCTTGACGGTGATGCCGGGAATCGCGTTGAGTCTTTCGTAAATAAAATCTCTCTGTCTTGTGACGCGGCCGGTCTCATTCACATAGCCTTTTACGGACTGGTGGCCGCCGAGGGCTGTCTGAACGATCGACTGGGCCGGGACGTTGGAGCAGAGGCGCATCGATGAGAGCATCTTGATGCCTTCGATATAATCCTTAGCCATATCCTTATTGCCGGAAAGAATCATCCAGCCGATGCGGAAGCCCGCGATCATATGTGACTTGGACAGACCCGAGAATGTGATGCAGAAAAGATCCGGGCAGAGTGACGCGATGGATATGTGTTCATTTCCGTCCATGAGCAGTCTGTCATAAATCTCATCCGAGAAAATGATGAGCTGATGCTCTCTCGCGATTTTTACGATTCCCTCAAGGATCTCCTTCGGATAAACGGCACCGGTAGGATTATTGGGGTTGATGACGACGATCGCCTTGGTCTTGTCCGTGATCTTGCTCTCGATGTCCGCAAGATCCGGATTCCAGTCACTCTCCTCATCGCACAGATAATGAACGACGTTGCCGCCTGCCAGTGTCGCGCAGGCTGTCCACAGCGGATAATCCGGCGCCGGGATGAGGATTTCATCCCCGTTCTCAAGAAGAGCCGAGAGGCACAGATTGATTAGTTCGGATACGCCGTTGCCTGTGTAGATATCTGACATAGCCAGATTCGGGATATCTCTCGTCTGTGCGTACTGCATGATGGCTTTTCTGGCGGACCAGATACCCTTAGAGTCAGAATAGCCCTCACTGTCGCGAAGGTTGCTCGCCATATCGTAAATGACTTCCTCAGGGGCGCGGAAACCGAACGGTGCCGGATTTCCGATATTGAGCTTAAGTACTTCGATTCCCTTGGCTATCATGCGGTCCGCTTCTTCGACGACCGGTCCTCTGACATCATACAATACATTATCCAGTTTTGATGACTTCTTAAATTCACGCATATAAAACCTCCAAGATGACAGTCAGAGTCTGCATGGCACG
>JAFWIM010000235.1 GCA_017514845.1 Lachnospiraceae bacterium
AAAATGATTGATCGTGCAAATGCTCTTAAAAAGCTCCCCTTTATCCGTACCGACACCCTCATAAAGAATCTGGCAAATGCATTGAGCCTGTCCCGGCGAAAACCTTTATTTGAACATATCTACAGTAAAGTGTGTGAGGCCTCTTCCCGGTATCCGGAAAGAACATACAGTCCCGAAACAATTTTTGAAATGGAAAAAGCCCGCAAAGCGACGGATGCCGGACTGCGGGCAGAAGGTTTTACCGGGGAATATCCTGCCTATACCAAAGGCGGGATGTCCGCGATCGTCTTTGAAGAGCACCCGTTCACTGTGCAGGAGCTCGACTATGAGGGCTTTGCGTTCCAGACCAAAGTCATGATCTGGGATCCGGAGGATGCCTGCCCGAAAATTCGGACGTTTGAGTGAATGTTTAGTCAAACGTGACAGTTCAGACAGGCGCATCTCACAGTTCGCTGTTCCGGCAGCAAATCATCCTTCTTCGTGAGAAAAGCATTGTAAGTCCGACCGAGAGATCAGATAGGCGGCAAGCCGCCTTCATCTCGCGTTTCACGCTCGATGTCGGGCGGGCGCCAAAGTGCCTTCCTTTCGTGCCAGCACGAATCAGGCACCTTGGCTTGTCGCCTACGCAAGTTCGCAGGGAGGGACTTACGCTTTTCGACGAAGATGATGTTTGTGCCGGTTCATGGAGCCACGGTGCAGCCTGTCTGAACTGTTGCAATCGAGCGTTTCCCCAATGATTTTGTTACTTGATTGGATATTCTGACAAAAAGAAGTATACTATTACATATAGCAAGATCATCCGCCTTAAATGGAGAAGATATAATGTCAGCACAGCCCACTATAAGCACCGAAAAAACCGCACCGAGCAAAAACCCAAATGATCAGCGCAGGTCCTCCCTCCAAAGACGCCACGGCACAAGCGAGGAACTTGAATCTCTGCGGATCGAATACCAGAATCTCTTTGACCGCAGCAACAAGCTCGACAACAAGACCTACATCACCATCACATTCTGCGGCTTCATGTTCGTCTTCATCACCAGCCTGTTCGGCAGCATCTCTCAGATTCAACTGTCAAAAAGCGGATCCGGCAGTCTTATTATGGGCCTGTATATTATCGTCTGCGTAGCGGTTGCCGTCTCCTACGTCTGGAACCTCATCTGGTTCATGAGGCTTCTTGCCCCCGAGGGCATCATCCGGCTGGACCCGGACAAGATTGCGGGAGCAGAGCTCTATAAATGCAGCGTCCATGAAGCAGAACGGCGTTTAATCGCCCTGTACCGCAACATCATCAATGAGGATCTTGAGAAACTCCATATACGCTGTGACAAGTTCGTCATGGGTCTTCGCTATGTCCTGCTGACCCTCATTCTTTCATTTGTATGCTACGGTCTGCAGATCCTTCTCCAGGTAATGTAAATAAGGGGCTGTCGCATTAGACAGTGTCTCCACTATATATGGCAGACATTTGCAAATAACGTCTGCCATATATAGTGGTGGCGTGTCTTAATGCGACAGCCCCATTTTCTAAAAGCGGCCAGCTGGGATGAGCAGGATGAATCAGGCTGCCTTTCTGAACTTTTCACGGATCTGCGGTCCGGCCACCTGCACAAGGATGACCAGGATCAGGATGATTCCCTTGATTGCGTTGTTGATCAGAGAATCCATCTTGAGTGCAACGATGATCTTATCGACGATCGTATAGGACATAGCGCCGAACAGGACTCCAAGCATCTTGCCGCGTCCGCCGCTCATCGCGATGCCGCCAAGAACGACCGATGCGATAGCGTACATTTCATAACTGCTGCCGGTGGTCGCCGGATCCGCGCTTCCGTTCATGGCAATCCAGAGGAAAGCACCAAGGCCTGTCAGGATTCCGCAAATCGTGAAGGCGGAAATCTTCATCATGCTGACATTGATACCGCTCATCTTAGCAGCCTTGAAGTTGGAGCCGATCGCGTAGATCTTCTTGCCGTATTTTGTCCAACCGGACAGATACACGAACAGGGCTGTCATGATGAGCATCACGATACCGACTGTCGGGATCGTCGCAATTTTACCGTTGCCGAAACCGAACAAGGTCTGGTAGGAAGCCTTGGCGGTATCCATCTTGTAAACGCTGCTTCCGCCGCCGATCAGGGCGCGATCCACATGCTGGCAGAAATACTGGGCAAATGAGCGGTAGATCAGCATCGTTGCCAGTGTAACAATGAAGGCCGGCATCTGCACGCCGCCGACCAGAAGGCCGTTCACGAATCCGCACACAGCGCCGAAGCCGAGCGCGAAGAGAAGGGTCAACAGAATGCTGCCTGTGATATTGAATACGATTACGGAGAATCCCGCGGTGAGCGCCAGCATAGATCCCACGGAGAGGTCGATCTCACCGGTCAGGCAGATAAGCCCCATGCCCAGGGCAACTGTTCCGATGACTGCGCTGTGACGGAAAATATTCATCACGCCGCTCCAGGTAAGCCCTGAGCTTGTGATTGCATAAACAATAAAAATTACGATCAATACAAAGATGAAACTGTACTCTGACCATACTTTGCCAAGTTTCTTCATGACTGTGCACTCTCCTTCCCTGCGGCTTTCTCTGTGATGCCGACACTGTAAAGCATTACATCCTGTTCATTGATTTCCTCGTGCGCAAGTTCCTTGATCATGCGTCCGTCGTAGAAGACGATACATCTGTCTGCGACCTTCATGATCTCGGGGATCTCCAGCGTGTTGATGAGAATCGTCTTACCCGCCTTGGCCAATTCCAGGATCAGGCGGTAAATTTCCGCTTTCGCGCCGACATCAATACCCTGGGTAGGGTTGTCAAGGATCAGGATCTCTGCGTCCGTGTTGAGCCATCTGGCAATAAAAATCTTCTGCTGATTGCCGCCGGACAGAGATGTAATCAGATCTGTACTATTCTGCGCCTTGATGTTCAGCATCTGCTTGTACTCGTCGTATCGTTTTTTATCTCTCTTTGCGTCTACCGGAAGTTTTACCGCTGACAGCGTCTGCTCGGAGATTGCCATGTTCTCCATCAGGGACATATCCGGCAGGACACTGTTCTCCTTGCGGTTGTTGGGAAGCATCGCGATTCCTGCCTTCATGGCGCTGTGAATGGAATTGTGCGGAACGCTCTTTCCGAAGGCAGTCACCGTACCGGCCGTCGCCCTCGTCGATCCGAAGATTGCCTGCAGCATCTCGCTGCTGCCGCTGCCCTGAAGACCCGTGAGGCCAACGATCTCTCCCTTTTTCACGGAAAAATCGATGTCATGGAATCCGTCGCCGGTGAATCCCGTAAGCTTCAGAACTTCCTCCCCGAGTGCTCTCTTCTCATAAACTTCTGCATTGGAGTAGGATTCGCCGACCATCATGATCGTGACCTTCTCCGGTGTGGTCTCACTGATCTTTCCGTCACCGATATACTCCCCGTTCCTGAAAACGGTGTATCTGTCTGCAAGTGCAAAGATCTCCGGCATCTTGTGGGAGATGAAAATGAAGGACGTCCCCTCCTCTTTAAGCTTTCTCAGTATCCCGAAAAGATGATCGACTTCCTCGTTGTTGAGGGATGTGGTCGGCTCATCAAGAATTATCAATTTCGCCTTGAGGTGCAGGGCTTTGCAGATCTCCAGAAGCTGCTTCTGGCTTGTCTTGAGGTCCGAGACTACCGCATCCGGGTCGATCTCCACTCCCAATCTCTCGAACAACTCCCTCGCTTCCGCGCGCATGCGCTTCTTATCGAGCCTGCCCATCCTGTTCGTGTACTCCCGGTTCAGGAACATGTTCTCAAATACCTTGAGATCGTTGAACAGGTTGAGCTCCTGATGTACGAACGCGATACCCAGCTTCTCGGACTGCGTAATCGTGACATGTTCCAGCTTCTGCCCGTCAAATTCAATCGTTCCGCCGTCCCTCGGCAGAACACCGGTCAAAATATTCATCAGCGTAGATTTTCCCGCGCCGTTCTCGCCTAAAAGAGCATGAACTTCGCCGCTCTCCACTGTGAGCTGTACGCCTTTCAAAACGGAGACGCCGCTGAACGACTTCCGTATGTCTCTCATTTCCAGCAGACTCATGTGCCTCTCCTTCCCCCGTTAAAATGCCTTCTTTTCGTGCCCTAAAATCTGGCTTCGCTGGCGATTCAGGCCCTATGGCCTGACGCCCGCACAAACAGTCGGGCGCGGCCGGCTCACCCGGACCGCGCCCTCGTAAAATACCGGAACGCCTGATCAGATCTCAGATTCCTTCGATCTGTGCGGTATCCCCTTTAGTCCTGCATTTCTGATCAGTTGAATGCCTCATAGTTGTCAACGTTCTCGCTCGTTACGATCTCGCATGCGATCACGTGATCCTGCTCGACATCCTTGCCCGCCAGATAATCTTCCATATCCTGGATGGCTGTCTTGATCATGGACGGGCTGTAAGTAACGCTCATGATACCGCCAAGCTGTTCAGAGATGTCTGCATAGTTTGCACCCTTAAGGACATCGTAGAACTCGCCGAGTCCGCCGCAGCCTGTGATAACGGGCTGGTTGCCGAGGAATGCTGTCTTTGTTGCGTCATCGATGCCGCCGCCTGCAAGTGCTTCCAGGATACCCATGCCAAGCTCGTCATCTTCAGAGTAGAACCACTTGATGTCTGCATTTGCGCTGTCACCCATCAGGGACTCGAAGGAGGACTTTGTATCGCTTCTGCTCCAGTTCATAGCGCCGGAGTATGTGATCGCCTTGATGTCATCCTCTGTCCACTTTGCGTCATCTGCGATTGTCTCGCCATTGTAATCTACAGCGCCTGTCAGATAATCCGTGAAGCCCTGATCTCTGAGAGCTGTTACGGAAGAAGTGTCGCCTTCATAGACATAGACCTTGTCGCCGGGCTTCATGCCAAGTTCTACAAAGTAAGCAGCTGCTGCCGCGCCGATGCCTGCGTTGTCGCCCTTGACGTTGGAAACCGCTGTGCTCTCGAGACCGGCGATGATGCGGTCGAATGCGACATACGGAATACCCGCGTCTACGATCTGCTGGATTGCGGACTGAACTGTGTCATCCAGAGGCTGAACAACGATTGCGATGTTCTTCTCACCCTTGGAGATGATGTCTTCGATTGTTGTGATCTGCTCTGCTGCGCTTGCGGATGTGATCAGTTCTGCAGAGTATGTGCCTTCAGCGTTGACTTCCTCTACCTTTGCCTTGGCAAATGTTGCAACGGAACCTGTCCAGCCATGATCCTCAGATGCAGTCAGTACATAGATGTGTGTCTGATCACCGGATGCTTCTGCCGGAGCTGCCTGACCCTCAGCGGAAACTGCTGACTCTGTTTTCTCCTCAGCCGGTGCCGCTGAACTTCCTGAAGATGATCCACCGCAGGCTGCAAGGCTCAGTGCCATAAGACCTGCAAGAAGTGCTGCCATAACTTTCTTCTTCATAACTACCTCCATTTTTTGTAAAAGTGTTTATGTTCTGTCGAACTGGTATTATTGTACCAATCCGACATAGTTTGTTCTTTTCAACTGGTTCATTCATAATATCGTCTGTTGCAATCTCATAGGCGGTTCCTGCCGACATTGCAACAAATGACCAGCATTCGTTGCGCCGTTGTTCAAAGTTCTCGGTTTCCTCCTCTGCGTTGTGCACATCGCGTATCATCGGTTCTCAGGAACCGTTACCATCCTTCCAATCTGCGAAGAAGCCATGGCTGCGAAGATCACTCTCATCGACTTCAGCGCCTCTTCTCCTGTACATCTGCAGGGCTTCCCGGTCAGAATACACTCCACGAATTCATCTATGACGCCGGAATTCATACTCTTGCCGGTTCCGATTGTCTGGTCATTGTTGGTAATCATGTCTTCCGTGGAAAGGAAATTTTGTCTGCCGTCATCTGTCTCCAAT
>JAFWIM010000236.1 GCA_017514845.1 Lachnospiraceae bacterium
GCCGATTTTCTCGGCGTCTGCCTTTGTCTTATTGTTTATGGCAACCTTGTACGTGATCGGAAGTGCGATTATAAGAGCCAGGATAACCACTATGTACACAATAGTTGGCATATCAGGAGCACCTCCATTATTTAATTTTCATTGTACAGTTATACAACTAATTAAATAATATATCTTTTTTTTGAACTTATGTCAAGCGCAAAGGATGTCTTGTTCCATCATTCTGAGCAAATCACGCACCCGTTCAGACGGGCGGCATCTAAGTCTCAGAATACGGTGCAAACATCATCTTCATCGAAAAACGTCGGTCCTGCCTTACGAGCTAAAAATGCTTACGCATTTTGATCTCTCAGTCGGACCGACAATGTTTTTCTTATGAAGATGGATGCTTTGCTCCGCAAACGGAGCTCAAGACCGCCCGTCTGAACTTGCGCGTCATTCTGTGCAAATCATTCCGGGTATACATCATCACATTCAAAAGACCGGAGATCCTCCAAAACAGCCATGATATCAGATCCCTGGAATCCCTTTCGGGCGAGGTAAGACGCGACCTTCGTGTAAGACGCAGGATCCGACGTGTCCATGCTCCTGAGCTTCTTTTCGGCAAGTGTTCGAATAAGATCCTTCTCGTCCCACTCCTCTGCAGATTCAAAGGCTTCATCTATGACATCTCTGGGGACACCTTTTTGTTGAAGGTCATAGGCGATTCTCACCCGGCTCTTTTTTCCCTTCGCGAAATCGATGAATTTTTCCGCGTACTTTCTGTCATCTATATATCCGAAAGATCGCACGTACTCCATCGTACGTGCGATCGTATCTTCGGAATAACCTGCTTTTTTCAGCCTGTCTCGCAGCTCCTTCTCCGTCCTGTCCATATCGGTCAGCAGATACAGGGCACGCCTTTTGGCTTTTGTCAGTTCATCCATATTACTCTTCAGTTTCTCCGGCTGCCTCCATCTCGTCAGCGAGATCAGACGGAAGGCCGTATGCCATTCTCACCTTCTGCTCGACTTCATACATGATGTCGGGATTCTCCTGCAGGAAGTTCTTCGCGTTCTCCCGTCCCTGACCGATCTTGTCACCGTTGTAAGCGAACCACGCGCCGCTCTTGTCGATGATATCGTTGGCGACGGCAAGATCCAGCACGTCTCCTGCTTTTGAGATACCTTTTCCGAACATAATGTCGAACTGCGCTTCCTTGAAAGGCGGGGCCACTTTATTCTTTACGATCTTGATCCTCGTGCGGTTTCCGATCATCTCGCCCTGGGCTTTCAGTGTCTCAATTCTTCTTACATCCATACGTATTGAAGCGTAGAATTTCAGAGCGCGTCCACCGGTTGTCGTCTCGGGATTTCCGAACATGACGCCGATCTTCTCACGCAGCTGGTTGATAAATATCACAATGCACTTAGTCTTGTTGACTGTTGCTGTCAGCTTTCTGAGCGCCTGACTCATAAGCCTCGCCTGAAGACCGACATGTGAATCGCCCATCTCACCGTCGATCTCAGCCTGCGGCGTCAGCGCTGCGACAGAGTCGACGACAATGATATCGACCGCACCGGAGCGGACCATCGTCTCCGCGATCTCAAGCGCCTGTTCGCCTGAATCCGGCTGGGAAATATAGAGATTGTCGATATCTACACCGATATTTTTCGCGTAGGTGGGGTCCAGGGCATGCTCCGCGTCGACAAAGCCGGCGATACCGCCGCGCTTCTGGACTTCCGCCACCATATGCAGGGCGACGGTCGTCTTTCCGCTGGATTCCGGTCCGTAGATCTCAATAATTCTGCCCTTGGGAATGCCGCCGAGTCCGAGCGCAATGTCAAGCGAAAGGGATCCTGTGGGAACAGACTCCACATTCATGTTGGCCTCGGACTCACCGAGTTTCATGACAGTACCTTTGCCGAATTCCTTCTCAAGGTGACCGATTGCTGCCTCAAGCGCCTTTACTTTCTCGGCGCGTTCTTTTTCATTACCTGCGTTCGCTACGTTTTTCAATGATTCATCTCCTGTGTTTCGTATGTCTTAATTGTATTACCGGATTATTCGTCTTATCGCATGAACATTCGTTCGCTCCTATAGTACAATACTACACTCCGCCTCCAATGTCAACCGGATTCGGCAAAAATACGTTCGATTCGCCCCATCTTGCCGGGCATTCCTGAAAAAAATCCGCCTCCCCCTTCCGGGGGAGACGGCTTAAGAGGAGTAACACTATCAATTTTGCCTCAAGAGGCATCTATATGCGCTCTTACAAGGGTGATCAGCCGATCAGCCAGTCATACATCTCCTGATACTGAAGAGCCGATGCCTGCCATGAGAAGTCAGCCTCCATTGCGCGCTTGACCATCTTGTCCCACTCTTCGCGAGAATCATAATAAACCTTCTCTGCATAGCGGACAGTGCCCATCATCTCATGCGCATTGTAGTTCGTGAAGGAGAATCCTGTACCTGTTCCTTCGAACTCATTGTAAGGCTCAACTGTATCTTTCAGACCGCCGGTCTCGCGAACGATCGGAAGTGAACCGTAGCGCAGAGCAATCAGCTGGGAAAGTCCGCACGGCTCGAACTGGGACGGCATCAGGAATGCGTCGGAAGCCGCATAGATCTTGTGAGCAAGAGCCTCATTATAATAAATCTGAGCAGAGACTCTTCCGCCGTACTTCCACTCGAAGTGGCGGAACATGTTCTCGTATCTCTCCTCGCCTGTACCGAGGATTACGAACTGTACAGCATCCTGGCAGAGCTCATCCATCACATAAGCGATCAGGTCGAAGCCCTTCTGGTCTGTGAGACGAGATACAATACCGATCATCAGGACATCCGGATCGACATCGAGTCCGAGCTCCTCCTGAAGAGCTGTCTTGTTGGCGATCTTCTTTGCCTTGAAATCGCTCGAGTCATAGCCCTCTGCGAGAAGTTCATCCGTCTTCGGATTCCACATATCATAATCGATACCGTTAACGATACCGCGGAGATCGTTCTGGCGCGCTCTCATGAGACCGTCCAGTCCTTCACCGTAGTACGGCATCTTGATCTCCTCAGCGTATGTATTGGAAACAGTCGTAATAGCGTTGGCATATACCAGACCGCCTTTCAGCATATTGCCGTCACGGTTGAATTCCATTTTGTCCGGTGTGAAGTAGTAGTCCGGAAGACCTACGATATCCTTCATTGTCTTGACATCCCATACGCCCTGGAATTTCAGGTTGTGGATCGTCATGACCGTCTTGATACCGCGGTAGAATTCATTGGCCTGGAAAGCGTCATTGAGATATACCGGGATCAGACCGGTCTGCCAGTCGTGGCAGTGAATGATGTCCGGGCGGAAATCTATTGACGGAAGGATTGAAAGAGCTGCCTTGCTGAAGAATGCGAAACGTCCGATATCGTACGGCATACCAGCATACGGCTTGTCGCAAGTGAAGAAGTCCTGATTGTCAATAAAGTATACATGGACGCCTTCATAAACGACTTCCATGACACCTACATAGTAGCTGTTCCAGTTAAAGTCCATGTAGAAATGCGTCTTGTACTCGAGCATGTCTTTCCACTTCTGATTCATGAAGGAGTACATCGGCATAATAACGCGGCAGTCAAAATACTTGCGGTCGATGCATTTAGGAAGCGATCCGACAACGTCTGCCAGTCCGCCCGTCTTAACAAACGGCATACATTCAGATGCAACAAAAAGAATATTTTTCATCTCGTTCCAACCTCCCTGGTTGTCAAATTTACTGATGCTATATGGTTATTATAAAACACTCTTTTTGTAATGTCGACACATTTCCTTCATTTCTCGGGCATTTTTTTGTGTATTTTGTGTAATTTCAGCTCCGCCAAGAAGTCGAGCAAGCTCTTCCTCAGATTCTCTGTCATCGAGAACTTCGATGCGTGTCACAGCACTTCCGCCGGATACATCTTTGGTAATTCCGTAGTGAGTGTCGGCCATGGCGGCGATCTGAGGCAGATGCGTGATACAGAGGACCTGCCTTCCGCGGGAGATAACAGCCATCTTTTCCGCCACTTTCTGCGCTGTCCTGCCGGAAATACCGGTATCCACCTCGTCAAAGATCAGCGTTCCCGTCCGGTCGCCTGCAGCGAACATGGTCTTGATCCCAAGCATGATCCTTGACAGCTCGCCGCCCGATACGACATTCTTCAGGATCCGCCTCTCCTCGCCCGGGTTCGTGGCGATCATGAAATCAATCCGGTCGCGCCCGTTCGCGGAATACGCTCCCGGCTCATTGAAGCGGATCTCGAAATCCGCTCTGGCGAAATTAAGATCCGAAAGCTGCTTTCTGACGCCCTCGGAGAAGGCCTCCGCGGTCTTTTTTCTGAGCGCGGTCAATTCGGCGCTCGCGGTCTCAAGTTTCTTTTCGGAAGCGGCGTATTTTCTGTACAGTGCAGCCCGCTCCTCCTCATAATTCTCGATCGCTGTCAGCTGTTCTTTTTTCTCCTCCAGAACTGCCAGAATATCGTCCACGGTCCGTCCGTACTTGGACTTCAGGTGATTGATGAGGTCGAGACGAGTTTCCGTTTCCGCAAATGCTTCATCCGCGAATTCCAGGCCCTCCAGATAATCAGATAGGCTTCGGTTAAAATCATTGAGAAGATCATCGACAGACGAGAGCATAGTAAGGAGCTCTTCCACGTCGCTGTCGTAGGAAGAGACCCCTTCGAGGCAGCGTATTGCCCGGCCGATGCTGTCACCGGCACTGTCCTGACTGTCATAGCCGGTGAGATCATGGGCGCTTCCGACAGCTTCCACGATCTTTTTCGAGTTGGCCAGCTTTTTGTAGGTTTTTTCGAGCTGCTCGTCCTCACCCGGCACAAGGCCGGCGGACGATATCTCATTGACTTCGAACTCAAGGAAAGATTTCTGTCTGTTCCTCTCCTCCTCGCTCATCTCCTCGCTCTCGAGCTTCTTTTTAAGCGCGCTGTATATGCTGTATTCGGCCGCCACGCGCTCTCTCGCAAGTGAGATCTCATCCCGGCCGTAGGCGTCGAGAAGAGACAGCTGATGTTCGCTCCCCAGGAGCTTCTGGTGCTCGCTCTGCCCGTGAATATCAAGAAGGAGTGACGCGCACTCGCGCACATCCCCATGAGGCCGCGTCTCCCCGTTGATCCTGAAGATGCTGCGAGTTCCCTTCATCTTTCTTGAGATCAGAATGACTCCGTCCTCCGGATCCACATCCATTTCTCTCAGAGATGAGATCGTCTCCGCATCGTCCACTTCAAATAAAAGCTCCACGAGACCGTAGTCCGCGTCATCCCGCACAAGGCTTCGCACAGCCCTGCCCCCGAGAGCGAGGTTCACAGAGTCGATGATGATCGACTTGCCCGCGCCGGTCTCGCCGGTAAGAATATTGAGCCCTTCAGCAAAATCGATATCGATCTCACGGATCAGGGCAAGATTTTTAATATGCAGATTTCTAAGCATTTTTTCACCTTACAGATAATTTATGATGAAATCCCCCGGATCCTCCCGATGATTTCCGATGCGTTTTCCGGCTCCCTGATGACCACCATAATAGTATCATCGCCGGCTATGCAGCCGAGGACATCTCCCCAGTCGAGGCTGTCAAGGGCAGCCGCTGCCGCCATAGCCATGCCGGATACGGTGTGAATAACAATGATGTTGCCCGCGTGATCGGCCGACACAAATGCATCCTCGAGAACGCGCTTATATTTCCGGCTAAGATCCACCTGGCTGCCGCCGAGCGTGTAGTGGGATTTCCCGTCGCTCCCGGTAACTTTTCTCAGCTGAAGCTGTCTTATGTCTCTGGACACCGTGGCCTGCGTGACCGTAAACCCTTTTTCATTCAGTTTTTCAGCAAGCTCCTCCTGCGTCTCGATGTCATATACCCCGATCAGCTGAAGTATCTGTTCATGCCTTGCGTTTTTCATATGATTTACGAACCTGCCATTTTCTGACGCAGGATCTCAAGGAAACTGACCCCGCTCAATTTTATGATTTTCGTGCTCTTGTCAGACTTCTCAACGACAATGCGGTCACCGCTATGAACCGTGATGTAGGCATCACCGTCGAACGATACGCTGGCCTCTGCCGCCCCCGGTTCGTGGCCCTGTCCTATCATGACCGTCACTTGATCACTGCTCTTGAAGATAATACTTCTGGTAATCAGTGTGTGCGGCGAAATCGCGGTGAGAAGAATCGTTTTTGACTCCGGAGAGACAATAGGCCCGCCGCAGGAGAGGCTGTAACCCGTCGAGCCCGTCGCCGTGGACAGGATGATGCCGTCCGCATTATAGGAATTCAGATATTCACCGTTGACGTAGTTCAGAAAAGAGACTACGCGCAGACGCCCCTGTCTCACGATAACGACATCATTTAAAGCCACATCCGACGCAATCACTTCGTCGTTATGATACACAGTACCCCTCAGCATCATTCTCTCCTCGATGACATATGTGTCTTCAAGAAGATGATCCAGCGCCGTATAGACATCCCTTCTGTCGACTTCCGCCAGATACCCCAGCGTGCCGAGATTAATGCCCATAAGAGGGATGCCCAGATCCACGACCTTTTTGGCCGCCCGCAGCATTGTCCCGTCGCCCCCGAGGACGATGACGCATTCCACATCCTCATCAATGTCCATGCCGTCAGTGGAATAGGAGCACTCCGCGCCCTTTTCTGTCAGATACTCGCCGACCTTTCTGCTGAATGTTCCTCTTTTGTCCTTGTCCGAATTGCGCAATATCAAAAATTTTTTCATATCAGTAATTCCTCATTTCATGTCTGCCGTAAGTCGCGATCACGGATCCGAAAGCTGTTTCCTGTATTAACGCGAGGCGGCACAGTAAAAGCCGTTCTCCCGCTCAGTGATCAAGTGCCCCGTGAGCATTCTGCACGGTCCCGTCCACATCGACGCTGTACGTCGGCGTTCCGCTCACGTCCCCCTTACACAGATACATCAGATACTCTATATTTCCCTCAGGTCCCTTGATCGGTGAGAAGTCCAGCCCGATCGGTGTCAGCCCGATCGATTCGGCATACTCCCGCACTTTCAAGATGACCTCCCGGTGCACATTTTCATCCCGCACGACACCGTGCTTTCCGACTTTCTCGCGGCCGGCCTCGAACTGGGGCTTAATGAGGCACACGATCCTGCCGTTCTCCTTAAGCAGGTCCTTCACAGGTCCCAGTACTTTGACCAGCGATATAAAACTTACATCGATACTCGAAAAATCGGCCGCGACGCCGATATCCGAAGGGACAACATACCGTATATTGGTCTTCTCCATGCAGGTGACCCGGGGATCATTCCTGAGTTTCCAGTCGAGCTGCCCTCTTCCGACATCGATCGCGTATACGTGCGCTGCCCCGTTCTGCAGCATGCAGTCTGTAAAGCCTCCGGTGGAACTGCCGACATCAAGGCAGGTAAGTCCGTCAAGATCGAGCCTGAACACTTCAATGGCCTTTTCAAGCTTGAGTCCTCCCCGGCTGACATACTTCAGTGTTGTACCTCTGACTTCTATTACTGCGCTCTCATCAAATGAAGTCCCGGCCTTATCCTCCCGCACACCGTCTACGTACACGATCCCCGACATAATGACGGCCTTGGCTTTTTCGCGGGACGCGGCCAGCCCGCGTTCCACACAAAGAACATCAAGTCTCTTCTTCAAATCAAATCCTCCGATTCAAGTCCGTACCCGGCCGTATGCGGCCGGCCCGCGCGTTATTCGAACGGCACTTCCCCGCCGTCCGGCATAAGAGCCTGCATCTTTTTTTCTACCGCGTCAATCTTTTCTCCCACAGCAAGGAGCAGCTTCATGCCCTCCTCATAGAGGCGGAAAGACTCCTCCAGTGAAATGTCCTCGCTGTCCATTTTCTTTACCATCTCATCCAGCTCAGCAAAGCTCTCCTCTATTGTCAGTTCTTTCTTCTCCTCTGCCATATGACTCCTCCGGAATATTTCTGCTTTCGATTTCCTGCACGCCTGCTTTTATGATTCCATCTGTTACATGGATGCGAAGGACCTGTCCCACGCTGGCCGCTCGGACGCGTGTCACCGCCCTGCCTTCCTCGTCAGAGACGAAGGAGAAACCGGCTTTCAGGCGGTCCAGCGGATTCAGACCTCGCATGCGCTCGACCAGCATCGAGTATTTCTTCTGCCGCTGCCTGAGCGTGCGCTCTGCCGTAAGGGACATGCGCCGCGAAATATCTTCGGCGCGCATGCGGTTCCCGGCGATCTGCCGCGTCAGAATGCCCGCCATTTTTTCCTCTTTTTCCGCGAGCTGCCTCCGCCTGTCATTCAGACGTTTTTTCGGACTCAGGGCATCAAGCCGCACCTCGTAGTAGCGCACATCGCCGCGGGCTTTTATAATGCGCCGCTCTGTCCCCTGCCAGAGCCGTCTCCGATACCGCTCGATCGTATCCGCGAACTCTGAGTAGTCGAAGACAGCGAGCTCCGCCGCCGCGGACGGTGTGGGCGCGCGAAGATCGGCGACAAAGTCCGCGATCGTGGTGTCGGTCTCGTGGCCGACAGCGGATATGACCGGTGTTCTGCAGTTAAAAATAGCTCTCGCGACAATCTCCTCGTTGAAAGCCCACAGGTCTTCAATCGATCCGCCGCCCCGCCCGACGATAATAACATCGACACCTGCATCATCCAGCTTTTCGATGCCCCTTGCGATCGTCTCCGCAGCCCCTTCACCCTGAACGAGGGCCGGGTACAGTATGAGCTCTATATAGGGGTTCCTGCGAGCGCTGATATTCTGTATATCCCTGATGGCCGCCCCGGTGGGAGCAGTGACGATGCCGACCCGGCGGGCGTACCGGGGGACAGGCTTTTTATATGCCGCATCGAACATCCCCATCTCCTCCAGCTCAGCCTTGAGCTTCAGATACCGTTCGTACAGAATGCCCGCGCCCTCGAGACGAATCGCCTTGACGTACATCTGATAATTGCCGCCGCGCGTGTAGACATCAAAATTGCCGGCACAGATGACCTTGTCTCCGTTCTTCATTGCGAACGTAAGACCTTTTCTGTTGCCGGCGAACATGACACATGACAATGTACCGGTCTCATCCTTCAGCGAGAAGTAGATGTGGCCGGATGTATGATATTTTAGATTGGATACTTCCCCACGGACATATACCCTGGACAGAAGAATGTCCTGCTGAATCATTCTCCTGATGTAATTATTGATCTGTCCTACAGAATATACGCTGTTCATTGATTCCTCATAATGTCAGATATGAAGCACGCGCAAGGAGCACGGCTCCTCACTGCTCTTCACTCACATCTCCGCTTGCCGTATCCTCAGTATCCTTACCGGCCGCGTACTCGGCAGCCTTTTTGTGTATTCTGGATACCTGACCGAGGACCCCGTTCACAAATGAAGGAGAATCATCCCCGCCGTATATCTTGGCCAGCTCGATTGCCTCGTTGATCGCGACCTTCTCGGGGATATCATCATCGAAAAGCATCTCATAGACAGCGACCCGAAGTATGGCAAGATCACTGCTCGCGAAACGGGATGTCTTCCAGCCTTTCGCTGCCCGGTTCAGAGCTGCGTCGATCTCCGGAATGTGGTCGTGGACCGCATCGTATCTCTTAAGGAGATACTCCCTGTCCTTCTCCCTGAGGCCTTCAATCCCGTCCAGATAGAGGGCTTTCTGCTCCTCCATGTCTTTCTCGACAGTGAATGCGAAGATAAATATCATTTTAAAAAGATGCTCTCGAAGTTCTCTTCTTTTCACTTTTCTTCTCCATTTTGAAAAACATTAGTATCGAAGGCCTTCCGGCCTTTCGCCTGCGCAAAAACACAACAAGTATATACAGCGGCATTAAAAGCACCGCTATATATACCTGCCCCCCACCCGGATTAATGAATCTCGCGGGTCAGATAATCTCAGTTCTCGTCCACGAGGACGTCCTCTACGCGAATGTTGACTTCTCCCACCTCGATGCCGGTCATGCTCTCGATTGCGCTCTTCACCCGTTCCTGCACGTCGACGCTGACTTCCGGAACACTGTAGCCGTAATCGATCGTCAGAGCAAGGTCCACGTTGACCTTACCGTCCTCGAGATTCACGCGGACACCCTTCGACAGGGCTTTCGCGCCCTTCTTCGGGATACTGCTGTTGGTAATATTGCCCGCAAGAGAAGCCACACCTTTAGCTTCCGTGGCCGCAAGGCCCGCGATCACGCAGACAACTTCATCAGCTACCCTGACTGTGCCGGTCACGTCGTCTTCTCTTATTGTATAGATGTTTCCATTTTCTGACATATTGCGTCCTCCCATGAAACTCTTATCAAGAGGATTATACTCCCCATTAAGTTCTGAGTAAAGCGGTCTTTTATTCCTCGTCGTCCTGCTCCCATCCTCCGAATTCGGAGAGTCTCAGTCCCTTATTGCGGTTAAGGGTCATGCCGACACTCCACTCGTGCTCAAAGAGCAGCAGCGGATTCCCGCGCATATCCTTGACTTTTTTCATATCCGTCGTGCCCTCGATTTTCTCGACATCGACATTGTCCGGATCCTCGATCCAGCGGATGACTTCGTAGGGAAGTGTCTCCATACGGATCTCGACTTTGTATTCCTTCTCAAGGCGGAAACGGAGCACGTCGAGCTGCAGCACGCCGACCACGCCGACGATGATCTCTTCCATGCCGGTGTGGAATTCCTGGAAGACCTGGATCGCGCCTTCCTGAGCGATCTCCTCGATGCCCTTGGTGAACTGCTTGCGCTTCATTGTATCGACCTGGCGTACCCTGGCAAAATGTTCGGGTGCAAATGTAGGTATTCCTCCGAACCTGAAATTCTCCCCCGGCATGCACACAGTGTCGCCGATCGAGTAGATTCCGGGGTCGAACACACCTATAATGTCTCCCGCCCACGCCTCGGAGACGACATGGCGGTCATCCGCCATCATCTGCTGAGGCTGTGAGAGCCTGGCTTTCTTGTTGCCCTGCACATGGAATACTTCCATGTTCGCGTCGAAGTGGCCGGAAACGATCCTCATGAACGCGACGCGGTCGCGGTGGTTCTTATTCATGTTGGCCTGGATCTTGAAGACAAAGGCCGAGAAATCATGCGTCTTAGGATCGATCATACCCTCTGACGACATGCGCGGCAGCGGAGAGTTCGTCATCGCAAGAAAGTGCTGCAGGAAGGTCTCGACACCGAAGTTCGTGAGAGCGGACCCGAAAAAGACAGGTGACAGCTCACCGCGGCTCACTTCGTCCTGATCGAACTCGGCGGACGCGCCGTCGAGAAGCTCAAGCTCTTCGCGCAGAAGTTCTTCCTCCTCCTCGGTCACAAAGCCGGATCCGGCCGCGCCGTCCATATCGATCTCCTCGATCTCGCCCTCTTTCGTTCCCTTCTGGGTATCGTGGAAAATGAGCAGCTTCTTTGTTCCGCGGTCATAAACGCCCTTGAAGGCTTTGCCTGAGCCGATCGGCCAGTTCACGGGGCAGCACGGTATGCCGAGCTCCTTCTCGATCTCATCAACGAGCTCGAACGAATCCCGGGCTTCCCGGTCCATCTTGTTGATAAAGGTGAAGATCGGAATATGCCGGCGGGCGCAGACCTTGAAAAGTTTTCTGGTCTGGGCCTCAACGCCCTTGGCCCCGTCGATGACCATGACCGCGGAGTCCGCTGCCATCAGTGTCCGGTAAGTATCCTCGGAGAAATCCTGATGTCCCGGCGTATCCAGGATATTGATGCAGAACCCGTCGTAATTGAACTGAAGGACCGATGATGTGACAGAGATACCTCTCTGCTTCTCGATCTCCATCCAGTCGGAGACCGCGTGTCTCGCGGTCGCCTTTCCCTTGACGGATCCGGCAAGATTGATCGCGCCGCCGTACAGCAGGAATTTTTCCGTAAGTGTTGTCTTGCCCGCGTCCGGGTGCGAGATGATCGCAAACGTTCGGCGTTTTGTAATTTCGTCCATGCTAAACCTTTCTTCTAAAATGTTCTAGTCCCGCTCACGAGATGAGAGCGTGGGACCCGCTGCGCCTCGGCAGCGAAGTATGATGTAAGATCCGCCTCGCGGATCTCGTTGACTGCGACCTCCAGCGGTATCCCGGCCCACACGCAGGTCGCGAAGCGGTGATCGATATATAAGAACTGATGCCATCCGTCCATGGGCAGGCTCTGAAGATCCCTGGTGATTCCGTCCCCTGTCCATTTGACGTATGATTCTTTCATGACCCAGGTGCGGAAAAAGAACTCTTCCGGGCTGTGGCTCACAAGAAATCTTTCATGTTCATCACGGCTCATGATCTTTTTAGCGATCGGCTCAATATGCAGCCGCTCTTTCTCCTGGATGTCGATGCCGATCTCAAAATCGCTGACAGCGCACACGACGAGGTCTCCCGAGTGACTTATGTTAAAATGAATCTCCGGATGTCTCTGGAAAAAAGGCTTCCCATGCTCTCCCTTACTCCTTGAAAGCTCATCTGTGCCTATACGATAAAGACGGGAAACTGCGTATTCAAGCAGTCTCCCACCCATTTCACTCATGTGCTTTGTGCGGACACGCGGAGCGGCGTTCCCGGGTCCTTTGTTCACATACATGTAGAACACAAAGACCCTCTTTTTTCCCTCACAGGTCATTCCTTAACTCCTTTGAGCCGAAGCCGCACCGAACCTGCGTGCGTCAGGATCAGTCAGGACGACGTTGCTGTTATTTCTGAAGTTTATCCACAGCGGCTTTGACGCGAGCTATAGATTCCTCTTTTCCGAGCAGCTCCATGAGCTGAGTCGCTCCGCCCGGCGTCATGGCTTTGCCGGAGAGAGCTGTGCGGATCGGCCACATTACCTGACCGTTCTTCAGTCCGGTCTCTTTGGCAAATGCAATCAGAGCCGCATAGAGCGCATCGTTACTGTAGTCTGTAAGCCCCTCAAGATATGGAAGCACCTTAACGAGCACATCGCATGACAGTTCCACAGTGGTCTTCATCTTCTTATGTACATAGAGGCTCTCATCGTATTCCGGCACTTCCTCAAAGAAGCCGAGCAACTCCGGAATGTCCTCGAACGTCTCGATACGGCTCTTGGCAAGATCGGCTAGCGCCTTCTTGTCCTGAACCTTCGTCACCGTTCTCTCGACATACGGGAGAGCTTTCTCAAGATACGCCTCCTCGTCCATCTTCTCAATGTACTTGCCGTTCATCCAGCGGAGCTTGCTCATATCGAAGACGGCAGGGCTCTTGTTGATCTTTCTGTAGTCGAACTTTCTGACCAGCTCGGGCAGAGTCAGGATCTCCTCATTGTCCTCCGGGCTCCATCCCAGAAGAGCGACATAATTCACGATAGCTTCCGGCAGAATGCCGAGATCGAGCAGATCCTCGAACGAGGAGTGACCGGATCTCTTGGAAAGCTTTGCGTGATTCTCATCCGTGATCAGC
>JAFWIM010000237.1 GCA_017514845.1 Lachnospiraceae bacterium
ATTGAAGCCCTGAAGGAGGACGCGGTTTAAAATAACTATTGCAATACTTCAAAAATACATTTATGATAAGAGCCTAAAAGTTTTTGATGCTTTTTATGAAAGGAAGGCACGATGAAAGAATACACTCCGGTAAAAGAAGGCAAGGTTCGTGAGATTTATGATATCGGCGATGAACTGATCATGGTCGCGACAGACAGAATTTCAGCGTTCGATGTTATCCTGAAGAATAAGGTCACTAAGAAGGGCACAGTCCTGACCCAGATGTCTAAATTCTGGTTCGATTACACGAAGGACATTCTGCCGAACCACATGATCAGCGTGGACACGGCGGATATGCCGGAATTCTTCCGCAAGGAGGAGTTCACGGGCAACAGCATGCTGTGCAGGAAGCTCACAATGCTCCCGGTCGAGTGCATCGTCCGCGGTTATATCACGGGCAGCGGCTGGGCAAGCTACAAGAAGGACGGCACAGTCTGCGGCATTAAGCTGCCGGAAGGCCTTGTCGAGTGCGACAAGCTGCCGGAGCCGATCTACACACCGTCCACAAAGGCTGAGATCGGGGATCACGATGAGAATATTTCTTATGAGAGAAGTATTGAGGTCCTTGAGAAGCAGTTCCCGGGCAGAGGCGAGGAGTACGCCGCAAAGCTTCGCGACTGCACGATCGCTCTGTACAAGAAGTGCGCTGACTACGCTCTCTCCCGCGGCATCATCATTGCGGACACCAAGTTCGAGTTCGGTCTCGATGAGGATGGCAATGTGATCCTCGGCGATGAGATGCTGACACCGGATTCAAGCCGATTCTGGCCGCTCGAGGGCTATGAGCCGGGCAAGGGCCAGCCTTCATTTGACAAGCAGTTCGTTCGCGACTGGCTGAAGGCCAACCCGGACAGTGACTACAACCTGCCGCAGGATGTCATCGACAAGACAATTGAGAAATATCTGGAAGCTTACAAGCTTCTCACAGGTGAAGAGCTTTAATTACAACGGAGCTGCCGCATTTTTGCGGCAGCTCCATTTTTTAGGGGAATTGGGGATGGTTCTAATTCATCATACCAGAAACAGCGCAAAGGACGCTGCAGTCATCGGCGCCGATGATCTGAAAGCCTCTCTCTCTGTAAGATAGAATTGCCTGAATGAGATCCATATTGAACTCTTCGCCCGGAACGATCAGCGGAGCATCCGGCGGGTAGAGAATGACGAAATCCGTCGCGATCCGCCCGGCAGCCTGCCCCAGCGGGACGAGCTCGCTCTTCATCTCGCAGGCTTCGAACATCGGCAGACTGCATCTGGGCAATGCAAGTTCCTTTTTTATACCCTCATTCGTCTCCGGAGCTTTTCTGCACTGCGCTTTTTTTGCGGACCCTGCGGAAGATTCCGCCAAAGCGGCTCCGACAGCCCGATCTTCCTCGTCACCGGTCAAAGTCAGCGCCCGGTCAATCTCCTCCATAGCACAGGCAAGCCGGTCGAACCCTTCATCCGTGTCCGCAATAGATGTCATGGCGAGAACGTAGTCCGGCGCGCGCATCTCCATCTGCAAATGATAATTGAGCCTCAGCAGCTCATATAACCAGGATCCATCCGGACAGATCTCTCGACCGTTATAGAGATGACACCTGCCCGGATATTTTACTCGTATCACAAGTTTGCCGGGATCAAAGCGCTTTTGGTCTTCCCCGAAAGCTTCCGGCATGCTTCCGCCGTCCAGACTGAAATGTGTCAGGGAAGAGAGTCTGGATCTCACTTTGACAAGCCGTTTTACGTAATCGTCGAAGAGCTCCTGTCTTTGACCTTCCAGCAAATGCACAGCCGCCGTAATGGAAGCCATAAGGACATAGGAGGGGCTTGATGTCTCGTATATATCGAAAAAGAAGTCCACTTTTCTCGTATCGACCCGGTCGGAAGCCGCGTGCAGCAGCGCGGTCTGCGTCATGGCGGGCAGCGTTTTGTGGGTGCTCTGCGCGACGAGGTCTGCGCCGAGACGCACGGCTGATTCCGGAAAATACGGGTGGAAGCCAAGGTGAGCGCCGTGGGCTTCGTCGACGATGAGAAGGGCTCCCTTTTCGTGGGCGGCATTTGCCCAGAGCTGAATGTCCCGGACAGCGCCCTCGTAGCTCGGGCTTGTGATGACGACCGCATCCGTCCCCTCGGGAATCTCCGAGACCGCCTGTGCGTCCTCCGAATTGGGGTCGATGTAGGACAAGGAAAGCTCCCGGAGGTAAGCGGCGTGGTAGACGGACATGTGGCAGCCCCGCTCAATGTGAATGCGGCCTCCCTTGGCTGCTGCGGCAGAAATTGCCACAAGAATCGCGCAGGTGGAGCCGTTCACGGAGAACCAGGTCTTCCGAGCGCCCCAGAGATTTGCCGCACGATCCATCTCTGTCTTCAGGATTTCCTGCGGGTCGTGGAGATTGTCGAAGCCGTCAATTTCCGTGATGTCAAGGGAATAGATTCCGGGGGAATGATTCTTTGCGAAAGATGATTCATCATTTTCAGGAAAATGATTTTCTGAGGGATCATTTGCAGAGCTGTCCGCGGAATCTTCCGCTGTACCGGAAAGAACAGTGGTAACGGAAGAAGACTCCATCGGATTCATGATTCGTTTGTGGCCGGGCATATGAAAAGGGTATGCCGGGCTTTTCGCGTATTCTGATAGTTGGGTTTCAAGATTGTTGGACATAGCGATTCCTGCCATATGGTTGTATGATTCTCCGTCTTCCTCTATGTAGCCCGGCAGCACAGTGCTGCGTCCACAGGAGCTGCCAGACCGCCTGGGGTGGAGATCCATAGGATTATCAGAAGCGGGACAGCGCGCCGGGGCATGATAAAGAAGAGCCGTCGGTATTCCGGCGGCTCCACTAAAGGGGAACAATTGTGATGTTAATGTCTCTTTATATAAATTAAGATTAGCATAAAAGCATTAAAAAGTAAATATAATTCGTACTGCGAACTTATATGCGTAGAGCAGAGTCATGGCAGCAGTACAGGCCGCGATCGAAGCTCGTTTCCGGAGCAATGCAGAATATGGCTTCTGATTCACGGAATTTCAGTAGCATTTTTACTTAAAGATATGTAAAATTAAATAGACATAATTTGGACAGCATGAAAAATCAAGGAGCACACAGGCGGACCCGGGTGCATCAGACCACCGCAGGAACACAGCGTGAAGACAGGGAAAATAGTATGTACAAAATTATTGCAAGTGATCTGGATGAAACGTTACTGAGCAGAGATACGCGCCGGGTAAGCGCACGAAATCTTGAGGCTATTCGCAGAGCATCGGAAATGGGCGTCAAGTTCGTGCCGGCGAGCGGGCGCGGATACGCGACAATTCAGGGGACTTTGGAGGAGCTCGGACTCCGGGATAAGGAGAATGAGTACATCATCTCTTTTAACGGCGGAGCAATCACGGAAAATAAGAATAACAGACGGCTCTTCTTCAAGGGAATCACCTATGAGAAAATGAAGATGATCTTTGACGCCGGCCAGAACTATGATGTATGTACTCACATCTACACGGATGACACGGTCTACATTTATAACATCAATGAGGGCGAGGAAAAGTTCCTGTGGCACCGTATGGATTACATTCCGATCAGGAAAGAGGAGA
>JAFWIM010000023.1 GCA_017514845.1 Lachnospiraceae bacterium
CACAATAAAGAAGGGTGTGTTCTTCCGGAGCGGCGCGCTCGGATCCATGAATGAGCGGGAGATCGCCGCGCTGGAGAAAATGGGAATCAAGAGCATCCTTGATTTCCGCAGCCGGCTTGAGGAGGCCGCCTTTCCGGATCCGCCGATCGAGGGCGCTACCAATTACCACATCAGCGCGATCCGCGACAACGATGGCAATGATGTTGATTATTCGGCCACTGCCATGTTCGCAATGGCGCTCAAGGAGCCGGGACTTGACAAAATCGCGAGCCTGATGAGGCATGTGTACGGATTTATTGCATTTGACAGCGAAGCCTATAAGAAGATGTTCGACCTCATGCTCAGGGAGCGGACCCCCATGCTGTTCCACTGCACCCAGGGTAAGGACCGCACCGGCGTAGCCGCGATTCTGATCATGCTTGCGCTCGGCGTCGACGAGGAGACGATTCTTGATGACTATGTGCTGACCAACAAGTATCGCGGCAAGCTGATCAAGGCCAGCCTGCGGAAGCACCGCATACTGACCCGGATCAGTAAAAACGCTCACACATTTATGTGGATCCAGGAGGGTGTCGACAGGTCATTTGGGGAGGCTGTTTTCAATATGATCCATAAGCGCTATCCGAGCTATGAGGTCTTTTTCGAAAAGGAGTATGATTTGACCCGAGAGGATCTTGAGAAGCTGAGGGATTTGTATCTTGAATAAGAAAAATCTGACAACTCTTCACCAAATCCTGAATCTGTGGTACACTCTATGAAAAGCGTGGACTTTAGACCCGCAAGGTAGTACGATCCACACCCTGACACCTGTCCATGCGCTGTTTCTGAAAGGAGGCCGTTTATGGAACATGAAAAACTGGTAGCCCATCTGTCCAGACTGTCCGAAGAAGACGCAATCACCGGACTTCTGAACCGAAGAGGCGGTGAAAAGAGGATCAATGAATATATGGCAGCACACCCCGATGAGGTGTGCGCGTTCCTGCTCTTTGACGGGGATCATTTCAAGAAGATCAACGACAGCTACGGACACCTTGTCGGAGACCATGTCATTGTGCAGAGCGGGCAGGAAATCAAGCGCCGCTTCTCGGACAAGGGCATCGTATTTCGTCTGGGCGGTGACGAGTTCGTCGTCTTTTACACAGACACCTCCGAGATGGAGGTCTGCTCGAGGCTTGAGGAGTTTCAGAGTTCCCTTAAGCATGCAAATGCAGTCAGCGACATCAACATGCCCTTCACCTTCTCCGTCGGTATCTCCATGACACCTGACCACGGCACTGATTTTGATGATCTGATGAAGGGAGCGGACATTGCGCTTTACAATTCGAAATATGAGGGCCGCGGCAGATACCGCTTCTATGAGGAAGGTATGGAAGTGCCTCACAGAGATCAGTTCATGTTCGCACTGGAGGAATTTGCAAAAGGAATGCCCGGAGGTTTCTTCGTCTACGAGGCTCAGGGAGATGAGAAGATCCTTTATGCGAGCGACTCGCTGGCCAAGATGTTCAAGTGCAAGTCGGTAAAGGAATTCCGCAACTATGTCGGAAACAGCTTCCGCGGAATCGTTCATCCCGATGATCTTGAAGCGTCGGAGAAGGAGATCGCGGTCCAGCAGTTCGAGTCGCCTGAGAATGAGAACAGGATGGATTATGTCCGTTACAGGATCATTTGCAAGGACGGGACTGTCAAGACGGTCGATGACTTTGGCCATCTCGTGATGGACCCGACGTTCGGACCGGTCTATTACGTGTACCTGATTGACCTGGAGGACGCGATCTTCAGTATGAGAAAATGAGTGAGAATTGAAAAGGTAGTGAGCGAAGAGGCCCAAGGAAAACAATTAGTTGTCTTATGCGGCCTCTTTTATTGTGCCATCGCATACAAAAGTATGTTGCAAGTCCTGCGGTTTTGAAAGAAATAAATTTGACGACCGTCAAATAAAAGTGATTTAAAATAGATATTTATCTATTTTATTTGACGAGCGTCAAATTAATAGGAAACTCACACAGATGCCGGATTACGCTGCTATAAGGAGACGGAAAAATCTGAAAGACTGCGTTTTATGCGCAGATCATACCCTTTTGTGCTTTTTCCTTGACGGGAGTGTTAAGAAGGTGGATTTGAGTACATTTGCAAATGATGACCAACCGACTATAGAAAAAATCCTCAGAAATGACAGGCTGTATAATTCCGGCAGAATCACAGCCGGAGGTTATGCGGTCACGTTCAATGATTCGATGGATTTATCTGCTTCCTCGCTTTATAAAAACGGGGTAAATATCCCGCTGACCCTGGAGGATTTTTACTCTTTTGTGAAAAAGAATGTACTGGACACAGCGGAAGCGTGTGATGTTCTTCAATGCTCCAGACAGAATCTTGCCTATATGGTCAAGAAAGAGCATCTTGCTCCAATTAAAGGGGACGTACAGGGCAATCTTTATCTTAAGGGTGATGTTCTCGCAACAGCGTTCTAAATAAACGGCGCGATCCTCTCCTCGAACTGCGGATAGAACGGGCGGTCCGTGTCGTACGGAGCGGTAAAGAAAATCTCAAGTATGCGGAGCGCAGTCCGCTGAATGAATTCCTCGTCGCCGGAAGCGCGGAGCTGGTCCTGCACGTCCCGGCAGAAGTAATGCCACGTGTTGATATAGCGCTCGTAGATGCCTATGCCGGGAATCTCGAGGTACTTGCTGATCTTCACCTTCGTGCAGGGGCGCGGGCAGGCTCCGTCGACCACGAAGTAGCCGAACGAGCGGTCCTCATAGCGGCGCCCGAGCGGGAAGAGGCGGCAGAAGCCCGGCCTGAAATCATGGATCCCGCAGCGGCCGTCCGGTCCGAGGAACGTGCAGGCGACATTGTCCCCGCTCATGAGCAGGTGGGGAAGGACCAGCCCGTCCTCGACATGCAGTCCAATGCGAACGTCAAAAAGCTCGTCGAAGCTCTTTCCGAGATGCTTCTCGAGCTTGTACAGGTCATATGGATCCAGGTGTATCGTATCATCCATGCCCCGGCAGCATTCGCCGCAGCCCTCGCAGGAGCTGCAGGAGACCCGCGCGAGGTCACGGGAGGTCAGCAGTTTTGCCATAAGTTCCGGTTCCTTTCGAATATTCTGATGGATTGTGATCCGCCGCTGAGATAAAATATGGGATCCGGATCAGTGCCGGATCCCTGAGAGCTCGCGATTTACTTAAGCCTTCGAATATGTCTCTTAATATTCTTTTCCGGCTCTTTATTTTTCTTTTTATTCAGGTCGTTCTTTTTCCATTTGAAATCATTGAGAAGCAGGAGAGCGCTCAGAACGATGAAAATCGCGATCTTGCTGGTCAGAGTCACTGTGTTGCCCAGAAGATGCTGAATAAAGGTGTACGCAATCAGCGTCAGAAGGGCCCAGCCGAGGTCCAGAAGAATTTTATTGCGTGTGCTTTCGTCCATGAATTGTACCCTTTCGTCGATTCATTTTTTCATATTATCGGAACCGCTTCGCGAACCCGATAATCGAATTGCGGGCGATTTCATCGCCCTTTTATCGGGAGTTGCTTTCGCAACTTCCGATAAGACATACTATACCATGCAGCCTTAAAACTTGCAAAGAAATTCATGTATGGCACGGTGTTCCTGCCGGTCTGCGCAGGGTGCGAAGCACTTGTCACGATAATTCCATGTCAGAGATTAAAAAGCACCTTGTACAGCTTATAGAAACATGGTATTTTGGTGAGTAACATGCTATGGAAACTAAAAAATTACATTTGCGATGTTTTTCAGATCGCAGCGAAAGGATAAATGTATGGCAATCGTATACAGCAGGAAGGACAGAACCTTTACCATCCATACGGAAAATACAACATATCAGATGCAGGTAGATCCATACGGATTTCTTCTGCACCTTTACTATGGCCGCCGCACCCAGGGCTGCATGGAATTTCTTTTAAATTACGGTGACAGAGGTTTTTCCGGCACTCCCGGAAATTCTACTCCGAGCCGCCAGTATTCCATGGATTTCCTCCCGCAGGAGCTCCCGACAAGCGGCACCGGCGACTATCGCAGCCCGGCAGTTATCATCGAGAACTCAGATGGATCCGACGCCTGCGATTTCCGCTTCGTAAAGTATGAAATCAGGAAGGGCAAGTACGGCCTTGACGGGCTTCCCGCTGTCCACGCCTCTCAGGATGAGGCTGAGACGCTGGAGATCACGCTCGAGGATGCCGTAACTCACGTCCGCGCTCGTTTGCTCTACGGCGTGCTGCCCGAATATGACATCATTACC
>JAFWIM010000238.1 GCA_017514845.1 Lachnospiraceae bacterium
CAGTGCCACAATATGATGTATGCAAATGGACTCAATGGATAATGATTTTGAAGTATTTTAGACAAATTGGTACTTTCTTTGATATAATTTTGATATATAAAAGAATGAATTTGGATGTTGATCGGCGGATCGCAGAGCTGCGCGAAGGATAACGCACAGAGTGCGTCGCGCAGCTCGCGCGCGATTAGAGATCGCGATTTACAATGCGCAAATATGGAGTATCGAAAGGGAATCAGATATGAAATCCATCAAATATAAATCGCTGCCGGAAAAAACCGCAAATGTATTATCTGAGTATCTGTACCGCGAAAATTATCAGGTGGGAGCCAAGCTCCCCAATGAGCTCATTCTGGCCGAGCAGTTCGAGGTGAGCCGCAATACGATACGAAAAGCCATTCAAATACTGGCGGACAAGCACATACTCGAAGTCCGCAGAGGATCAGGCACTTTCATTGCTGAGCGGGCACGCGCGGTTGAGGACCCGCTCGGCCTGCTCATGTATGCGGATGAGAAGCAGCTCACCGGGGACCTTCTGGATGTACGCCTCATGATAGAGCCGAAGATAGCGGCGATGGCGGCAGAAAATATTACAGTGAAGCAGATTCATGAACTGGAGGACATCTGTGTCCGTCTGGAAAAAGCTGTCTCATCCGGAGAAAATTATTATGAGATCGATATAGAGTTCCACACGTTCCTGGCGGGCTGCAGCAGGAATCTCGTGATACATAATCTGTACCCTGCAATCACACAGGGAATCCTGCTGCAGGAGCGCTTATATGTGACCCGGAACAGCGAGTCGACAGCGGCTGCCCATCGCAGAATACTGGAGGCAATTAAAGCACACATGCCCACGGAGGCAGAGTACGCAATGCAGCTTCATCTTATACGGAGCAGGGAGCGCTTGTGATAAGGAAAATCAGGTTGCACCTTCAATGACTCCCAGACGCAGCAGGGCTTTATAGATGCCTTCATCGTTGTTAGAAGCGGTGACATTTGCAAATCTATCCTTCAGCTCTTCCGGCGCATTACCCATAAGGAAAGGAAGCGCGACCGTCTCAAGCATTTCGAGGTCGTTATAGTGATCCCCGAAAGCGAGAGTTTCTTCCATAGGGATATTCCACACACGGCAAAGCTCCGTCACACCGGTCCTTTTCGTAATGCCGCCCTGCATGATCTCAATCAGGATGTCTGAAGAGCGGGCGATGGACATGGAGGGAAAAGCATCCTTCATGGACTGCTCGATGTCGAGAATCTTATCGGGATTGCACATAAGCAGGATCTTCCCTACTTTGGCGGAAGGTGCGAGGGATGATGCGCTGCCTTCTACGGAATAAGCTTTAACGATATTTTCCTCACGCCTCACGCGGGGGTCACTGCGGTCTTTGACGATCCAGGTATCCATGGAATAGATGTTCCAGGTGCAGTCGAGCTGATTGCTCTCGATGAATCGGACCATCTCGGCGGCATCTTCACGACTGAATCCTTCAGAATATAGAACATTCTCATCTTCGTCCAGAATCAGGGCGCCGCTGTAGGAGATCATCGGGCAGGTGAAATTATTCTCCTCCAGAATCGGTCGGATTCCAGAGGGGCTTCTGGCGGAAATAATGACAAAGGGGATTCCTTTTTTCTTAAGTTCCCGGATTGCGTAAACAGTGCCCGGGAGGACCTTATGGTCGCTGTTTAGCAGTGTACCGTCGACATCGCTGAAAATAATTTTAGGTATCATGCAGCCTCCTCAAATCGTGAGTATGTCAGTGTGTCTGTTTTTATCAGTATAACATATGACACAGTCAGATACTTATAATTGTCAAATAAAGCTCGTTATATACAGGAAAAAGTGACAAAAATCATTGAAAATTGACCGGGATTTCCGCTGATTATCCTAAAGCTGATATTGATTCTTTGACAGGAGATGTGTATGCTTTTCTTAGAAGAATGTCTTCACAGAATTTACGCATCGCAGGCTTCTCCCCGTTTCCGGAGGAGATTTTTAGGATAATAAGCGGGAATCCTCGGTAATTCAGTTGCCGGGTAGTTCACCGGAAGATGAAGGCGGATGACCTTATGAACAATTTCAGGGAGAATTGCGTCCGCGATCTAAAGCGGCTCTTTCATCTATTATATACACTGACCTACTTTGTCTCACTGGTCCCTCTGAAGATTTACGATATTTTACATGGAACAGAATTCTCGGGAATCGATAATTCAGAGGACAAAGAAGGGCGGTATACGTACTATCCTTCTCCGGTGTTCTCGTTTCCGCGCCTTCGGAGATATATCCGAAGAAATATGCAAAACGGAAGGGGAAGCTCAGTGCTGGATATTGGGTGCGGGAAGGGTTTCGTCCTTCTTTTTTTCAGCGGGCTCAGCTTCGACAAAGTGGCAGGGATTGAGTATGACGAGAAGCTGTGCCGCATTGCCAAAAGGAATCTGAGAAAAACTTCCGGGAAGGTAAAGGTATACAGGGCGGATGCGGCAGATTTTCCGCTGTATGATAATTTCGATACATTCTACCTGTACAACCCGTTTGACGAAAAGATACTTGAAAAATGCATCGATCAGATTCTGGCGTCTCTCAGGAAATGTCCGAGAAAGTTGACAGTATTTTACTGTAATCCTGTCTATGGGGACGTTCTGATGAATAAAGGTTTTAAGGAAGAAGCGCATTTTTATTACAAGACGACTATTTATACTTTGCGCGGGGAAGAATAAAGAATGAGTAAAGCGGGTTCCCGAAAAAGGAGGTTCAATAAAACACTTTTCTGCCTGTATCAGTCGACATCGGATGATCTGATGTTCTGGTGCTGGTTCGACGTGCTCATATTAAGCATGAATTACGGATTTAGCATGACGCAGATCTCACTGCTCTTCTCCGTGTCTTTCTGGGCGGCTTTAGCCATGAAGCTGCCCGCGAACGCTCTGGCTAAGAAGCTTGGAGCAGCCCGCTGTGTTCTGCTCTCCGCCGCGCTGTTTCTTTCGGCCGCTCTTCTCCTGACTTTCGGCAGTACGTTCGCAGTGGCGGTTGTCGGTCAGAGCATCTATCTGGCCGCCGGAAGCTTTCAGGAAATGGCAACGGTGATTGCCAAAAAAGCAGCGGAGAGAGATCCTGCCCATGTAGACTATATGCAGCTCATGTCGACAACAGGGGTCATATTTTCCGTCATCAGCCTGATTGGGGCTGTCAGCATGAGCAGATTGTATGAGATAAATAAAAATCTGCCGATGTATATCTGCATCGGTTTCTGCCTGAACTCATGTGTTCTTGCTTATTTTATCAGTAAATATGATGAGGAGGACACAAAGGAAAGCCAGAGGACCCGGCACGAGACGCTGCCGGGAATGAAAATGCGTTCCTTTGACAAAACGACGCTCAGCTGTCTCTTCCTGTCCGTACTGTTTATGGTGATTTTCTACGTGTCAGGGGATTATTTAAAAATAATGCTTGAAAACGATCTCTCCGCGGTGACAGACAGCGGCAGAACGGTGTTTCTTTTTTCCATGATCCTCCTTTTGAGCAGGATTGTTAAAATAGTGAGCAATCTCCTGCTATATGCCGGCAGAAACATAAAAATCGGGCAGGAGAGAGTGATTTCCTTTGTCGTGATCGGCGTTGTCCTGATTTCTTCTTTTGGAGTACTGAGCAAATGGGGAAGCGGATATTATGGCATTATACTGGCTGCTTCTGCTTTCCTGATACGGGTGATTGTTTTCGACCCGTTTCGCTTCAGCATATATGACTTCATGCTGAAGCGGCTGAAAGAAGATAAGATGATTGATGTTCTTTTTGTCCAGTCCACCGGGAGCGAAATTTCAAGAGCGGTCTTTTCAACAGTTTCGACAGTATTACTGAAGTATTATGGTATACACAGTGTCATGCTGATGCTGCTTATCATCAGCCTTATATTTGCAGCCGGGTATGTCGTTATTCGCAGACACCTGGTGCGGGCAAACGGCAATCATAAGTTCCTCAGATGGAAAAAGACGGAGATTGACGCGGCTGACAGTCTTACAGTGGCTGTGGCAGCGCTGCTTATGCATTACGGTGTTGTGGAAGACACCTCTTATACGCCGGAGAAGCTGGCAGAAAAGCTCACGTCTGTGGAAGATATAGATGCAGTAGACCGTGATATTCAGTTCAGCGGTTTTCATGAATATCAGGAGGAGACGCTGAGAAGACTTTTTTATGCCGGTCACCCCTGCGCGATCAGAACCGTTATAAAGGAAGGAGATCAGGACCACTGGCTGCCGGTCATGTATCTGGATGATGACGGGGGCGTCATATGGAATCCTTATTCCGGGGAGCGCTTTCTTGCGGAATTATATCAGATCAGGGAGATATGTTGTTTCACTGTTCTGTCTGATAAAGAAATTTTGCAGTCGTTTCTCTGAGACGAGGCATATACATTCGAAAAGCTTATGAGGTGGATATCTATGGTTGATAAGGTTCTGGAGGAAATCCGGCTAAACAGGGTCTGGGATCCCGATAGATGGGAGCGGATTAAAGCACAGGCGGAAAGACTGTCAGTGCATTACAGAGAAGTGATAGAGCAAAAAAGGCGGTCCGGAGATACGGTCATTCATTTTGCCGCATATGTGTCAAATGCTGCAATGTACGGGATGGATGGTGTGTTCCGCCTTATGCGGCAAAATCCGCTGCGCTGGGATCCCAAAGTCGTAATTGTTCCCGATGTATCCAGGGGATATCCGCATAAGAAGCAGACGTATCTTAGTGCCAGAGAGTATTTTACAGGCCTTTACGGGGCCGACGCGGTGCTGGATGGCTGGGATATTCAGACAGATAGCTGCACAGACCTGACGGACCGGTTCGATGTCATCTATTTTGCGGATCCGTATGACGCGATGGCGCCGGAGGTGCATTCTATCCGTTACGCTTCCACAAGAAATGTTCTGCCGGTCTATGTCAACTACGGGTATGATGTCGGATATTACACGATGTATTCCAGAATGAAGGGGCCGGAGCTGAATCTGGTGTGGAAATATTTCACTGAGACGGTCTATTCTGAGGAGGACTGCAGAAAACTGCAGATCATTCAGGGAAAAAATGTGGTGCTCACCGGATACGCCAAGATGGATGCGCTGGCCGGATTCCCCGTAAAGAGGGAGGGGGAGCGCAAAAAGATTCTCATCACGTCACACCACTCTGTAAATATGCCGGAGCTGCCGTTATCGAACTTCAGGACATATTATAAACTGCTTCTGGAGCTTCCGGAGATGTTCCCGGAGATTGATTTTGTATTTAGGCCGCACCCTCTGATGTTCATCAGGCTGGTCAACGAAAAGGTCTGGACAAGTGAGCAGGTGAACTGCTATCTGGAGGACCTCAGGAAGGCCGGAATAGAGTATTCCGACGGCGGAGAATATTTGCATATCTTTGCGGAGTGCGACGCGATTATCAATGACTGCGGTTCCTTCACAATGGAGTGGCTGTTCACCGGAAAGCCGGGATGCTTTGTACTGAACGAGGATCTTAAGGAGGAGCATCTGACGACCCAGATGAAGGAGGCGATTGCCCGATACAGAATTGCCCGGAGCTTAGAGGACATTATCAGTTTCATTTCGGATGTTGCCGGCGGCAGATATCCGGCGGACTGCGGAATGGACGACTGGGTCCGGGAGAATATTGCAGTTAATTATCCTCACGCTGCTGAAAAGATTCTCGGGGAGATGGATATTTTATCATAGGGGAAAACATGGATAGCAGATCATATACAATCGGTGTGTTAGGAGGTATGGGCACATATGCGACCATACACATCTTCAGGCAGTATGCAGAGGTTTTTCCGGCGGAGAAGGAGTGGGAACGCCCGAGGATCATCATTGACAACAGGTGCACCATGCCGAGCCGTGTCCGGGCTGCGCTGTACGGAGAGAACAGGCAGCAGCTGATCTGTGAGATGTCGGATTCTGTCAGGAATCTCGTAAAGAGCGGCTGCGACAGAATTCTTCTGGCCTGCAATACAGCGCATCTTTTTCTTCCGGATATTATGGGGCAGATCCCGGAGGCGGAGGGAAAAATCGTCAACATTATTGAAGTCTGCGCGGATGGTTTGCGCGAAGACGGCATTAGCGAGGTGTTCCTTCTGGCTTCTGAGGGAACCATAGATTCCGGGATCTATCAGGAGGCGTGCAGCGCGCGCGGAATCCGGTGCAGGACTCCGCGAAAAGAGGAATATGCGTATCTTCGGGATTGCATAGAGGCTGTCAAGAGGGATCGGTACAGTGATGCGGTCCGCGCTGCATTTGCCAAGCTCGTGCTGAGAGGCAGCACGTGCGTGCTCGGGTGTACGGAACTTCCGATCTTGTATGAAAGATATCGGAATCTGTGCAGCGATGTACGGGTATATGACCCGACGTATATGGCACTTGCCCGGATCAGAAAAGAATTCAGTGCGGGGAGATGAGTGATGACAAAGGTCCTGACATTTGGCGTATTTGATTATTTTCACATCGGGCATCTGAAGCTGTTTCAGCAGTGCAGGGAATATGGCGATTATCTGGTCGTGGGAGTACAGAACGGAGAGTATGTTGCCAGATTCAAACCTGAGCAGGAGATGCTCTACACGACGGAGGAGCGAGCCGCGATGATTGAAGCTCTGCGCATTGTGGATGAGGTGTTCGTTTACGACACTCTCTGCGACGCCGTGATGGAAAAGACAGAGTTCGATATCCTTGCTCTCGGGGAAGACCATATCGGCGAGCGGTTCGATGTCATCATGGAGTGGTGTCTGGCGCACGGAAAGTCCGTCGTCCGCCTGAAACGGACTCCGGGGATCAGTTCATCAGATATTAAGAGGACGCTTAGAATGAGGAGGCCAAAAGAAGCAGATGAGTAAGAAAATCATGGTCATATCTTCTTCGCTGGATCCGCGGCTCGTCGGAGCGGTGGAGGCTGCAAGGGCGCTCGGTATGGAAACTGTTGCGTGCGTCAGGGAAGAGGATGACGGCTCCCTTGCGCATGCGGACCGGTTCTATTTGGTTGATGGTAATAAGACAGAAGAGCTGCTTGAAATTGCAAAAAAAGAAAAAGTAGACGGCGTGCTCGGAACGTGGGACAAATCTGTCCTTTCGGCAGCGATGATTGCCCGGGAGCTCGGGCTGCCCGGAAACAGCCCGGACTGCGTGAGAACGCTTATGGATAAAGGTCGATTTCGCTCCCTGCAGAGGGAGGCCGGCGTGTTCTGTCCCGGGTATTTTGAAACGGACACAAGTGAAGGTCTGGAAGAGAAGTGTGCAAAGCTTCACTTTCCGATTATTGTGAAACCGGCCGTGTGCTCATCTTCTTTCGGCATGACGAAGCTTTATGACAGGAAAGAGGTCATTTCCGCATTTGAAAAAGCCAGTGCCTATTCCCGAAACGGGGCTGTCTGTGTGGAGGAATTTATTGAACAGGATTCACTGCGGGTCCTGGAAACTGACGTGTTTCTTGTGGAGGACGATATTCTCTGGGTCGGGGCATGTTGGTGCTACCGGCTGCCGGAAGAGCCGCTCCGCCCTGTGCTCGATGTGTTTCCCGCTTCTTTGGACAGCCGCGAGGAGGCAGAATTTAAGTCTTCCGTTGGAACTGTGCTCGCGGCATCCGGAGCCCGGCTCGGCGAATTTAACGTCGAAGGTTTTTTTACGGATGAGGGCAGATTCTTTGTCATAGAAATTAATCCGCGGCCGGCCGGATACTGCTTTCAGAAGGAACTGAAACTCTTTAGCGGAGTGGATTTTTCAAAACTGCTTGTAACTACTGCTGTCGGGGACCTCTCCTACTGTAAGGAGCTAAGGAGCTCGCAAAGGCAGAGACGCTGCCTGCTCATGTATGCTGTATTCAGCTTTGCGCCTGGAATCTTTGATCGTGTGCATATAGATGATTCTGTCAGGGATTCTCTTATCTCGTTTGACGCTTTTCCCGGCGGGGAACCGGGCGCTTATATTGAGAGCATTCATGCGGAGAACCGGCCGGTCGGCATTGCGATGTTCGCTTTTTCATCAGAGGAGGAGCTCTACAGGGTGATGCGGCATATACGTGAGCTTGTGTATGTTGTGCTGAGATAGATAACAAAATGTGCAGAACAAAATTCTGCAGGACAGCTATGAGGCCTGCCGGGATTATGCGCTTTTCGTTGGCCGCAGGCATCATCTTCATTGAAAACCGCAGGTCCTTCCCTGTGAGCTTTAAAAAGGCTGAAGCCTTTTTGGTCTCACAGGGAAGGACCTGCGTTTGTTTCTTGTGAAGATGGATGCTTCGCTTATTTCAGTTTGTTATAGTCCTCATCGCTGACTGCTTCCAGCCACTCGGTGCCGGTCTCTTCTCCCGCAACTTCAAATGCCAGATGAGAGAACCAGGAATCCGGCGCAGCGCCGTGCCAGTGCTTGACCTCTGCAGGAATGTTGATCACTGTGCCGGGCGTCATCTCCACGGCTTCTTTGCCCCACTCCTGATAGTAGCCTCTGCCGCCGACGCAGATCAGCATCTGACCGCCGCCGGATTTTGCGTGATGGATGTGCCAGTTGTTGCGGCAGGCCGGCTCAAATGTCACATTGAAGACGGGGACCTGCTGATCGGATAACGGCGCAAGGTAGCTCTGACCGACAAAGAACTGTCCGTACGGGTTCGGCTCCCCGATCGGGAAGAATATCGTGTTCTGGAATTTGTCTTTCTCGGTCAGTGCCGGTTCTTCCTCGTTCCAGACTTCTTTTGCCAGACGGAATACTGCCCAGCCCTTCGGCCAGCCGACGTACATGGTCGCATGAGTAATGATTGCCGCAATCTCTTCCCTGCTCACACCGTGGGCTTTGGCATTCTGCAGATGATAGGTCAGGGAGGAGTCTGTGATGCCGGATGCCATCAGGGATACCACCGTGATGATGCACTTTGTTTTTACGTCTATCGCTTCCTCGTTCCATACTTCTCCGAAGAGCACATCGTCATTCAGATGCGCGAACATCGGCGCGAATTCTCCAAGTTGATTTCTTCCTGCTGTCTGTACGATTTTCTCTGCCATATCGATTTCCTCTCCTGTTGTTATTTGGTGCGCGCTTTCTTATTGGAATCACAGATTAGTTATTTAGTGAAAGCTGACACTGTGTCAGCATCTATATTATACATCTGTGCTGACAGCGGGTCAATATGTATTTGGGACATTTACATCGCTTATTTAAATGCGGGTGAATGGATTTAGCAGACCGATCACTGGATCACTCTTTTAAAATAAGAGGCTAACTCTTCCGGCGTGATCTTAAGCCCGTTCTGGAACCACCATTTAACAGATTCGATATAGGCACTGCAGTAGTAATTCACGTAATAATCCTCAGGTACTTTCTTTTCAGCGGCCGGGTCTCCCGCGCCGCTTTTTTCCATCAGGATACGGAACTGGGACTGAAAGTATCTCCAGAAGAGGTCGGCGCTTTCGCATGAGAATATGCGCTGATAGCGTCTGCGGTCGTCTTTCAGATGATGAAGAATATGCGTCAGCATGACCTCCTGGGTGTTCGTGCTCTCCGAGTAATCATGGGAGTCCTCAGGAAGGGGGTGTTCCGTGAAAATGTGTTCAAAGAGCTCCTGGCATGTGTATTTCAGGAGGTCGTCTTTGGTCTCGAAATGGGCGTAGAAGGTGCTTCTGCCGACATTTGCCCGGTCAATAATATCCTGGACTGTGAGCTGCTCATATCTCTTTTCCGTCAGCAATGCTTCAAATGCTGACATGATCGATGTCCTAGTCTTTTGTATTCTCCTGTCCATAATTTCCTCCGTTTCCGCACAAGTTGCCGGAATTGTCCGGAAATGAACGAGATTCGGAATCTGTTCATGGCAACCGGACAACTTTCATTA
>JAFWIM010000024.1 GCA_017514845.1 Lachnospiraceae bacterium
CGCAGCACCTTCTTCCTGTACTTCGTGCACCATACGAGATGGTACTGCAGCGAATAGACATATCCACGACCATATGCAAGGTCGTTCTTAACAGTAAAATCAATATCTTTTCCCATATATGTATTGTACCATATGATTGCCTGTGCGTCAACGCAAATCAGAACAAATGTTCTTTTTAATATTATACATGACCCTAGCCGCCATGTCCATACCGATCACCACCAATCATGGTCCACCATACCAATATTTTCCTTAGACCACAGATCGGCAGAATAAAAAAAGTAAGAGGGGCTGACGCCCCTTGAATAAACATACAGAAGTTCCTTGTGAACAGCGACTGAAGAAACAAGCGCGGGTCCCTGCCGGCTCATGTTTAAAAACACGAGAATGCGCCGTTTACTCTTCAATTCAGTTTTATCCAATAGCATTGTTGACTTTATACGATAAAAAACAGGGCGATATTGCCGGATTAGATTTTGTCCCAATCGGACTAAGACAGAAGTAAACCCGGCTAGCTGCCCTGTACTTTTATTATAGCAGGGGCAGACTCACTTGTCATCGATAAATCATACCGGGTCTCCTTTTATTATATTCATCATCTCCTCCTTCGCTTACGTAAACCGCAATGAATGCAGAGCTGATTTTCACTCCGCATATCTGTCCAGAACACTGCAAATCTTTACAAAGTCCACACCAAACTCCCCGTTCGATATCATAAGAGGCACCCTGTCATTAAATGTGTAGCTGGCAGGGAGCTCATCATGTTCAAAATCATACACTGTAACTTTCCGGCTTTTCGGATCAACGATCCAGTATTCCCGCACGCCCGCCAGCCGGTACTTATTCAGCTTCCGAAACATGTCGTGGTAACGGCTGGAAGGCGACAATATTTCGACAATAAAATCCGGCGCTCCGTTGACCCGTCTTTCGTCCCGGTCATTCTCATTGCACACAATGAGAATATCCGGCTGCACCATCGTATCATTATCGTTGTCCAGACAGACATCAAGAGGAGCAACATACAGTCTGCATGCGGGATGCGCATCCACAGCCAAGCTGAGCTGAAGCGCGATCTGCATAAGAATAGTCTGATGCTCTTTCGTTGGGGACGCCATATCGTAGAAATACCCGTCAATCAGTTCCGCTCTTCGATCATCCGGCAGGGCATAATAATCCTCCAGAGTACTCTTCCCCGGTTTAGTACCTGCTCCATACGCGGCTTGTGGCTCCCTGACAATCCGGACCGGTTGCCTCGAATATGTGCCGAAAGTATTTTCTTCGCCTTCTCTATGAACCTCTGCAGAAAGCACCTTCTCAAGAGCCTCCACAGTCTTTCGCCGCGGCGCTTTTGTAAAACCTGCAAATAGTTTCTGCACCGTACCGAGCGGCACCCCGGACTTTTCCGCTATCAATTCATTGGTATAGCCCAGTTCCCGCTTTCGGTCCTGCATTTCCTTGATCGTCATTGCCGCCTCCGCACCTTTATATGACCTCTTTCTACATTACTGTTTGGCGTTTCTACATGATAAGCGTACAGCACGTATGTTCTGTTGTCAACCTTAATATTTCTTTTTTTAATTATATATCATTCCATTTATCGTATTATTTCCATTTCCCTATGACACTGCGGCGGAGAGCCGGTCTCCCAGCTCTCCGCCGCAGCGTTACTTCTTTGTTTACTTCTTTTTACTTCTGCTTTCTGAATCTCTTCACCGTGAAGAATGCCATCAGAGCAATCAGAACCGGTCCCAGCACATTGACTGCCAGCGCGACCTTCTCCGTAGCGCGCATACCGTCCTTGAAAATGCTTCCCGGCATAGCGCCGTTCATAGCCTTGGAGTTCGCTACCGTATAAAGAACTCTGTGCATTGCTTCTCTTGCGTAGTGATATGTGGCTGCATCAGGATCCGTCCAGTCAAAGATCGCTGCTTTCGGATCGTAGGTGAGCTTCATGTCGCCGCCCGCTTCGATCATCTGGTTGGCATCCATGAACAGACCCGTATTCGCGTTGTCTGTAATGATCATGCCCTTGAAATCCCACTCATTGCGGATGATGCCTGTCAGCAGCGGGTAAGAACCGCCCGTCCATGTATAGCCGATACGGTTGAAGCTTGTCATGATTGCCTGATTCGCACGGTAAGGTCTGGTCTCCTGTTTGTAGCCGCCATTGCCGTCAGATGCAAGATAATTAAGATCAATGTCTCCGACCTTCATGCACATCTCGAAGGGGAGAAGGTAAATCTGTCTTGCAGACTGCTCACCCAGGAATGTCGCTATGGAGAACTGGCCGGGACGATCGCCGCGGTGGTTTTCCTGATCGTTAAATGCCAGGTGCTTGATGTATGTATACATACCTTTGGATGCCGCGCCCCTGACTTCAAGAGACGCAACTGTTCCGGAGAGGAACGGATCCTCGGAGTAGTATTCACCGTTTCTGCCGGAGAACGGCGTGCGATGAATATTCATTGACGGAGCGTACCATCCGTCAGCGCCGCCAAGCAGTGCCTCGTTGCCGATCATCTCGCCGTATTTTGCGGCTATATCCTTGTTCCAGGTCTGTGCGAGCGTCATCGGGTTCGGGAACATCTTGCCTGTGCCGCCGTAGATAATGCCGGCTGCCGTGTCCGCATCGATGTTGAACGGCTTGTTAACGGAGTCGATCACTTCAATTCCGTAGCCGGACTGTGCAATCGTGTTGTAATAGTCTTCCTTTGTCAGTTCGTCAAGCAGCAGGTCCCACTTCTCATCATCATAGTCCAGACCTCTCATGTCAATAAGCTTCAGACCGTTGTCAGCTCCGAAAACGATCTCATCATCATATGTCTCTTCCGGAGCGCCGGACTCCGCAGCGTCAAGTTTCTTCAGATCCTCCGCCGAGATTGTCTTGGTCCATGTATAGGATACGCCGTCGTCACCGTTGATCTCATTTCCCCATGTGCTGATAACATCTGACGGTGTTCCGTCATGTGTCGGAAATGTTCCTGTCCAGTCATTTCTTGTGAGATATGTCGCATCGCCGGCTGCATCGCCGAGCAGTGCGTGGATCTCCTCACCGCTATAACTGTCAACAGCGTATGTTGTGACGTCTGTTTCTGCATTTGCAGGAACGTACTCGGCTACCATAGACGCATTGCCGTCGGCAGAACCTGTCTTGACACTGAGAATATTCTGAATTGCGTCGTGTGAGTTTCTGCCTGCTGTCAGGTAGTATGTGCCTGCGTCAAGAATATACGTGCCTGCGCCCTTGGCATCAAATGCCTTCAGCTGTTCTTCGGTCATTGTAATCTCCACCGTCTGGCTCTCACCCGGTGCGAGAAGATCCGTCTTCGCGTAACCTGCGAGCTCGACGGCCGGCTTCTCAATACCGTTTTCCTTGTCATACTCTGTGTAGGGGCTCTGGAAATAAAGCTCTACGACATCTTTGCCTGCAACATCACCTGTATTTGCAACATTGACTGTCACCGTGCAGTCCCTGTCATTCCATGTCGCCTTGAAATCCGACCATTCGAACGTTGTGTAGGAAAGTCCGTATCCGAACGGGAAGACAACTTCCTGATCATAATCGAAGTCGCCCGCATTGCCCTGGCCGAGCTGAACGTCCTCGAAGCGTGTCTCGTAGTAGCGGTAGCCAACGTAAACGCCTTCCTTATAGGTCACGTAATTGTACTTCGTCATCTCGCCGTTCTCATCAGAGTACTGATAATCGCCGAAATTCTGTGCAGCCGGTGACTGAAGAGCGTCTGCTGCAAATGTATCCACCGTCCTGCCGGAAGGGTTCACCTTACCGGTCAGCACATCCGTAAGAGCGATGAGACCATCGGGCGCATTGATAACAGCCTTGATCGACGGATAGTCAGCAAGCCAGTCAAGCTCAAGCGCTGCATTGGAGTTTACTACCAGAATAACTGTCTCGTAATTATCATTGAGGTAACCAAGTATCTCGCGCTCGGTCGAATCGGGCTCAAGATAGCTTCTTGCCTGATCTTCCGCATTGTCGGCGTGGTTGTACATGCTTCGCGGCATATCACGGCCCTCGCCGGCGACTCTCTTTAAAATGTAAACAGGAACAGTTCCCTGCACGCTGTCAAGGAGTCCTTCCTCACTCTGTAGAACAGAAAGCGGACACTCGTTGATGCGGAAGTCCTCAGCATCGCCGAAACTGATCGATCCTGTCGCAAGACCGTAGTCTTTGCCTTTTCCCTTAGAGTAGAACTCCATGAGTTTCTCGTTGTATTCTGCTCCTGCATTTTTCATGACATCCTCGAGCGGTGTGCCGCCGCCCATCATTCCGCCGCCGACAGACTGATCGCTGTTGGCCGAGAACAGGGAGAAAACGGTATCGGAGGCCAACGGCAGTGTGTTGTCCTCATTCTTCAGTAGGACAAGGCCTTCCTGCGCAATTTCCCGTGCAAGCTCATCTTCGGCAGCCGCGATATTCTCTTTCGTATAATCTGCCTTGTTATACTGAAGGTCGAGACCTTCTGCATTTGCGCTGCTGTTGTCGATTGTCTTGCTGAATCCGTTCAGAATGCTGTTTGCCATTCGGTCATAGCTCGGCAGAATTACATTTGCCGCGAACATGAGCACTGCCAGGATCACTGTCAAAAGCAGCGACAGGACCGTTTTAATCACTTTGCCGACTGTACCTTTTTTCTTCATGGGGACCTCCTTTTCCTTGATATCTTTTGCTGTGTTCCTCTGTTGCAATTCCGGGTCTCTTTATGTTTTTTTTTGCTTCCCGGTCTCTTAAGCTGCTACCTTTGTACCACAGGGCGCAAAAAAGAGGGCATTTCTGCCCCCAATTGCATTTTTTGCGTCCCGAATTGTACTTTATATGATTTTTGCGCACGGCTGTATCCTTTTCCTGCGTTTGCGGCAAATGTTGACCATCGCAGTTTACGGTTCCTGCAGCACAATACGGACCACTGTGTTTTCTTCTTCCGTGATCTGTACGGAACCGTCATACTTTTCAACTGCCAACTCCATGGCTCTCAGGAACTGTTCCCGCTCCTGGCTGCTCTTATCGGTATTCACACCAACAGACGGATACTCGACTGCCACAATAATCATTCCCAGTTTGTCCGACACGGTCAGATGAATCCTTCTCTCATTCTCCGGCAGTCTGCTAACCTCAGTCATTGCCTTATCAAGCATCCTGTCAAAGACTGCAAAAAGGTCCACAGGATCCAGAAAATTCAGGCTCCTGCCGTCAGCGACACAGGTCAGTTCAATATGCTTCCCTGCGCAGGCCTCATTCTTCTGGTTGAGAATTGTGTCCAGATCACGATTGCCGGTCCGGACAAATGAATCGTAAATCATAATGTCCCGCATAAGAGATTTGATTTCTTCGCGCTGGGCTTCATCGGCAGCACTGTTCAGCAGATGCCCCGCCTGATGCCGCAGATCATGACACTTTCGGTCTACTGTGCTGACATTCTGGCGATACAGATCATACTGCTCTCTCTGCGCGGCCATCAGCAGCTGCCGGATCGTACCTTCCTCCTGCTCTGCCAGCTGTTTCTGCCGATCGATCTGACTCACGAGTGCGTACACGGAAAAGGCGATCGCATAAATTGCATGAAGCTTCTCAAATTTATAAGTGCTGGCGTAAAGACTGATAATCAGAATGATGGCCAGTGCATACACTAAGAGCGCGATGGTTCTCTTCGGAGCTGCATAGTAATGCCCTTTGCGTATCATATTTTTTGCGAACAGATAATAGGCCGCCAGATACACAGCCACATGGATCACCCAGTAAAGCACATCTTCCACCCCGTCTGCTGCCGGAGAACCGAACAAGCTGTTGCAGAGAATTCGAATACAATAAGCTATGTGCTCTGTCAGATAGGCACAGGTCTCGGCATAAACCGCTTCCATGAGTGACACCCTGCGCGTATACAGGATGATTCCGGTCATGATTGCCACAATACCAAGACTATAAATTAAAGCGTACCAGGAAAAATATTCATCGGCCGCCAGATCCGCCGCGTTCGCCTGTATCACAATTCTATCGACGATCCTGCTCATCATCACTCCAAGAAGCAGCAGAATACCGGCAGCTGCAAAATACCGTATTTTTATTTTATCCCGACGCTCAAGCCTGCAGCTGAAGACAAAAGCCGCAGCGACCTGTTCCAATATATACATAAATTTCGCCTTCCGATACTCAGCATATCAACTTATAACTGACGCCAGCTCCTGCAGGAACTCTTTCTTCCGTCCACGGCTCAGAGGAAGCACTTCCAGAGTTCTGCCTCCTGCCGGGTCTCCAACCTCCACCGTGTCCTTGCCTACCTTCATGACAGCGCGGGGATTTACAAGCACAGACCTGTCGCACCTTAGGAAATGGTACGGGGCAAGCTCCTCCTCAATCTTACCTATCGTCTGCCGCATTTCGTATACCCGGCAAGGCGTATGGATTCGCAGTGTGTGCCGTTCCACATCCACATACATGATCGAACTGACGGCCACTTTCTCACGTGAATCCTCCACGGGGAGAAGCATGTAGTGCTCCTCAAATCGTGAGACTCTCTGCAGTGCTTTTTTCAGACGCAGGCAGACTTTTTCATAGGAGACAGGCTTGATCAGATAATCCATGGCATCTACTTCATAGCCCTTGACCGCATATTGGGCCAGGGTCGTGATGAACACAATGACCGCCTGAGAGTCTTTCTCCCGGATCTTGCGAGCAGTGTAGAAACCATCACAGTGTTTCATCTGCACGTCAAGAAACAGGATATCCCAGGTCTCCCCCTTTTCTTCCTGGCAGTCCAGAAGATCCATGCCATCCTCAAATACTGTTACTTCCGCCTGTACACCGTTCTCCTCGCAGTACCGGCGGATAAAACCGGCACACGTATCCCGGAATTCTCTTTCATCCTCTGCGACTGCGATTCTGACCATGGCTGTCCTCCTTACACAATACCACTTTCCAAACTCTTTTTTTACAACCCGGAAAAGCCTTCAGAACAATGATAAGAACCATTTTACCGCCGTGCGGAACATATATCCGGCAACATGCTTATCTATCTCCGCAAGCTTTTCCTTAGCGATTCTTTTTGCGAAATCAGCATTCTCATCTGCAAGCCTGTCTGCCATCGCGGAAACTTCTTCAGCGGAACCGGTTTTCGCCAGAGCAATAAGTGCCTCATCCTGGGCGGCGGCCGCGGCATTCATTTTCTCCTGCATTTCGTTCATGAAATCATGCAGGTCCTGAGCAATATTGCTGTCAGACAGGTGCTTAAGGACTGCCTCAGCTATGGCAGTATCTATCTCCTTTCCGTACCTGTCGTGGTAGACGCCGCTCTCATCCACCCGAAAGTAGCTTCCGTTACCTATGTTCCCCAACTCGTTGAACAGCCAGAAAACCGATTCCGGGTCAAAACAATCGATGCTCTCGGTCGTATAAGAATCCGGCGTTTTTGTCATCGCCGCGGAATAAAAAGGAACGTACACCGAAAATTCCGAAGGGGCCATAGCCAGCCATTCGATCGTGCAGACAGATGTCGGTATGGAATCATCTTTTCTGATTTCAAATATATGCTCCTCCGCCTGTCGGTACGTCCCGATCGAACGCATCGGGACACCGTCAGCGTTCACATTTTTCGATGTGGTTTCATAAGCAGTGTCTTCTCCGTGAGATGCCAGCACATTTTTCAGAGTCATAAGGTCTATTTTGCCTCGAACGAGCTCAGAAGGTTCGTATTCCGCGCAGAAAGGACCGATCGCGATCTCCTCAAAAGACGCATTTGGATACAGATCGGCAATCTCGGCGGCAGGTCTCGGAACAACATCGATTTTATCTGCCACTTCCCTGTTCAGGATGTATGCCGCGTAATAATATCGGTAACTTGAAGCGCCGAAGTATCCTGCCGAGTAGGATCTTGCGACATTGATCTCGTTGTCGCCATGAATATCGGTCACATAGAAGCCCCCGTCTTTGGCGGTCGATATAAGTCCGGGAGAAGCTATAATGTCTTTGTCATCCGTGCTTATCTGCTGTGCCATGATCGTGTTAGGCTGCACCGAGACCGTATTATCAGACAGCCTCGTCGCAACATACTGATGCCCGGATACAATCTCGAAAAGCCATGTCTCCTCACGATCCGCGATCAGGACCGTGCTCACGTCGCTGCTCTCGGGATTATCGGTATCTTCGGTTCCATGACCATACTTATCGATACAGTCCGCCAGAATGTCAGCACCGTCCCGGGCGGTCTCGGCTGACTGAAGAATATAGGAAGCCATCGATATCTCGGTCAGGCCTCCGATTGTCAGCGGGTCTTTTTCCCATACCTTTTTGTTAAAATTTGTCGTCACCGTTGCGGAGACAGAGACGCCTTTTTCATTGATGCCGGCTTCTCCGTAGGGAATCACAGTCTTGCTGTACTTGGACGGATCATCCATAAGAACACTGTAGCGCAGTGTATGCGCCGGGTACGGAACACTGAAACCGTAGTCATCCTCGAACATCTCTCCCGCGTCATGATCCGCAGCGGGAACGATCCTATACTGTTTTACATAATCGGGACCGTAATCTTCGGATCTTCCCGCATATACGGAGCCGTTAGCCGTTGTGCCGCTGCCCGCGTAGATACCCGTGCAGGCATATGCATTCGTGGGAGACAGTGCGAGACAAACACAGAGAAGCAGAACAAAACATTTCCATACCTTATTCATATCGAGCCCCCATCTATGATATTGATTTACCCACCGCTTGTAGAAGCGGCGGGCTTCCCCCCGCTGAGATAAAATTTAGCCGTACGGCTCAATGCTTTCTCATTGCATCAAATCTTCGCCGTACGGCTAATTTTCTAAATTATGACCTTGTTGCCGCAGAGGCACAATCCCTTCATGCCAACGACAGATTACAAGAATCAGATCTCTATTGTTTCCAGATCATCCGGGATCCACAGGTTCCCGTGATAATACGGCTTCCCTTCTTCGCTGTACATGGCCTTTCTGTTCGCAAGATTTTTATCTTCAGTGTGATACAGGAGCAGATTCTTGACCCCCATTCTCTCGGCCAGCTCGCAGGCATCTTTTACCGTGGAATGATGCTTTTCGTATGGGTCAAAGATGTCCGCCTCTGAATACAGGCAGAAAGCTTCATGCATCATCCACTCGCTTCCTTTGGCATATTTCTCTAAATCGGCATTCAGCGGTTCATCCCCACAGCATGTGAGCATCTTTCCGCCATCGAGTTCCATGCGGAATCCATACTGCTTTGCTTTTGTGGACAGGATATCGAAAAACGTCACCTTGTGACCGATGATGTCCATTGAATCTCCGTCTTGTATTTCTACAAGATGGAGCCTGTCATCGATAAACACCGTCACTTTTTTCGGAAGGAGTTTGACCGCCATGTCACGAATCAGATCCAGCACTTCTTTGTGAGAATAGATATAAGCCTCGCCTTTATACTCCCCATGCCTCATGAACTGGCAGATCATTCTGACCATCCATATGATTCCCATCAGATGATCTACATGCTTATGCGTGACAAAAATGTGGCGCATATCCATCCAGTCGTAACCGGCATACTTTATCTGGCGAAGAATAGTATTGCCGCCTCCGCCGTCCACCATGAATACCTGCCCGTTATCTTCAATCAAAAAACAAGTGTTATAGCACTCCGTCACAAGCGCATTACCGGTTCCTAACATTGTCAGCTTCATTATTACATCTCCTCGTATTTATAAATGTGTCAATTTTCAGCTCCTACTGATAATTTTATCAGCACTTCACATTCATTTCCACTCAATCTTCTTTCAAAAGAGGAAAACAGGGATTAATTGGAGTATAATGTATGAAATGACACTTCATTTACGAAAAACCGGAACATAGTGATCAAGATAAATTGACAGCCACTACGACCAGCCATAGCACGCAAAAAGGAGGCCCGATGATGACATTAAACAATAACTATATTGCCAGTGCAGGCCAGACATACGTCCCTTTCTGTGAGAACATCCATGTAAAATTCCCTTCATTTGAACCTCCCGCAAAACCTGAGCCCCCACTTCCGGAGCTGACACTCACAGCGGAAGCGGTCGGCAAAGGATATGTGCTGCCTTCACAAAAACAGCATTTTCTTCCGGGCGTAACGGAGGAAATGATGGACTGGTTCTGGGCAAATATGGAAAAATGTTACTATCTGTGGGCTCCGGGCTCGCACAAGCGCTTCAACTGGGTCAGAACACCTGCCGAATATGGCATAGAAGAATCCGTCCATATGATTGCCGAATCCTGTGGAGAAGGGCTTCCGGTTTTCGGAGGAAACGGGGTTGAAATCCATCGTCTTCATCTGAGGGAATTCTATCCGTTCGAGACAGCTTTAAAACATGTCATCTGTGAAGGTGTCATGAACGATGCCGGAGAACTGGTGGATTCCACGATCCATGAATGGGAAAATGTCCCCGGCGGTCTGGTGCATATCACAGCGACCGTTCAAAATTCCAAAGTTTCCGCGCCTCCGGCATTTGTCCTCGAGATGCTGAAGAAAAATCCTGACGTAAAGATCGTCCCTAACTATGCCACAGATCACGAAGATTTTGAGGCCAGCCAATGGCCGGTTTTTCTCCCTCGTCTGTATGACCTCTGGAAAGATCATCCGGACCCGTCACAAAGTGTAAGATGCAATCTCGAGGTCGTAAAAGACGCAGAAGGACGATTCTGTTATCTCTATGAAAACGGACCTGTAAAGATCTGAAGTTGTTTAATCTCTGACACAGCATTCTTGTGCCTTTAGCTAAAATAACGCCGAGGCATTATTGATTAAAACATCGTAAAGGATGGATGAAAGATGGCGCTAATCATATTACAACAGATAGTAATCATGTCCTTATATATGCTCTGCGGATATTGGCTGTACAAGACAGGGAAAATTACGGAAGAAGGAAGCAAATCCATTGCCAATCTGCTGCCCTGGGCGGTGATTCCGTCAACGCTCATTAACAGCTTCCTGATTGAGTATTCAGGTGAGAGAATGAAACTGCTGATGATCAGTTTCGGTATGGCCGCATTGACTCTGCTCATTGCAGCTGTCTTAGGTTTCGTTTTTTTCAGGAATTCCGGGATCGAATGCTTTGCAGCCACTTTTTCTAATGCCGGCTTCATCGGAATCCCGCTGGTACAGGCAAGCATTGGATCCGAAGGAGTTTTCTATCTCTCCGGAATCCTTATCCTTTTTAATCTTCTCCAGTGGACTTATGGAATCTGGCTCCTGCTGCGCAGAAGAGACGGAAAATCGGGCAATGTGCCAAATCCCAGTCTGAAGAGTATAATCTTAAGTCCGATTGTTCTCAGCGCCCTTGCCGGAATCCTCCTTTTCGTCACAAATACCGGCGCAAAGCTTCCTCCGGTCTTTACTTCGTTCATCGGAGGACTTGTCCATCTGAACGCGCCTCTGGCCATGATCGTTTTGGGAATCTATCTGGCCAGAACAAAAATCGGTGCTCTTTTCACCACAAAACGTCTGTATCTGGTAAGCACAGTCCGTCTTCTGGTCATTCCTCTCGTAACCGTGCTTGTCTTTATGCTGTTTCCTGTATCCACGCCGATCAGAATGACCATGCTGATTGCAGGAGCGGCCCCGGTCGGGGCGAACGTGGCTGTGTATTCCCAGCTGTATGACACTGATTATGGATATGCCTGTCAGACCGTAACGCAGAGCACTCTTTTCTCAATCGTTACCATGCCGGTCATCATATGGATTGCGGAAAGGCTGTTTTGAGGCGAAGCGATCATTTCGCTGCCTGCATTTATCTCTTATACTTCCTGTAAATTCTACTATAAACGATGACCAGTATCGGAATGCCACCCAGACAGCCCGCGGCAAGGACAAGCCCTGCGGTCGAAATCTCCCAAAGACCCATGATTGTACTGATCCAAAAGACAAGAGAATAGCAGATCCACATAATCCCATTTTCTCTGTTATAGGCCTTCACATCGGTAATCTCTTCCTCCCTGACTGTGGATCCGGACCAGAACCACATGGGCTTTTCACGCCGCCAGGCATAAATTCCGATACCGGTAAACAAAAGGCTGCATGGAATAAGAGTAATAAGCCAAATAATCATCTCCATAATGACACCTCTGAGCAGAACCGTTCCGGATGATCATGAAGCTCACAACCCCCGCATATGTTACTTATCCTCCGTTACCATTCTGCAAATCATTGTTTCCCCTGCCGCCAGGGTATAACGCGAAAAATAATACTTATTCACAAAGTCCTGATTCTTGTTGGATCCCATCAGGGAAACATATGTCTTTTCCCCATCGTACTTCTCGATATACCCGCGCTTTTTATCAGAGTCTGCCAGCTCGCCTGGAAATGCGATGATACCTTTTGCATCTGCGCCATTATTTGTTATCTGATACCAGTTCGTTGTTCCCTGATAATCCGATTCAGGGCTGCCCGAATATTCAGATACTACAAGATCATCCGAATCTCCGCAGGTAATATGCAGATCGCCCAGTTCTAGCTGTTTATATCGCTTTACGGTAAACTTACCGTCTTCATAATTTTCAAAGTATGCGGGATACCTTGAAGGATTTGCATTGTATTCTGCATAAGACTTAAGCACAAACTGTTCTTCATAAGGTGATGTGACCGGTTTATACTCAGAGCGCACCATTGATGATTCTTTCCAATCATAAACAGACGCAGTAGACAGCCATGACGCATCAGACAAGTCTACGGAATTCAAGGAGTCTGTATCAAGCCCATAAGTATATATGTATACAAATACACCCGGAATGCGCTCATCAGTGATAAGATCATCAAATGTCTTCACATCTTTTCCGACCAGATGCTTGTAATGCCCCTCGGTATATGCCACTACGAAATCCTTCTCATCGCAGCGTATATCCTGAAAGTAAGACACTATCCTGTCACAAAATTCATCTTCCAAATAATTATCTGTGCACTGATCCACACCGAGCTCTATATCCGCATGAACATAGAACTCTCTGCCATCATACTTCATTTC
>JAFWIM010000239.1 GCA_017514845.1 Lachnospiraceae bacterium
AGCCGGGCGTTCTGATTTAACGAAGAGCTTTTCCAGGATATCTGTATACCTGGGAATGCTTTTGATGGCCCTGACAGGGGGAATCATGTATATCTGCGCACCGTTTATCTTCTCGGTTCTCACAGTCAGCAGGGAAGCGGCAGCTCTTGGAACGCAGGTGCTCCGGACAGAGCTGATTGCGGAACCCTTGTATGGGGCGTCAATATGCTGTGCAGGTGTTTTCAGAGGAGCCGGGGATACGCTTCGCCCCAGCGTCATGAATCTGATCAGTATGTGGTGCGTCCGAATCGTGCCGGCAATATTTGTGGTACCCAGAATGGGACTTGTCGGTTACTGGATGTGCATGGCGTTTGAACTTTGCTTCCGCGGAATCGTTTTCCTCATCCATCTCTACAGGGGCAAATGGATGAAAAAGGCTCTTATCTGATATCTTATGTGAAGTTCCCGGATCGATATTCCTGGGGAGCCACACCTGTCACTTTTTTGAACTGTTTGTTAAAGTAACTCTGGGATTCGTACCCGATTTTGAACGCGATATCGCCGCAGGGGATATTCGTGTGCTTTAGGAAAAAGCAGGCTCTTCCGATTTTTCGGTCACGGATCCGGTCGGACACGGATATGCCCATCTCTTCTTTAAAGCGGTGTTGGAGAGTCGATACGCTGACGCCGCAGTGATCGGCGATTTCTTTTAGCTTGATTTCGCTGTACAGATTTTCATCAATATATAGTCTCGCTTTATTGATCAGGTGTGAGTGCCGCCCGTCATGGTACTTGCTGACGTAGCGGGTGAAATCGAACATGGACCGCTTCATTCCGGCTTTGTAGGCCGCGATGGAGCGGTATTTTTGTTCCTCCGACAGGTAGAGACTTACGAGCGGGGCGAGATCCTGAAGAGCGAGTGAGGCGCTGATCGCAGAGTGATAGGTTTTTGCCAGATTGAAGTGGAATACGTTCCGGGCTGTCGGTAGATCGCTCATCACATAATCCAGATATTCGGTATACTCATTAGAACTGACTATTATTTCGAGCTGTTTAAGATCACCCTGACGCACACAGTCGAACATCTCGTCAAAGCTGTTCAGTTCATTTTTCATGCTCTCAACTTCAAGCATACGCTTCGCTGTATATACTGCTGTGTAGCTTTCCTCTTTTTCAATCAGTTCAGTATCTTTTCCAATTAGCATGGAGATAAGACAGCGTGATATCTCACGAAAACCGTTCCATGTGTGTTCGGGGACGCCTTCATAGGGGTAGTCCGGATTGCGCCCTGTCTGCACGGGACCGAAGAGAAGTGTCTCCTGACCAAGCGGAATCCTGCACCAGCATGATCCCTTGGAATCAAAGCGAAGCACAGGCGAAGGATTTCCGGCTTCGCTGCTTAGCAGGATCTTGCTGTCCTCCAGAAAGATTTCCGTCCGCTCAGCATCGAGCACAGCATAAAGCTTGTTCAGTGCTCCTTCGGAACTGAATATGGCAATCGGAATATTCCACGAATCATAAAAAATATCGAAAATCAAATCATCCGTCAGTTCTATCATCGCATATCTCCCATTTAAAGTGGCTGAAATCCGCGGAAGGTCATTATGTTCGTCTAAATCTGAGCAATGTCTCAGGGAACGGATTTAGATCGCACGTTAGCCTTTGGATCTGTGCCGCAAGGAATTAATCGTCAGAGGATATATTTGCATGATAGTACAAATATCAGCATATTCATTATAACATGACTAGGCAATTCGCTGTTATATTTTTATCAGAAAATCAAATAGTCGAATATCTTGTCGATTGAAAGTCTGTTTTTAGTATTTTGTGGTCTTGAATGGAGAGGAGGCAAATGATGGAAAAGTGTCTTGAAGGGAAAGTTGCAATCGTCACGGGTTCCGGTCAGGGAATCGGAAAAGGAATCGCCAGAGGTCTTGCGAGACTGGGTGCGAAAGTCATAACGAACAACCGCAGACCGAACGGTGAGAGCGCGCAGAAATATCACAAGGAAGACATGCCTGAGGAAGACTGGAACGAGTTCTGCCGCCTGAAAGGCGACGCTCAGACAGCAGCAGATCAGATCATTGCAGAGGGCGGCGAGGCGATTCCGTTCTTCGGTGACTGCTCGAACTGGGAGACAGCGGAGCGGATGGTCAAAACTGCTGTTGATACGTGGGGCAGAATTGACATCATCGTAAACAGTGCGGCCGGCATGGGTATCGGTGACATTGCTTCCATGGATGAGGCCAACTGGGATTTATTTATGGGGAGCCGCGCAAAAGGCGCTGTCGCGCTCATGCACTTCGCGCTTCCTTATATGAAAGAACAGGGCTACGGCCGCATCATCAACGTCTCGAGTGATGCCTGGACCGGTCTTGCCAATAACGACGGATACAGCGCTTCCACAGCTTCCATGGTCGGTCTCACCTGGGCTGCAGCGAAGGAGCTTGATCAGTTCGGAATCACCGTGAACTGTGTGTGCCCGCAGGGTGAATCACCTTCCCACGCGGTCGAGTACAATGCTCTGATCCGCAAGATCACCGCAGCGGGTCATGCCCCTGATCCGAAGATTCTGAAAGTCGTCGAAGCAGATCACGGCGATCCGGCAAACCTTGCTCCGTTCATTGCTGTGCTCTGCCTGGAGGATTACATTAACGGCTCGATTTTTTCAATCAAGTCCTCCGGAAGATTCCAGGCTTACACGCAGCCTGCTCTCGGACCGATGATCACGAATGGCGAAAAAGGACCCTGGTGGGATGTCGAAGAACTGAGAAAAGCAGTGAAGGAAGAAATGCTCGGCCCGGATTATCAGGCACCCGGAAAGGCTTACGGCTGGGGAAGATAAGGACTGATAAGACACGCTGCTGTCCATAGGATACGTTAAAGAAAGAAGGAAAAATATGAAACAGTTTTCGAAATTACTTGAGCACGCTAAGATAGGTCCTCTAAGTCTCGACAACCGCCTGATTATGGCACCGATGGGATCTCTTAACGCGGATTCGAACGGATACATCACAGACAATGCACTGGCTTTCTATTCCTCTCAGGCATCCGGCGGCCTCAGCATGGTCATCGTTGAATGCACGGCGACGGATGATAATCTTTCGCGCGGTGAGGACAACGTTATGTGCCTCTATGAAAACGGACAGGTGACAGGTATGGCTCGTCTCGCGTCCGCGATCAAGGATCAGGGCGCAGTCGCAATACTGCAGCTCTGTCATATCGGTCATCAGCTGTCACTTGCGGACCGCAAGGAATCTCTCGGTCCATCGACCATGTTCGAGATGCAGGGAGGCATTCGCCCGTTCCCGATCCGCGGTCTTACGATCGCTGAGATCAATCAGATCATTGATGACTTTGCGAAGGCTGCGTGGAGAGCGAAGATGGCCGGATTTGACGGCATTGAGATCCACGGCGCGATCGGACATCTCATCAATATGTTCTGCTCTCCGCAGTATAACCACCGCACGGATAAGTACGGCGGCAGCCCCGAGAACCGCATCCGCTTCATGGTCGAGATCATTGAAGCCTGCCAGAAGTCCTGCGGAAAGGATTTCCCGATCATCGGCAGGATCTGCGGCGATTCCTTCGACCCTGTGGACATCTCACTCGAAGAGGGCATCGTGCACGCAAAGGCTCTGGAGAAGACCGGAATTGTTGCCCTTCACCTGGTGGGAGGCGACTCCAACAACGTCCGTGTTATCAACGCCCAGTACGATGTGAGAGGCGACTATATCCCGACAGCGAAGGCTTTGAAAGAAGCCGGAGTAAAAATTCCTATCATTCTGGATGGCGGATTTACGACTCCGGAACTGGCAGAAGAGGTTCTTCGGGCAGGATATGCGGACTTCATCGGAATCGGCAGACCGGCGCTCGCGGACCCCGCATGGATCA
>JAFWIM010000240.1 GCA_017514845.1 Lachnospiraceae bacterium
AGAGGTGGCCGCTGGAACCTGTGCCCGGAATCGTGAAATTGATCATCTGGGTCGCGAAGACAAAAGCCCCCATAATTCCCATGACCGATATTTTTTTCGGGTCAGCCATGTCCCTTACTTTTTTTACGGAATATGTCGCCGCTCCGGTCGAGCATAGGTACATAGTGCCTGCGACTGCCGGCGCAACGACCGCGTCTGCCCTATGCATAGGAAATCCTCCTCATGGATCATTCAAAAACTCTTCATGCTTTCGTCCAGTAATCCGGACCAGAGTTCAATCGGCTTTATATTTCAAGTCTCCCTCGAAACTTAGCGCGGGATTTTTGTCAGCGTTAGCTGACATAATTCCAGACCGAATCCCCGCGCATCCTAAGGTTATTTTACTGCACTAAAGCACGGATTTTAAGCCCCATGGGGGGATATAAATTTTGCTCAGCAGACTGCTGCCTTTCTTCCAGACGTAAAGAGCCGGCGCGTAATGCGCCAGCCCATGATTTACACTCTCGTCGCCACATATCTGCCGTCTGCGTCCCGATCGACCCGTATGACAAGGTCGTAGGAGTCGACCTCTATGCATTTGAAAAAGTCCGGCTTCGGATAAATATGCTGCGTATTTTCATTAAAGAAATGCTCCGCGCCGTTCCACTCAAGTTCACGGGCGCGCTCCTTTATGTCGGGCATCGGATGCCCAAGGAGAATGCTCTTAATGTATTCGGCGCAGAGGACGTCTTCATTTGCACGGCGAACACCGGCGTTGCCCATCGCGCAGAAGGAGACCGTCTCTGGATTCTTCTTTTTTATATACTCCGCGATTGCACGCGCGTTGAGAAGACTTCCTGTGATGATCTCATCCGCGCCGGTCGCGTTCACTATTCCCTGGGTCCCGGCGCTGGTCGAATGGATCAGCGTCTTTCCGGTGAAATCAATGCCCGCAATACCCGTCGGCGAGTTGCCGTAGTCGCAGCCCGGAACTTTTGCTCCGCCCCGCTCCCCGAAGAGAAGCCAGTCCGGATGCTCCGCCTTTAGGGCAAATGCCTCGTTCATGTCGCCGATCGGATAGATTTTTTCCGCCCCCTGGGCGAAGAGGCAGACTTCCAGAGAGAATGCCCGCAGTACATCTATAACGACAGTGAGACCTTCGGCCTGCTTTGCTCCGTCAATCAGTTCCAATATCTTTATGTTCATAGACACCTCACATTAAGATCAGCGACATTACAAGAGTTCAGACGGTGGTCGAACTCTTGTAACAGCATTTCTCTCATAATAGCACACAAAAAAGCCCGTCTCAACTCGCATTCCCTGTCCTGCATTGTCGGACAATGCAGAACCATGAAAGTCTGATAAAGACGAGCTTTGTTCACTATTATCTGGCTCATGTTGTCTGCGCGTACTCCCTGAGCTTTCTCTTCTTCTCTGCGCTCATACGGCCGGGCACCGCAATTTCAACCGTGACATACTCATCGCCGCGCCCGCTGCCGTTTCGTTTGGGCATGCCTTTCCCGCGCAGCCTGATCTTCGAACCCGGCTGCGTGCCCTCTTTGACCTTGCATTTGACCTGCCCGTCCGGCGTCGGCACCAACACTTCTCCACCGAGGACCGCTGTCTCGAAAGGCACGCGGACCATGGTGTAGACATCGCTGCCCTTCTGGAGCAGCACTCCCTCACGCACAGGGATGTCCTTATCCGGACCGCCGGAGCTCTGCCCCGCTGCCCTTCCGCCTCCAAAGCTGCCTGAACTTCTGTATGTCTGACTGCCGGAAGACCTGCCAAAACCGCCGAATCCACTGCTTCCGAACGCCTGCTTCAATATGTCATCGATGTCCATGTTGCTGCCATTGAAGCGGAACTCATGATATGTTCCGCCGGGACCGCCCGAAAATCCCGAGAAGCCGCCGTTTCTGAACTGCTGCCATGCACCGCCGGAGCCGTAGGGGTTCCCTCCGCCCGGACCGGCGCTTCCGTCGAAGGCGGCAAAGCCGAACTGATCGTAGAGCTTCCGCTTCTCCTCATCGCTGAGAATATCGTAGGCTTCCTGGACCTCCTTGAATTTTGCCTCGGCCTGCGGATTATTGTCATTTGCATCCGGATGATATTTCTTGGCAAGCTTCCTGTAAGCTTTCTTGATGGCATCAGAAGTCGCGGTTTTGTCCACGCCCAGAACTCTGTAATAATCCCGTTTTGCTCCCATACCACATTCCTCTTTTCTTATCTTAAAAAAGGCTGCACACCCCGTTGGATATGCAGCCCATTAGTTCCCCGGGGATGTCTCCATTATCCCACATAGGGTTATATTTCTCAATCAGCATTAGTCGATGTTGATGAATCTCTTCTGCTCAACGACCGGCTGTGTTTCCTTCTTCGGGATATCCAGTGTCAGGATACCGTCCTCATACTTAGCCTTGATGTCTTCCTCTGTGACATCTTCGCCGACGTAGAAGGTTCTCTTGGCGCTGCCGAAGAATCTCTCTCTGCGGATGTACTTGCCATCCTCGTCCTTCTCGTCCTTGCTTGTGCCTGTCGATGCTGTGATCGTAAGATAACCGTCCTTAAGTTCGGCTGTGATATCTTCTTTCTTTACTCCCGGAAGAGATACAGAAACTTCGAAGCCTTTCTCCATTTCCTTGACATCGGTTCTCATGAGCTCGTGTGTCGGTCTGGACGGAGCGTTCATTCTTGTGAAATCCTTGAACGGATCCTCGAAGAAATCATCAAATACGTTTGTTCTGAAAATACTGGGCATTAACATAATATATACCTCCTCTATGTAAATGTGTTAATTA
>JAFWIM010000241.1 GCA_017514845.1 Lachnospiraceae bacterium
CGAACGGCGAATGATTTGGATATTTTGTTGTTGATGCGGGCTTGACATGTTAAAATAATCAGTGATGGTCTAAAGATGCCGTAAATCGATACACGGGTGGTCTAAAGACCGAATGAAAAGTGTGGCAGAGACATATCACAAGGGAATGCCGAGGTTGGCCATGAAAGCCAGCGACCGCGAGGGGCTGCCCAGCAAGCCGTGATGGCCGACGGTCAATGGGGCATGGCATAAGTCCCGGACTGAATGGATACAAAGCTTTCGCAAGGAGGATTTTTCATGATAAAGGACAACAGACAGATTATATTAACAGGAGACCGTCCTACGGGCAGACTGCATTTGGGACATTACGTCGGATCGCTCAAGAGGCGTGTTGAACTGCAGAACTCCGGCAAGTTTGATGAGATATACATTCTGATCGCTGATGATCAGGCGCTGACGGACAATGCCGACAACCCCGGAAAGATCAGGGACAATATAGTGAACGTCCTTCTGGACTATCTGTCAGTGGGTCTTGACCCGAATAAGGTCACGTTCTGCATCCAGTCTTCGCTGCCGGCTCTGCATGCGCTCACTTTCTATTATATGAATCTTGTCACGACCGCCAGACTGTCCCGCAATCCTACGGTCAAGGCGGAGATTGCGATGAGAGGGTTTGCCGACGAAGGTCTGCCGGCGGGATTTTTCGCCTACCCGGTGTCTCAGGCAGCAGACATAACTGCGTTTGATGCCAATATCGTCCCCGTCGGTGAGGACCAACTGCCCATGATCGAGCAGACGCGCGAGATTGTTGAGAAGTTCAACCGCGTCTACGGCGAGACTCTCGTTCTCCCGAAGGCTGTCATCCCGGAAAATGAGACACAGCGCCGTCTCCCGGGTGTCGACGGCAAAGCCAAGATGAGCAAATCTCTCGGCAACTGTATCTATCTGTCCGACACAGCCAAGACTGTGAAGAAGCAGGTCAACGGAAAGATGTTCACGGACCCGCAGCATCTTCGGATCGAGGATCCGGGCCACATCGAGGGCAACGTGGTGTTCACGTACCTTGACGCCTTCTGCAGGGACGAGCATTTTGCGGAGTATCTGCCGGATTATCAGAATCTTGACGAGATGAAGGAACATTACATGAGGGGCGGTCTCGGCGACGGCACCTGCAAGAAGTTCCTGATCAATATTCTTGAGGAGACGCTTGCCCCGATCCGCGCAAGCCGCGCAAAGTGGGAGCAGGACATTGACAGCGTATATGATATCGCACTTGCCGGCAGCGCAAAGGCCCGGGAAGTCACGAATGAAACGCTGGCAAGGGTCCAGAGGGCTATGAGGATTAATTATTTTGAAGATCGGTCAATAATCAAAGACTGGGAGAAGTTGCTTAAAGAGCAGAGATAAAAAAAGACAGGGGACTGCCGCAATAGTGAACAGCCCCCTGTCATATTTTTGCTTTGCCTTCGGTAATTTATCTGGTATAAACTTTGTGATCAAGAAGTCGGCAGTCGATCTTGTAAAATAACACACATGTGCAGTGCTACATAAGGGTCAAATCAAAGCGCATAGGCAGTATAACTGACTCGTTTTTATTAAATCAGCTTAATACGCTACTGAATTCACAGTGAAAAAGCAGTCACGTTTGCAGGTTTTGACACTGGATGACGGTATGTCTTTCTTATATCAGGTTTTTGCCGGCACTAGATAAAAGGTGGTTTTAACAGAAGCTACTGCCCTCAAAATTACCCGGGCAGTCGTGATGCGACGCTTTGACCTTTGATGACTGATTGCCTCCATTCCTGCTTTCAGTCGATTTAAGATGATTTCATTGAAAGCTACTGCCCTCAAAATCACCCGGCAGTCATGAAGCAAGGTTTTGAACTTTGACGACCGCCACCCACTCAGTATCAATGATCGTCCGGATAGCGGCCGACAAAATCACCTGCCCCGGAACCAATGATCGTCCAGATAGCGGCCGACGCCGTCCGCCGCCACGTCATAATCTGTTACATCATTGGCGACCGCCTTTGCCTCGTCGGACCCGTTTTTGAGACATACGCCCCAGCCGGCTTTCTTGAGGAGCGAGATGTCATTTTCAAGATCACCGAAAGCAATGATCTCGTCCAGCGGTATGCCGCGCCTTTTGGCATACATCTCGAGAGCCAGTCCTTTACCGATACGCGGGTCCATGAACTCGATCGTGTAGTGGTCCTCATCGCGGTAAGTAACCATGGTGGTCCAGTCGGGCGATGGATTTTTCGCGATGGTCTCTTTTATGAGATTCTCATATCTGGGATGGCACTGCACTTCAATTTTTCCGGTTGCGTTCTCGCTCAGGAAATCGATTCCTCCATATTCGACATAGGAATGATTTCGTGCCTGGGACATGAGGATGAAATCATCGACACGCCGTGCCCGGATGAGGTCGTATGCCTTTTCGTAGATGATGATGTTGCAGTCGATGGGCATCATGAAAGTCACGATTTTTCGAACGTTTTCCGCGCTCAGCTGGTAGAAATGTTCGATTTCATCGGTCTCCTTTGTCCAGAGGTCGCCGCCGTTCATGCCGATGGCGAAATCGAACTCGAATCCAAGCCCCCAGAAAGCGGATTTGTTTATCGTATGAGCCTTATCAAGAGGTCTGCCGGACGCGATTCCGATGAGAACACCCTCCTCATGCAGCCTCTGCATGTTGGCTTTTGTCCGCGGCATCAGATACCCGCCTTTTTCGACGAGAGTGCCGTCTATGTCTGCAGCAAAAATGGAAATCTTTTCTATCATATGTGTTCTCCGTTCAAATCAGTTCAGCGGGTGCAAATGGCCAGTCTACGAACGCTATGCCAAAGTGTGATTCACAGGAAGCATAAATAAAGTATAGCATTTTCCTCATATGCCAACAATATTCACCGGAAGACCCTCTGCCCCAAATGGGGATGCCGAGAAGCGGGCGGAGGAGGTCTGTCTGCCGGAGGCCGGGGTGACAAATCGACAACCCAGGTGAGAGGACTGCCGGAATCCGTCTGCCGAAAGCGGGAAATATCGCACTTGCAACCACCCCGAAAATGGATTAACCTATAAAGAGCAGATACGCGAAAAGAAAAATTTGATTCCCGCTGACCGGCGATCGGAAAGCGGGAAGTATGCAGATATAAAGGGGGACTCGCGATGAAGACAAAGGTGTATATTGACGGCCAGGCTGGGACGACAGGACTCCAGATCTATGAGAGGATCGGGAAGAGAGCAGATCTTGAACTGCTCCGCATTGACGAGGAGAAGCGGCATGACCTCGATGAGAGAAAGAAATTCCTTAACATGGCGGATATTGTCTTCCTGTGCCTTCCCGATGCGGGCGCGATCGAGGCAGTTTCTCTGATCGAGAACCCGGACGTGCGGGTCATTGACGCGTCGACCGCCCACAGGACCTCCGATGACTGGACCTACGGTTATCCGGAACTGTCCCGCGAGCAGAGAGAGGCGGTCGCAAAGAGTCATCGGGTTGCAAATCCGGGCTGCCACGCCACAGGCTTCATCTCATCTGTTGCCCCTCTTGTCCGCATGGGTATTCTTCCTGCGGATTACCCGGTCACCTGCTATTCCCTCACCGGATATTCGGGCGGCGGCAAGAAGATGATCGCTCAGTATGAGGCGGAAGGCCGCGAGGAGAAACTCTCCGCTCCGGGCATCTATGGGCTCACTCTCCGCCATAAGCATATCCCGGAGATGCAGAAGGTAACGGGACTTACGAACGCGCCGGTCTTCATGCCGGTCGTGGACGATTATTACAAGGGCATGGCGACATCCATCATGCTTCACAACCGCCTCCTTGCGGGCCAACCGACAGCTGAGGAGATTCGCGATAAGCTGGCTGAATACTACGCTGGCGAGCACTTTGTGACGGTGCTGCCGTACGATTCGAAGCAGGGGACGGTGTATGCAAATGTGCTTGCGGGCACCAATCATTTGCAGCTCATCGTGTCCGGATATGAGGATCTGACGACGGTGACAGCTCTTTTCGATAATCTTGGAAAAGGTGCCTCCGGTGCGGCAGTCCAGAACATGAACATCATGCTCGGAATCGATGAAGCGACGGGGCTTGAGTAATACGCCGACAGATAGGTAACAGTTCAGACGGCTGCAACTGAGTTCGATAAACCGGCGCAAACATCATCTTCATCGAAAAGCGTAAGTCCTTCTCTGCGAGCTAAAAAACGCATGTGCGTTTTTGATCTCTCGGTCGGACTTACAATGCTTTTCTCATGAAGATGGATGCTTTGCTGCCGGCAACGAAGCATAAGAACAGCCAGCCTGAACTGTTATGCGGATAGAGACTAGAATTTTACGGTGCTCCACGGCACAGTTTGCGGTGCCGTGGAGCCCTTTTAATCCACATGGAGACAGTGATGACAGAGAGCAGAAGAGTTAAAAAAGATACAATAGTGACAGATTTGACAACGGGAAGCGTTCCGAAGCTTCTCCTTATGTTCGCCATGCCACTTTTTGTTGCAAATGCTCTCCAGGCCCTCTACAACCTCGTCGACATGATCGTTGTCGGCCAGGTCATCGGAGGAGCAGGTATGTCGGCGGTCTCGATCGGCGGAGACATCCTGCACCTGATTACATTTCTCGCGATGGGATTCTCCTCCGCAGGTCAGGTCCTGATTTCTCAGTATGTCGGCGCAGGGAAAATGGATAATGTGAGAAGACTGATTGGGACCATGTTCACCCTTCTTCTTTTCATAGCGATAGCTATCTCCGCTGTCTGTTATGTGCTCCGCGGGCCGATCCTGAACGCGCTCAATACCCCGCCGGAGTCCTACGACTACACGATGGATTATATGGTGACATGCCTTGTAGGCCTGATTTTCATCTACGGCTACAATATCGTCTCCGCGATCCTGAGAGGTATGGGGGATTCAAAAAGACCGTTCGCATTCATCGCAATCGCGGCGGTGCTCAACACGGTCCTCGACATTGTCTTTGTCGGCTTTTGCGGAATGGGGGTCTTTGGGGCTGCGCTCGCGACGGTCATCGGCCAGGCAGTCAGTTTTATCGTCTCGATCGTGTATCTGTATCGGCGGAAGGAGGAGTTCGGGTTCGATTTTCAGCCTGAAAGTTTCAGAGTCGACAGAAAGATTGTCGTTCCGCTCCTTCAGCTCGGCATTCCCATGGCGATTCAGTCGGCAGCGGTCAGCTTCTCCAAGATCGTGCTTACCTCCTGGATCAACGCCGAGGGTGTTATATACTCCGCCCTGTCGGGTATCTACAACAAGACGGGCATGATGATCGGCATTGTCTCCAACTCGTTCACGACAGCGGGCAGTTCGATGGTCGGCCAGAATCTGGGCGCAAAGAAGTATGACAGAGTGCCGAAGATCCTGATTTCCGTGCTCTCGGTAGGCCTCGTGATTTCGACAGCCGTATCCTGCCTTATGCTGCTCTCCCCGGAGGCTGTGTGTGAGATCTTCACGAGTGACGCAGCGGTTCTTTCGGAAGCGTCGCTCGTCGTAGTTCCGATCGTTGTGAATTTTTACGGTTCCGCAACGAGGTCGGGAGCGTTCTCCATCATCAACGGGTCCGGAAATTCCCGTCTGAATCTGCTTGTCGCGCTGCTGGACGGCATGATAGCGAGAATAAGTCTGGCGGCTTTTATGGGATTTGCCCTTGGCATGAGATGCAGAGGCTTCTGGTTCGGAGACGCACTGGCGGGCTTCATGCCGTTCGTGATCGGAAGTGTCTTCTACATCTCTGGCAAATGGAGAAAAAGCGTTCTTTAATGGCTTGACCCGAGGAAGGTTCTTTGTATCATTAAAGGACAGATTAGAGAAGTGATAGATTGGAGAAAGCAATTTATGTTTGAATTTGACTCGCGCATCCGCTATTCTGAATGCGCGCAGGACGGCAGGCTCTCGCTGGCCGGTCTCGTCAACTATTTTCAGGACTGTGCGGTCTTTCACAGCTCGGACGTCGGGCGCGGTCCCGCCACGTGGAAGAAGGAACATTACGCCTGGATGCTGGCCTCATGGCAGATCGTCGTGAATCGGTATCCGAAAATGAATGAGATCGTCCGCACAAGGACACAGGCCTACAATTTTCACGGGTTCGAGGCGGACCGCAATTTCCTTATGTGGGATAAAGAGGGGGAGCTGCTTGCATTTGCAAATTCCAGATGGATCTACTTTGATACCGAGGCGGGACGGCCGATTCGAATCCCGAAGCTGGAAGTCGAAGCCTATGGAGTCGACCCTGAATTTGAGATGGAGAAAGTCCCGCGGCACATCAAAATGCCGTCTGAGGGCATTGCGGAGAAGCACCCGTTTAAAGTGCGCGCGACCAATCTCGACACGAACGGGCACGTGAACAACGAGCAATACATTTCCATGGCGCTCGCCTACCTTCCGGCGGGCATTAAGGTGCGAGAACTGCGGGTAGAATATCTTTCGCAGGCATATCTGGGTGACATTCTCGCGCCGAGAGTGTATCATGATACAGAGGGCTATATTGTCCGGCTTGAATTGAATGGAAAAGCCTGTGCGGTCATGCAGTTCATTTTGTAACAGGAACGTTATCGTAATAGGAGCGGTATTGTAACAGTTCAGACGGGCTGCATCTCACAGTTCGTTTTTCCGGCAGCAAAGCATCCATCTTCGTGAGAAAAGCATTGTAAGTCCGACCGAGAGATCAGATCGGCGACAAGCCGCCCTCATCTCGCGTTTCACGCTCGATGTCGGGCGGGCGCCAAAGTGCCCTCTTTTCGTGCAAGCACGAATCAGGCACCTTGGCTTGTCGCCTACGCAAGCTCGCAGAGAAGGACTTACGCTTTTCGATGAAGATGATGTTTGCGCCGGTTTATGAAACTTCGCTGCAGCCTGTCTGAACTGTTACCGGGTATCGCTGAGGCATTGCTGCACATTTTTGACACACGGATTTATATGAGCGTCGACTTATGAGAGCGCAAGGTAGGAGACATATGATTGAATTAGGAAAACTTCAGAAACTGACTATAGTAAAAATCGAACATCACGGTGCGTATCTCGGCGAGACTCATGACGCGGGTCCGGAGGACCGCATTCTGCTCCCGGCAAAACAGGTCCCGGAGGGGAGCGGCGTCGGAGATGAGATCAGGGTCTTTATTTATCGAGACTCTAAGGACCGGCTGATCGCGACCACCGCGCAGCCGAAGGTGCTGCTCCACGGGGTGGCCGCGCTGAAGGTCAGCCAGGTCACTAAGATCGGCGCGTTTCTTGACTGGGGGCTCGAGAAGGATCTTCTCCTCCCGTTCCATGAACAGACGAAGAAGGTCAAAGAGGGGGAGGATGTGCTTGTCGCGCTGTACGTTGACAAGAGCGGCCGCCTCGCCGCGACCATGAAGCTTTACCCGTATCTCAGGCAGGATCCGCCGTATCAGATCGGTGATACGGTCAAGGGGACGGTCTATCAGCTGGCCCCGAATTTCGGAGTGTTCATCGCTGTCGACAATATGTACTCCGGCATGATCCCGAAAAGAGAAGCCATGAGCGGCGTGTATCCCGGCGACGTCCTGGACCTTCGCGTGACCAATGTGAAGGAGGACGGAAAGCTTGACCTCTCAGCTCACAAGAAAGCCTATCAGCAGATGGATGAGGACGCGGAGGCTGTTCTCGGTCTGATCCATGATGAGTATGGCGGGGAACTGCCATTTGATGACAAGGCGGATCCGGAGAAGATCCGCGAGGTATTCGGACTTTCCAAGGCTGCTTTCAAGAGAGCTGTTGGAAAATTGTACAAAGAGAGAAAAATCACTCTGGAGAATGGCAGGATCAGGGAGGTCTGACACATGGAAGAGTTTATCAGTAATATAATTGAGACCGGGCTTGGCTATATTCCTGAATTTACTATGAAGGATATAGTTATTCTTGCAGTGTCACTGATCATCTGCCTGATTTTCGCGATGTTCGGCTACAAACTGCTCAAAGGCTTTGTCGTCCTGATCAATCTGTTGGTCGGCGCTTTTGTCGGTCTGTCTATCGCGGATTTTCTGAAGCTTGATGATACATTTCATCTGGCGTTTCTTCTGGCATTTGCGGTCGTATTTTCGCTTGTCGGTTTCTTTCTCTACAAAGTCGGACTCTTTGTGGTCGTAGCCAGCTCCGTTTTCAGCGCTGCCATGGCTGTCCTTCCGCCATTTGTACAGAGCGAGTATCTGGTGCCGGCGGCCCTCGTCGCAGCTCTGCTGCTCGGAATATTCGCCGCATTCTTCGTGAGACCGATCGTGATTGTGGTTTCTGCGGTCGCGGGCGGCATCATGTTCGCCAACATCCTCACGGATTTTGCGCTGTCGAAGATCAAGGCGCTGGATCCGTCGGGAGCTACTGCCGCCGTTGTCCTCGTGCTCGGAGGACTGATCGGCATCTTCGGCATTTACTGGCAATTTACACATACGAAAAAGGAATGAGGTAACAATGCCTTTTACACATCTTCACGTCCACACGGAGTATTCGCTTCTTGATGGATCCAACAAGATCAAAGAGTATGTAGCCCAGGTAAAAAAGCTGGGCATGGACAGCTGTGCAATCACCGACCACGGTGTTATGTACGGCTGTATTGATTTTTATAAAGAGTGCAAAGCCCAGGGGATCCGCCCGATTATCGGCTGCGAAGTCTATGTGGCTCCTCACAGCCGCTTTGACAGGGACAACGCATCGCGCGACGACAGATACTATCATCTGGTCCTTCTGGCCGAGAACGATAAGGGCTATGCCAACCTGACACGCATTGTGTCCGCCGGCTTCACGGACGGCTATTATTACAAACCCCGCGTGGATAAGGAGATTCTCCGCAAATATCACGAGGGTATCATCTGTCTTTCGGCCTGTCTGGCCGGAGAGGTCGCGAAGGCCATCACCCGCGGCGACTATGAAGGCGCGCGGAAAGCGGCGTATGAATACAGGGATATTTTCGGAAAAGATAATTTCTTCCTTGAGCTGCAGGACCACGGCATTCCGGAACAGAAACACGTGAACAGGCAGCTTGTCCGCATGCATGATGAGGAAGGTTTCCCGCTCGTCTGCACCAATGACTGCCACTACACGTACAAGGAGGATGTGGATTCTCACGACATTCTTCTCTGCATCCAGACCGGCAAGAAAGTCATGGACGAGGACCGCATGCGCTATGAGGGCGGTCAATATTATGTAAAGTCACCCGAGGAGATGGCTTCCCTGTTCCGCTTCGTGCCGGAGGCTGTCAGGAACACGGAGAAGATTGCCGAGCGGTGCAACGTCACGATCACCTTCGGCGAGAGAAAGCTCCCGAAATTCGACGTCCCGGAGGGCTATGATTCATGGTCCTATCTGAACAAGCTGTGCCACGAGGGTATAGAGAAGCGCTATCATCCGGTCACCAAAGAGATCGAGGACAGACTGACCTACGAACTTGACACGATCCGGAATATGGGGTTCGTGGATTATTTCCTGATAGTGTGGGATTATGTAAAGTTCGCGCGGGACAACGGGATCCCTGTCGGCCCCGGACGAGGCTCCGCGGCCGGCTCCGTCGTGTCCTACTCACTGGGCATCACCGATCTCGATCCGCTCCGCTACAACCTGATCTTTGAGCGCTTCCTGAATCCGGAGCGAATTACCATGCCCGATATCGATATGGATTTCTGTTTCGAGAGGCGCCAGGAGGTCATCGATTACGTTGTCCGCAAGTACGGCCGTGACCGCGTCGTACAGATCGTCACGTTCGGCACTATGGCGGCCCGCGGCGTTATCCGCGACGTCGCGCGCGTTCTCGATCTGCCCTACGCCGAGGCGGACGCAATAGCCAAGATGATTCCGCGGGAGCTCAATATAACCCTCGATAAAGCTCTGCAAATGAATCCGGAACTGAAGTCCCGCTACGACGCGGAGGAGAACGTCCGCTATCTCATCGACATGGCAAGGCGTCTTGAAGGGCTGCCGCGCAACACGTCCATGCACGCCGCCGGCGTTGTCATCTCCAATCTGCCGGTCGTCGAGTATGTCCCGCTCTCAAGGGCTCAGGACGGATCAATTACGACCCAGTACACAATGACCGCGCTCGAGGAGCTTGGCCTGCTCAAGATGGACTTCCTGGGCCTCCGCACGCTGACTGTCATCAACGATGCTGTGAATCTTGTGAATGAGCACGCGGATGTTCCGCTCGACCTTTCCAAGGTCGACTACAATGACCCCGCGGTCATGGACATGATCGGCCGCGGCAGATGCGAGGGCGTGTTCCAGCTGGAAAGCTCAGGCATGAAGAACTTCATGAAGCAGCTGAAGCCCCGCAGCCTCGAAGATATCATAGCGGGCATCGCCCTCTACCGGCCCGGCCCGATGGAATTCATCCCCAAGTATATCCGGGGCAAGGAACACCCCGAGACTGTCACTTACGACTGCGAGGAGATGCGGCCGATCCTCGAGACGACCTACGGATGCATTGTCTACCAGGAGCAGGTCATGCAGATCGTGCGGGATCTCGGCGGCTACAGCATGGGCAGAAGCGACCTGGTCCGTCGAGCGATGTCTAAAAAGAAGCAGTCCGTCATGGAGAAGGAGCGCCGCAATTTTATCTACGGAAACGAGGAGGAGAGCGTTCCGGGCTGTCTTGCAAATGGAATACCGGAGCCGATCGCGAACCGCATCTTCGATGAGATGATGGATTTCGCGAATTACGCGTTCAATAAGAGCCATGCGGCGGCCTACGCCGTCGTCGCATTCCAGACAGCCTACTTAAAGCGATATCACCCGGTAGAATTCATGGCTGCCCTCATGACGTCCGTCATAGACAACCCTGACAAGTGCGCAGAGTACATCATGCACTGCCGGGACATGAAGATCGATATCCTGCCGCCGTCGGTGAACACCGGGTACGGCAGGTTCACGACGGAGAACGGAAAGATCCGCTATGGCATGTACGCGATCAAGAGCGTTGGCCGCGGCGTCATCGATCAGATCATAGAGGAGAGGGAACTGCGGGGACCCTTCGAGTCCATCAAAAATTTCCTCGAGCGGACCTACGGAAGTGACCTGAACCGCCGCGCGATCGAGAATCTGATCAAGGCCGGCGCACTCGATTCCCTTAAGGGGACGAGAAAGCAGCTGATGCAGGTCTACATGCCGATCCTGGATTCTGTTGCAAATGAGAGCAAGAACAACATGGCTGGCCAGATGAGCATCTTTGATTTCATGGCGCCGGAGATGAAAAAACAGTATGAGATCAACCTGCCGCCGGTGGGAGAGTTCAGCCGTGAGGAGATGCTGGCATTTGAAAAGGAAGTGCTGGGAGTCTACCTCTCCGGGCATCCGCTGGAGGAATATCAGAATCTGCTCGCCGGCCGCGTGAATGCTTACTCGACGGACTTCCTGCTCGATGAGGAGACCGGTGAATCCAGAGTACAGAACGGTCAGAAAGTCACGATCGGAGGCATGATCACCGGCAAGACGATCAAGTACACGAAGACCAACAAGGTCATGTCTTTTATCAACATCGAGGACCTGGTGGGGTCGGTGGAGGCTCTGGTCTTCCCGAAAGTGTATGAGGAGTACCGGGACGCGATCGAGGAGGATAAAAAGGTCCTCGTGACCGGCCGCGTGTCATCTGAGGATGAGCGCGCCAGCAAGCTGATTGCGGACAAGATCATCACATTTGAAGAGATACCGAAGGACGTGTGGCTGGCATTTGCAGACAAAGACGCGTGGAACGCATACGCGCCCGAGCTCACCGAATTATTGTCATCGGCGGAGCGGGGCAATGACAGGATCATCGTGTTCATAAAGAGCGCAAGGCAGATGAAGGATTTGACCGGAGGCAGAAAGATCTCTGCCGCTCCGGAGCTTCTGGACGGCTTTAACAGAATCTGCGGCGAGGAAAATGTGGCGGTCAGAGCGTCAAAACAGACGCGGGATAATTGAGACCATGCCTGCGCATTGTTGATTTCTCAGTCGGATGTTGTGCTGAGCGTATCTGTCGGAATTATGACAAAAAAACGCCTGCATTTGAGGTATCTATTATAAAAAGTGTTGAAAAATCAACCTTCTTGCTTTAGAATAAAAAGGTAAACATGCACAGCTTTGAGCAATATATATGTGCAGGAAACGGTGATTTGTACAAAAATACTCCCGAGGGGGCAATGAAAATGGCTGAGAAAAAGATTAAAGCAATCGGTGTTCTTACTAGCGGCGGCGATGCGCCAGGAATGAATGCGGCGGTCCGTGCGGTTGTACGTCACGGTCTGACAAAAG
>JAFWIM010000242.1 GCA_017514845.1 Lachnospiraceae bacterium
AGAAAAGAGAAAATAACTGAAATCTTCAGGTTACCCGGTCTGTCGCTTTGTTGTTGTCTTCGACCGACTTCTGTGATACTATGAAACTATAGGGGAGGATAACGTTGAATACATAGAAAAACGGGGAGCAAGATGACAATAGAATACGTAAAACTTGAAATTTTCATACCAGAGACGCATTTCCCTCAACTCCAGAAAGCGCTTCAGAGCGTTGATGCTGGTCACATCGGCAACTATGACTCCTGTCTCTCATATGCTCCCGTCATGGGAACATGGCGTCCGCTTGCCGGGACGCATCCCTATATTGGAAAGCAAGATGAGATATCGTGCGAGGCGGAGCTAAAAGTTGAAGTAACAATTCTGGCTGAAAAGTTGATGGAAACAGTCGCGGCGGTGAAAACCGTTCACCCGTATGAGGAACCGGTGATAAATGTCATTCCGTTGATAGGGATAGGAATATAGTAAGAAAGATTAATAAAGTGTGATAAACGGATAAAGGTGATTTCTTATGAAAAACAACGGCCCCGTGTACAATCTCACTACAGAAAAAATCAACTTCCCAATCGACGACCGTGTGGCTATCGATCCGGAAGGTCACATGAAGTGGTGCCAGGGAAGACTCTGTGCCTCAACTTTGGATCAGATTGCCTCTGCCGCGCTCTATTCCGTCGGCCCGGAATACTTTGATGCTGTCCGAAAAGAGTATAAGGCCAGAAAAGAAACCCTTACAGAAGGGCTGAAAAAAATACCCGGTATCGTCTATTCCGAACCGAAGGGCGCATTTTACGTGATGGCGGCTCTGCCGGTTGACGATGCCGAGAAGCTGCAGATCTGGATGCTGGAGGAGTTTGAGGATCAGGGAGAAACTTTGATGTTTACCCCGGCAGAGAGTTTCTATCGGACGCCGAATACGGGCAGAAATGAAATCCGCATGGCGTATGTGATTAATCAGAAAGATATCGCACGCTCCATGGAACTGCTGGCAAAAGGAATCGAAGCCTACAACAGCAGACAGGCCTGAGTTCCATCGAACCCTGCCCCTTCAGGGAATCTTGACCGGAATATTCCCAGGAAGAAAAAAGGAACTCACTTTCGGGAGTCTCAAATTGACACAGTTATTAAATCAAAACAGACAAAAAAGAAGTAGGCCCCAACTGCAGCATCAAACGCTCATCACAGTCAGGGCCTACTTCTTTAAATTCTTGGTATCTAACATCTTTTAACCTCTCTTTCTTAGAATCAACACCACCGCTTGTTAATCCTTGGAATCTTCTCACATACACATTATCTGCGACTCGCGCAACCCCTGTAAGGTGGGGTATCCTTCATGATGGAGTGTTTCCTATGACTTTTCAGCGGTACTCATCTGATCCCACTTTTCAGATGAGCTTTAGAAGTTCTCAAGTGGTATTTGACGTTTTCCTTTTTATATAATGCACAAAAAATACATTTAAAAAATGTTCAAAGCGCTGAAGTTTTTCTTCAGCGCCTGCTTTTTGTTGACAATGCGAAAAGAGACTGCTACACTCACGTTGGTAGAGCTGGAAACGTTCCCGGGATCGTTCCCGGTAACGCTACCAGAAGCGTATACGGAAGCGGTATTTTTGCGGTTTTCTTAGTTTGACGGAATCGAATATAGGAAATGACGATTAAAGACATTGCGAAAAACTGCGGCGTGAGCGTAAGTACGGTGTCCCGCGTGCTGAATTCCCACCCGGATGTGAGTGAAGAGGTTCGTCAGCGGGTTCTGGACGAGGTGGAGCGCTGCGCATATATTCCGAATGACAGCGCGAGGAATCTGGTCAGGAGCAGTTCTGATGCAATCGGAGTAATTGTTCGGGGGACAGAAAACCTGTTTTTTTCCAGACTGCTTCAAACCATCGGAGACGAAATAACTCGAAACGGCTATACCCCTGTACCGCATTTTATTGCTTCCGAAGCGGATGAGGTTAAAGCCGGCGCGGTTCTGGAGCGGGAGAAGAAGCTGCGCGGTCTGCTTTTTCTTGGCGGGCGGTATGACTATATACCGACAGAGCTCGCTGCAATCCGAGTGCCGTTTGTCTGCTGCAGTTATACGAACAGCTTTGGCAGATTAAATGAGGCGAATTACTCTTCCGTTTCCATAGACGATCGCCTGACCGCCTGTCGCGCGGTTGAGGAGCTGATTCGACGGGGGCATCAGCGGATTGCGGCAGTGATTCCTGCTCAAAGCGACCGCTCCATTAGTGAGCTTCGCTGTCTCGGGTATTTGGACGCGCTGAAGGAGAACGGAATCGAGGCGGATTCGGCGCTGATCGAAGAGACCGGCGGCTTCGACATGCAGGAGAGCTATGAAGGCGTCTGCCGTCTGCTGGAGCGTACGGAGAATTTTACAGCCCTGTTTATGATATCGGATACCATGGCCATGGCCGGAATGAAGGCTTTGGAAGACTGTGGGAAGCGTGTTCCTCAGGATGTTTCCGTAATTGCCATTGACGGGCTGAACGTGTCGAAATATATCTCGCCTACGCTTTCAACCATGGTGCAGCCAGCCGATGAAATGGCTCGGGAAAGCGTGCAAATTCTCCTAAAGATGCTCGAAGATCCGGGGTACAGCCGTCATATCCGACTGGAAGCTGTGCTTCGGGAAGGAGCATCCGTCCGAAACGTTTGAAAACGATCTAAGGCTGAAAGAAGTATTTCCGACCCATTGGGTCTGAAAATAAAAAACAAAAAAAGGAGTAAGAACAAACATGAAAAAGACACTCGCGTTTGCGCTGACGCTGGTCCTGATCTTTGCGTTGGCATGCCCCTCCGCTTTCGCCGCGGACAAGGGTTCCGTTTACTGGCTGAACTTCAAGCCTGAGCTGGATGAGACTGCGCAGGAGCTTGCAAAAATGTACACCGAAGAGACCGGCGTTGATGTCAAGGTCGTCACGGCGGCTTCCGGCACCTATCAGCAGACGCTGACCTCCGAGATGGACAAGAAGGCCGCCCCGACCCTCTTCATCATCGGCAACCAGGCCGGTGTCAAGGAATGGGGCGAGTTCGCCATGGATCTGACCGGTACGGCCATCGCCGATGAACTCAATACCGATGCCTACAACCTCTATGATGAGGACGGCCGTCTGGTTTCCATCGGCTACTGCTACGAGTGCTACGGCATCATCGTGAACCCAGACCTTATCGAGAAGGCCGGCCACAGCATGGATGAGCTCAAGAACTTCGAAGGTCTGAAGACAGTTGCCGAGGACATTCACGCCCGCGCGGACGAGCTTGGCTTTGACGCCTTCTCCTCCTCCGATATGGACGGCTCCTCCAGCTGGCGCTTCACCGGCCACATGATTAACCTTGAGTATGTCTATGAAGAGCGCGAAGAGGGCGCCGTCTGGACCGAGTGCCCGGCGACCCTTACCGGCAACTACATGGAAAACTATAAGAACCTCTTTGATCTCTGCATCAACAACAGCCTGACCGACCCGAAGGATCTGGCCACCGGCGGACACGATGCCGAAGCCGAATTCAAATCCGGCAAGGCAGCCTTCTTTGTAAACGGCTCTTGGGAGTATGCGGCCGTCTCGGGCGATGTCCCCAATGCCACCATGATTCCGTACTATTGCGGTGTAGAAGGTGAGGAAAAGGCCGGCCTGAACTGCGGCACGGAAAACTGCTGGGCTGTCAACGAGTATGCCTCCGATGCGGACAAAGAGGCGACCATCGACTTTATGGTGTGGCTGGTCAGCGATCCTGAGGCCAATGCCCTGATGGTTGAGCAGCTTGGCATCATGCCGTACAAACACGCGGTCGAGTCCTCCAACGGATTCCTGAACGATGCGGCAGCCTACACCGCAGACGGCTGCTACGTCTTTGACTGGGCAACCAACTATCAGCCGAACGTTGACGAGTACCGTGCCGGTCTTGTCTCGGCGCTGAACGCCTACTGCGCTGATCAGAGCGATGCCAACTGGGAGCTGGTGAAGACGGCCGCCATCGATGGCTGGGCAACCCAGTATGCTGCTGCCAACGGCTGATTTCAAAAAAGGTAAAACACGATCATTGCCGCGGGGCGGACCGGTTCGTCCGCCCCGCTTTCGTTGAGAAAAAGAGAGGGGAACGATGAAAGGGATCTTTAAAAACCCGATTCGGCGCTGGGGCTGGCTCTTTCTTGGGCCGGTGACTGCCGCATTCTGCATTGGCTTCGTCTGGCCCTTTATCCAGGGAATCTATCTGTCCTTCTGTAAGTTCAAGCTGATCTCCAAAACAAGCTGGGTCGGATTTCAGAATTACGCCGCGGCGCTGAAGGACGCGAGCTTTGTGCATTCTTTCTGGTACACGGCGCTGTTTGCGATTGTAAGTCTGATATTCATCAATGTGCTGGGCTTTGCCGCGGCTTATGCCCTTACGCAGGGAATCAAGGGCAGTAACCTTTACCGCACGGTATTCTTCATGCCGAACCTGATCGGCGGCATTGTGCTCGGCTATATCTGGTCCATGATCTTCGACGGCATTCTTTCCCGTTACGGCACATCGATACTTCTTGAAACAAAATACGGATTCTGGGGACTCATCATTCTGATGTGCTGGCAGCAGATCGGATATGTGATGATCATATACATTGCAGGTCTTCAGACGGTTCCGGAGGATATGCTGGAAGCGGCAAAGATAGATGGCGCAACGAAGACCCAGACGCTGTTTCGCGTCACGATCCCGAATGTTATGCCTGCCATCACGATCTGCACGTTTCTGAGCCTCACCAACGGGTTCAAACTGTTTGACCAGAACCTGGCTCTGACAGCAGGTCAGCCCTTTATTATTCAGCCGGACGGCAGTACGGTCAAGACAACGGAGATGCTTGCCCTGAACATCTATAATACCTTTTACGGCCAGAATTCCGCTTCCAAGGGTGTCGGCCAGGCAAAAGCCGTTCTGTTCTTCATTCTGGTTGCGGGGCTTGGCCTTCTCCAACTGAAGTTTACACGGAAGAGAGAGGTGCAGCAGTAATGAGCAGACAGGAAAGCCTTGCGGCTGAAAATCGCAGAAAAACGATCCTGTCGGTCGTGTTGGGGATAATCTGCATCATCTATGTGCTTCCGGTGCTGACAGTGGTCATCAACTCCTTCAAGGTCAACACCTATGTCAAGACCGATACCTTTGCGCTTCCGACCGGTGAGATGTGGGCGGGCTTTTCGAATTTTATCAAGGGTATGACCTTCGGCAACTATCCCTTCTGGAGTAGCGTCAAGTACAGCGTGATCATCACGGTGCTTTCCACCGCGCTGATTATCCTGTTTACTTCCATGGCTGCCTGGTACATTGCCAGGGTGAATTCCCTCGTATGCAAAGTGATTTACTATCTCTGTGTGTTCTCCATGGTTGTTCCGTTTCAAATGGTCATGTTTACGCTGTCAAAAACGGCGGACACGCTGCACCTGAACACGCCCTGGACGATCCCCATTGTTTATCTGGGCTTCGGCGCGGGACTTGCGATCTTCATGTTTGTCGGTTTTGTCAAGTCAATACCTCTTGAAATTGAGGAAGCCGCGTCCATCGACGGCTGCGGCCCGGTCCGTACCTATTTCTCTGTGGTCTTCCCGATGCTAAAGCCTACCATGATCTCAGTCGGGATTCTGGAGATCATGTGGGTCTGGAACGACTATCTGCTGCCATATTTGGTGCTTGACATCAACGAGTATCGGACAATTCCCATCCATATCCAGTATCTGAAAGGCAGTTACGGAACCGTGGATCTCGGTGCAACGATGGCTCTGATCCTGCTGAGTATCATCCCGGTTATCGTCTTCTATCTGATATGCCAGAAATACATCATCAAGGGTGTCGCGGCAGGCGCCGTGAAGGGATGAAGTAACCACCATAGAATCGTATAGAAAACCCGCCGGGATCTTGACCGGGAAAACCCCAGGATGTCGTTGGAAATCTGATTGACACGGCACTGGCTGCTTGGTATACTCTGTTTCGGGAGCAGGCCGCTATTGCCTGTTCTCCTTCTCCGGACTTTTGTCCGGTTCCCATATATTGCCGTCCTTCTGGGCGGCTTTTTGACTTTTATAACGGGGAGAAAATGTAGACAAATGGACAAAGGAAAGGGGTTCATCCGCAAAAAACCGTTTCCTGCAAATAGCATCGTTTTGGACACTGTGCAGTCATGGCGTGCTTGAAGCAGAAAAGTAAAGTTTACGGTATTTTGCGGATGAACCCAGGAACTGATCAACTCGGCATCTGCCCCAGCGGCATTTGAAAAGGCAAAGCAACACAAAGAAACGAGCACATCGGAAACGATGTGCTCATTTTCAGTGTGCCCGGCGAGCGCACGTTCTACTACAATAAGATTGGTCGATGTGCTTGGTATCCAACCAAGAAATCGTCCGTCTCGTTGCATAAGCTGTTAGAATGAGGATGTAACCGGCCAGGCTTGCACGTTCTTGGACATAATCGTCCGACCTTTAGTCTGCCACCGGCTCCTCATTCGCAGCGTTCGTTTTACGCAGGTTGAACCGCGAGTTCGTGTGAACCACCCAGTAGATTGAACAGGCAATGAGAGAAGTCGGCGTCGGCCGTTGCAATTTATTCAAAGGGGTTAGGTTCATGAACGCAGTTGGTATCGATGTTTCTAAAGGCAAAAGCACAGTCGCCATCTATCGGCCGGGCAATGTAGTTGTCCAGGCACCTCGGGATTACCGTCACACTGAGTCCTCCATTAATGATCTCATTACCACTATCAAATGCTTGGAGGGTGAGACAAAGGTCTGTATGGAGCATACCGGCAGATACTATGAGCCAATGGCGTCTTGGCTCTCTGCAGCAGGAATCTTCGTCAGTACCGTGAACCCTTGGCTCATCAAGGATTTTGGAAATGAATCCATTCGCACGCCTAAGACAGACAAAGCTGATGCAAAGAAAATTGCGCGTTTTGCTCTTGACCGCTGGGCGAAATTACCGCAGTATAGTCATATGGATGAATTACGAAACCAACTAAAAACCATGAATCGGCAATTTGGGTTTTACATGGATCATAAGACGGCAATGAAGAATAATCTCATTGCACTTCTCGACCAGACGTTCCCCGGAGCCAACAACTTCTTTGACAGCCCTGCCCGTAGCGATGGCCGCCAAAAATGGGTGGATTTTGTTTACACCTACTGGCATGTGGATTGTGTTCGCAGCAAATCTTGTGAAGCCTTCACTGAGCACTATCAAAACTGGTGTAAGCGGAAAGGCTACAATTTCAGCGTAGCCAAGGCAAAAGAAGTTTATCTCGCTGCAGGCGATCTCATTGCTGTGTTCCCCAAAGATGACTATACTAAACTACTGATTCGTCAGGCGGTTACCATGCTGAACATCGCCTCTGAGACTGTGGAAACGCTTCGGATCAAGATGGATCAGACAGCATCTCTGCTCCCTGAGTATCCAGCTGTCATGGCAATGGAAGGCGTGGGCACTACGCTTGGGCCGCAGCTCATGGCTGAGATCGGAGATATTACACGTTTTAAGCACAAGGGAGCACTTACTGCGTTTGCGGGCGTAGATCCACGTCCAGATGAATCGGGCGACTATAAGCGTAAGAGTAATCCTACAACGAAGAAAGGTTCGCCTCATCTGCGAAAGACGCTCTTCCAAATCATGGACGGTCTTATTAAACGTTCACCTATAGACGATCCAGTCTATGCGTTTATGGACAAGAAACGCGCTCAAGGAAAGCCTTACTATGTCTATATGACGGCCGGCGCAAATAAGTTCCTGCGTATTTACTACGGAAAAGTGAATGCGTACTTATCCGGCTCTAATGAAGTAGAAAAAACTTAACCTTACTATTACTTCTTTTTTAGGCCAGCGTTCTGCGGTGGCCTTATATTCATACTCTTTTTTATCTGTTTGGACATTTAAAATTCCTGCAATTTCCTCTTGACTTTTTATTTGCAGACTAAAGGGTGAAAGACTCGAGACCGCCCGGCAGCGGGAAGGTCATAGCCAAAGCCAAGGGTGTCCGTCGTGAGGCGGAATCTGAAGGAAGGCGGCGGCAAAACTCTGGCCCGACGAACAGAAATCATGTCAGGCCGCGGGCGAGGGTAAGACTGCCATACAAGTCAAAGCCCAATAGCTGTACGGAGTCACATGCGGTAAACATGGCGGGTATAAGAGTGAAAGAATGTGTGAGTACCCGGGGAGATCTCACAGACGACACGGACGGCGAAGACGCCGGAAACCGGGTAAAGCGATGAGCAGATGGTATCCGAGTCGCAGTAACAACGAACTGTGAGAAGTCAGCAGAGGCCATAGTACCGGTACGAGTCTCTGCACTTATGCGGTTGAACCGCCGTGTACCGAACGGTACGCACGGTGGTGTGAGAGGACGGGGCTGACTCAGCCCCTCCTACTCGATTTCCTGTTCATAAAAATACGTAGAACTATCGAGAAAAGCATGATATAATTATTTAAGCTATTGGTTAACGTTTTAAGCAAGGAGGTGCGTGACATGCTGATGAACAACATAGAACTTGATGTGAAAACAAAATGTATAGAAGAAGATAAGACACAAAACCAGATTGCTGAAGATGTCGGCACGTCAGCAGGATTGTGAACAGCAAGGAAAACATAGTCAACAAGACATTTATTGCCATGATGGAGAGCCTTGGGTATGACGTCAGGCTTGTTTATGAGAAGCGGGAAATTGCTGAATGAGAAATCGGGATTTGTTGCTGAGATTTCCAGTGTGATGTTTGCATCGACCGGAACAATATGTGGGTAAAAAAATAAAGAGGAAGGATGCGAAATGATGTCCAGCTATTTTATATACTATACCGAAGCGAGCATTGTCTGTGTCATCATTTTTGGCATTATGCTTGTTTGGGATCTTTTTAGCATTGACAAGCAGGAAAAGCAGATAAAATATGACCACGCACTGATCGCCTTTATGCTCTATTTCGTGTCCGATGCGTTGTGGGCGGCGGTCATAGCCGGTATGCTGCCTCGAAACAGGTTTATCGTCGTGACAACTAATTTCTTAAACTGCATTCTGATGGCTGCTATCACCTACAGATGGTTGATATATGTCATGGCGGTTGAGCAGATTCCGAAGAGAAATAAACCGTTAACAAGATTTGTCATCTTGATTCCGTTTCTTCTTTCTACGGCTGCGCTGATTTTCACCTTCCTTTTCGCCCCCGATCTGCTTCTGAGCAGCGACCTGGAACTACAGCCGCTATACTCTGTATTCCTGGTCGCGGTACCAATTATTTATATTGTCGCCATACTCGGCTATGCGATGAAGCGGGCGATTGCTGCGGAGAGCCTCATCGAAAGGAGGGATCACCTGGTGGTCGGACTTTTCCCGCTCCTGGTCGTCTTCGGCGGTCTGGCTCAGGTAATAGTGATGTCGGAAACACCGATCTTTTGCTTCAGCAGCACGATCCTGATGCTCATTTTCTACATCGGTTCCATGAAAACACAGATTTCAACCGATCCTTTGACCGGACTGAATAACCGTGGACAACTGGCCAATTATGTCGCACAGAAGAGCAACATCCACCATGAAAACCGGTTAACGATCGTAATCATGCTTGATATCAATGACTTTAAACTCATCAACGATACATACGGTCATGCTGAAGGCGACAGAGCTTTGATCCTTGTTTCCAATGCGCTTAAGGAAGTTGTGAGGAATCACAGTATTCCTATGTTTCTCGCCCGATATGGCGGAGATGAATTCATTCTTGTTGCCCATCCAACCAGCGAAAGTGAAATTGATGCAATAATCTGTGAGATTCGCGAAAGGATTGAAGCACGATGTCGGATGGAGGGTACTCCATATACGATATCGATTGGTGCCGGCTACGACAAATTAGCCGGTGAGACGGACACTTTTCAGAAGTGCATGCAGCGAGCAGATGAAAAGCTGTATGAGGACAAGGCAAGGCAGAAGAAGCTGCGCAGCTGAGCTTTGCTTATGCTGTCAATTTCCGGTCTGCCGAGCTGATCATACATACGCATCTCCTCGGAGAAAAAATGCGCCGGGATGCCAAACTGAACGATTCGAAGGAAATCATTATTGTTCCCGGTGTGACGCATGTTGACCTGTATGATCAGATGGACAAGATTCCGTTTGATGGTATTCGCAAATTCTTTGAGCCCGCGCTTTGCTGACGGCGACAAATTCCAGTTTGTCGGGATGTGGATAAATCGGAGTTTTCAGAGGTGCTTATGGAAATCAACAAAGTCGAATTGGACCCAAAGGTCGAAACATTTATAGAGTCGGAACAGGAAAAATACGAAACGAGCAATGGGATCACATGCAACTACACACCGTTTTGTTTTGTGGCAAAACACGGTGATGAGATGATCGGTGCTGTTTCAGGTGCCAGCTTCTTTTCTGAAATCTACATCGATGAACTGGTAGTTAAGGACGTATACAGAGGAAAAGGCATAGGAACACAGCTGATCAAAACGGTTGAAGAAAACTTTGACGGCCAGGGATTCAATAACATAAACTGCTGCACCAACGGATTTCAGGCATCAGATTTTTATGAGAAATGTGGATTTGAACTTGAATTTGTGAGGGAAAACAAATCAGATTCCAGACTGAACAAGTACTTTTACATCAAATATCTGGATTAACAAAGGCTCCAAAGAGACAGGGGACGGTTCTCTGTCTTGACTGTGCTTTTTCAGCGGTCGGAGAATCGGAGGAACAGCGTGCGTTGAGGGAAAAAGCCTCACCGATGGCCAAAAAAAGGTCAAGCGGTGAGGCTTTTCCATAAATCCCCGGCTTTCGGAAGATGCTTTGTTTCGCGGCAGATGAGAAAACGCCTTACCGCAAAACCCGGCCGCTGTCCCGACAACACTTCTCACTCCGCACTGACCCCAATCCTGACCCTGATGACCCCAATCCTGACCCTGATGGCCCCATTCCTGGCCCCAATGTCTGCCATTCCAAAACCAGGAATGAGAGTATGCCCGGGAAAGCTGATACAAAATCGTTCAGCTTCATAAAAGTGTGAAAATTCTTTCAAAAACAGGTATCACCCCACGTTTTTTTCTGGTATAATATAACATTGGTATAATCTATTTGAAAGCGGAAGGGGCTCGCCAGGACCTGCTCATGCAAAACGAAAGGAATGAGGGGAAGGAAAGGACGAGACAATATTTCTAATCGGGAGGCATAGCCCCAATCATGTGTTGCGACAGGACAAAGAAAGGAAAAACAATGAAAGCAGACAAGATCATCAAAAACGCGAAAATCTTCACATCGGATAAGGACAAGCCGATGGCTTCCGCCCTCGC
>JAFWIM010000243.1 GCA_017514845.1 Lachnospiraceae bacterium
GAGACTGCGAAAGCTGCAGGTGACGCTGCTGTAGAAGCTGCCAATGTGGATGAGGCTGTGAAAACTGCGGGCGATAGCGCCGAAGCTTTTGTGAATGAGACGCTGGATGAGAGAGCTGCCGGCATCGGTCAGGCATCAGCTGATCTTGTGCGGAGCCAGCTTCAGGATATGGCGTCGCAGGCCGGCCAAAAAGCCAGAGCTTCTGTGGAAGCCTCTATAGACACACTTGCTCAGTCTGCCGGAGATCAGGCTGCATCGGCAGCGAGACAGGGCATGGCAGAGAACGCTGCCATGGCCGGTGAAGAAGCTGCCCGGAAGGCCTCGGAAGACATTGAGAGTTCTGCTGACGCAATCGGCCAGAGTGCCGCATCACAAGCCGCAGCGGCGGACTTCTCAGATGCTGCCGGCCAGCTGACAAACGGACTGGCAGCCGCAGCGGCGGAAGCTGTGAGAAGTCAGATCGCTGCACCGGAAGTCAGCGCGGATTCATCGGATGTGAGTGTCAGCATAGAACTGCCGGGAATGGATGCTATATATTCCGCCCTGTATGAAGGTTATATTGCCAAAGGCTGCAGTGAGGAAGAAGCCCAGAGTATGGCGGCCGGCCTCGTCGGAGATTATACAAGCTCTGCAGTAGATTCGGCCAACGCTCAGATATCAGGACTTGTCGGTGAAAAGATGCAGGAAGCGGCGAGAAGTGGTGCAGAGCAGGCGGCGGACGCAATCAGCTCATCAATCTCGGAAGATGCGATTGCTTCCGCAATCAGTCAGACCGGTGCAGTAGAGGGGACGCTTCAAAATGCGGCATCGGCGGCTGCGTCCGCAGCAGCATCGGAAGCTGTCCGGAATGCGGTGCCGGAAGCTGCAAGATCGGCAGCCCGGAGCACAGCGGAAGCTCTTGCGGAAAATGCAGCCAGAGAGGTGGCAGCAAGCACCGTGCGGTCCGTCGCTCCGGAAGCTGCAGCCAATGCGGCGGAGGAAACCGTTCTGAGCGCTGCCGGGGAGATCGCCGATCAGACAGCGGAATCCGTTTATAAGCAGGTGGCTCCGGCGGTCGCAAGGCAGACGGCTGAGAGTGTCGCCGGCCAGATTCTTCCGGACGCCGTTCGCAGGACTGCAGAAAATGTAACGAAGCAGGCGGTCACACAGACAGCGGATTCCGTCGCACAGAGCGTTGTGCGGCAGGCAGTGCCGGAAGCTGTGAGACAGACAGCGGAAAATGTTACGAAACAGGCAGTGCCCGAAGCGGTTCGTCAGACAGCGGATTCCGTCGCAAGACAGGTGATCCCGGAAGTCGCAAAGCAGACGGCGGAGAGTGTCGTCGGCACATCTGCGGTGTCTACGGCGAGATCAATAGCTGAAAAGACAGCATCTTCTGTTGCTGTATCTGTCGCGAAAAATGTCGTCGGCGAATTTGGAGAAGGAGCGGCAGCCCTCGATAACGGCGCGTCAAAACTCCTGGCCGGAACCAATGCTCTGAGTGAGAACTCAGGAACGCTTACAGACGGTGCGGCTGCTCTGGCAGACGGCCTTGGAAAACTGACTGACGGCACAAAGACGCTGCAGTCAGGTACAGCCCAGCTGGCCGGCAATAACGGAACACTGACCGGCGGTGCGGATGAACTTGCTGCCGGACTTAAGACTCTGTCAGACGGAGCTGACACACTTTACACAGGGACGGAGGCATTGACAGCCAATAATTCGAAGCTGGTCGATGGAACACAGGAGCTCCTTAACGGCTCTGACAAACTTGCGGAAGGCATGCAGAAGATTTTTGACGGATCAGTTGAATTAAAGGACGGTCTCGTAAAATTTAACGAGAAAGGTATCCGCAAGCTCGCCGAACTCTATGATGTCGATGTGAAGGACCTCGACGGACGTATCGAAGAACTGAAAGAAGCCGCATCTTCCTACCGCACGTTCAGCGGTGCTCCGGAAGACATGGACAGCACTGTGAAGTTCATTATCAAAGCGGACGCTGTCGGCTGAGTCTGTCGCCGCGGTTTCTACCGACATCATGTCCACGGATTGGGCAGAAGGGTGTCTGGGAGGTTGCAATGAATCAATTTGTTTTTATATTTCTCATAGGCGCTGCGATATCCGCAGGTATTTTCGGGAAAGTCACGACGCGTGGAGCCCAGCTGGTGAAATTTGACCGCAGGCTGGCCGTTATGGCGGCGATCTGGGGGGTGTGCGCGTTGGGCGAGACCTGGCTCGGGCATCTGATCGGCCGCTCAATCCTCAGTTTTGATCTTAAGGAGCGGGATATACTTCTTGTGCACATCATCGCAGGTGCCATACTGGTCGTGGCAGGGATGAGAATGCTGTTCCTCGCGTTCGAGCGAAAGACCCTGATTGAGCATCGGATGGATGAAATCGACGTCAGGCACGACGCGATCCTCGGAATCCGCCTCTGCCTTCTCAGCCTCATGGCCGGGGCAGCCCTGGGGCTTCTTGAGTACAGCCTCAGGGAAGTTCTCCTGGTGATTGGCTGCATGTCCGTCTGTTTCACTGCAGCGGGCTATTTTGCCGGCCGGGCTTACGGCGTTGGACTTTGCCGCAGGGCATACATGGTCAGCGGCGCGCTTCTGTGCGCGGCAGGAGTGCTGGTGCAGCTGCCGGGTGCCTGATACATAACTGAGATAAAAGGCTTGCTTTTAAGAGGGAAACCGTATAAACTGAATGTTCAGGAAAGTATGAGAGTGCAGGAGGCTTTTATGCCGCCTGCATGCTCTGAATTATGCGGGAAATCTCACTGAAGAGATTTCCCACTCAAATGGTAAGGAGAGCCAGATGAAAGTAGTAGTTTTATGCGGCGGAGTTTCAACGGAGCGGGCGATCTCCATCGTTTCCGGTGTAGGAGTCTGCAAAGCTTTGCGGAGCCGCGGCCACGAAGCCATTCTTCTCGATGTGTTCTTCGGCAATGAGGATGCGGATCTGATGGACGCGTTCCCGGAAGATTATGACGTTGACGGGGCGGCAAAATACATTCATACATTTGACAGCAGAGTAGCCAGCGCGGTCGCCAACAGGTCGCGAAGCTTCTTTGGTGCAAATGTTATTACTCTCTGCCGTATGGCCGACATCGTATTTCTTGCTCTTCACGGTGAGAACGGTGAGAACGGAAAGGTGCAGGCGACATTTGATCTGCATAAAATTAAATATACAGGCACCGGTTATATGAGCTCCGCTTTGTCTATGGACAAGACCCTGACAAAAATTATGCTGGAGCACGGCAATGTACCGGTACCGCACGGCACAACGGTTCATAAGGGCTATGACTCTGTGGATATCCATGATATCGGTCTTTCCTATCCGGTCGTTGTAAAGGTCGCGTGCGGGGGGTCATCTGTCGGCGTGTATATCGCCCAAAATGATGATGAGTACGTTGCGGCTCTGGATCAGGCATTTGAACTCGAGGATGAGGTCATTATCGAGGAGTATATCAACGGTCGGGAGTTTTCTGTCGGTCTGATTGACGGCAAAGCTCTGCCGGTCATTGAAATTGTCCCCAAAGCCGGTTTTTATGATTATAAAAACAAGTATACTGCCGGCGCGACAGATGAATACTGCCCTGCCAGAATATCAGAAGAGCTTACGAGAAAAATGCAGCACTATGCTGAGGAAGGCTACCGGGCCCTCTTTATGAAGTCCTACGCCCGCCTGGATTTTATGATGGATGCGGACGGAGAGATGTACTGTCTTGAAGCGAACACTCTGCCGGGAATGACGCCGACATCCCTCATGCCTCAGGAGGCTGCGGTCCTCGGTATGGATTATCCGACATTTTGTGAGAAACTGATTGAAGTATCACTTGCAAAGTATTAAAGGAATATGCAGATGAAAAACATGACAATCGAAAACATCGCCGCTTCCTGCGGCGGTGTTCTTCATAACTGTGATGATATACTTAAGAATGAGGTGACCGGCGTTACGACGGACAGCCGCGCGGTCACTGCGGGAAATCTCTTTATCGCAATGCGGGGGACCCATGACGGCCACGATTTCGTGCCGTCGGCAATCGATAAAGGCGCAATGTGCGTTGTCGTCGAGAAAGCGCCGAAAGACGCGGCTTATCCGTACATAAAGGTCACGAAGACCGCGATCGCGATCCAGAGAATTGCGGAATTCTATCGCGTTTCGCTCGGCATTCCGGTCGTTGGAATTACCGGCTCCGTCGGCAAGACTTCAACCAAGGAGATGATCGCGTCTGTCCTAAGTCAGAAATACAATGTTCTTAAGACGGCCGGAAACTTCAACAACAATCTCGGTCTTCCGCTCACGATTTTCAGGATCACGGAAGAGCACGAGATCGCTGTCCTTGAGATGGGCATAAGCCATTTCGGAGAGATGACGGATCTCGCCCGCACAGCCCGCCCGAACACCATGGTCATCACTAACATCGGCACCTGCCATCTTGAGTTCCTGAAGGACCGCGACGGTGTCTTTGAGGCCAAAACAGAGTGCTTTGAGTATGTTGACTTCGAGAATGGTATCGTCGTGCTGAACGGCGAGGACGATAAGCTGGCAAAAGTGGACCAGGTCCACGGCAGGGCACCGATCTTTTACGGCTGTGACGATTCCTTCAGAGTCTACGCCGATAATATCCAGCCGAGAGGCATTGAGGGCATTTCCTGCACGATCAACATGGATGACAGGTCCTTTGATGTCCTGATCCCGGTGCCCGGGAGGCATCAGGTCATGAACGCGCTGGCAGGTGCGATCGTAGGTTCTGTCTACGGTCTCACGGATGAGGAGATCAAGGCGGGCATTGAGAGCCTAGAGCCGCTCGGCGGTCGATTCAAGATCCTTAAAAACATAGGCATGACTGTCATCGATGACTGCTATAACGCGAATCCGATGTCGATGAAGGCATCCCTGGGCGTCCTCTCGGATGTGGAGGAGAGGACGGTCGCGATCCTCGGCGACATGGGTGAGCTCGGTGAAAATGAAGCAGCCCTTCACCGTGAAGTCGGGGAAGCCGCAGGTGAGATGTCCATTGATGCATTTGTACTTGTCGGAAAGCTGGCTAAAAACATCGCGGAGGGTATCCGCAGCGTAAACCCGGATGCCGAGATTCTGTGGTTCGCCACCGTAGATGAAGCCCTCGCGGAGATCAAGGACGTGGTCAGACCCGGCGACGTTGTGCTTGTCAAGGCATCCCACTTTATGCATTTCGACCGGATCGTATCGGAACTGACCGTATAATAAGATGTCAACATAGAAAGAGTCGGCACTGCGCACAGCATTCATTTGCAAATGATGTCTGCTGTGTGCAGTGCCGACTCGTCATAATGTGACAGTCTATATCAGTGAGCGAGACAAAGGCTCTGCCGCATGATCACGGTCAGGCGGCGTTTTTCTTATCCGCAAGAGTGAGCGGCTGATTCTTCTTAAGCATCTCGCGGATGATCTGCTGATAATGAGCACCGATGTGCTTTCTCGTATCTTTATCGAGATCGTCCCAGGAGACTGGCTTGCCGTACTCGATCACGACCCGGCTGGCTTTGATCCACGGAATGTGATTTTCGAATATATTGGCCGTGTTAGAGATAGCGACAGGAATGATCGGACACGGGCCTCTTTGCGCGACCTTGAAGCTGCCGTCGTGGAACGGATGCAGCTGGAGCTCATCACCGTTCTTGTTGCGCATTCCTTCCGGATAAATGAAGACCGAGATGCCTTCTTTTGTCATATCAGCGGCCTCCATGATCGTCTTTACACCCTGCCGCATGTTTGTGCGGTCAATGAAGAGGCAACGGAGAAATTTCATATTCCATGAGAGGAATGGGACTTTTTCCAGAGATGCCTTTCCGATGAAAATCGTCCGGTTCTTCATCTGGCTGTAGGCAATGACAATGTCGAAGTAGCTCAGATGGTTGCCGACAAAGAGGACCGGCTGATCATCGGGAATATTCTCGAGGCCGATCGTCGTCAGCTTGACACCGGACACGTGCCAGACGACCCATAGCGAGAACTGCACGACGCGCTGCATAAAAAGCTCGGCCTTGGGAGTTATAAATCTTCGGACGAGCCACAGGATGCCCATAAGCGGAAGTGAGAGAATAAAATAAATTCCCAGCAGCAGGGCTACCAGTATTAATCTGATCATAGATACCTCCGTATATTCAGGTCTTGTCCGCGGAAATCGGCGCGACAAAGTATGTTTTCCAAAAGAGTATAATTCATAAGCAGGTCCATTTGCAACCCGATTTCCCGAAACGCCAAATATTACTGTATACAAAATATTGAGATTGTATTAAAATAAATACATATCTCGCAAATACAGACAAATTTTGCGCCTTATCACAGGCCGGAATTAAAAAGGAATCGATATGGAACTAAAAGCGACGGCAAAAATAAATCTTGGGCTCGATGTTCTTCGAAAACGTGAAGATGGCTACCACGATCTCCGCATGATCATGCAGATGACAGGCATGTTCGACCGGATCAGCATGTTTCCGAGGACCGGACATCCGGGAATATCATTTCGCACGAACCTGCCTTATATTCCCGCCAATGAGAATAATCTTGCATACCGGGCAGCGAAGATCCTCATGGATGAATTCGAAGTAGATGACGGGCTGTCCATCAATCTGCAGAAGTTCATTCCGGTAGCAGCTGGTCTCGCGGGCGGCAGCACCGATGCGGCAGCTGTCCTTAGAGGCACGAATAAACTGTTCCGTCTCGGTCTCAGTCTGGAAGAGCTGATGGCGCGCGGCAAGAAACTTGGAGCTGATGTACCCTACTGTCTGCTCGGAGGGACCGCGCTTGCAGAAGGAATCGGTGAGGTGCTGACACCTCTTCCCAAGATGCCATCCTGCAGCATTCTGCTCGCAAAACCGCCGATCAGCGTATCGACGAAGGAAGTGTACGGCGCCCTTCAGGCAGATAAGATCGATAACCACCCGGATATCGACGGGATGGTGGAGGCTCTGAAGGTCGGAGACCTCCGCGGTCTTTGTGACCGCTGCGCCAATGTGCTTGAGGATGTTACGGCTCCGTCCCGGCCGATCATAGGGGAGATGGAGCGGGAGATGAAGAAGATGGGAGCGCTGTGTTCCATCATGAGCGGAAGCGGACCGACTGTGTTCGGAATTTTTGACGATGAGTCGGCTGCGCGCAAATGCAGGAATCATATGCGCGTAAAATATACGGGGGCAAGAATTTTTTTGACCAGACCAAGCAACTAAGGAGGACATCATGGTTAATGAGAATGAGATCAATGAATTTATGCCGCTTCGCGAGGTAGTGTTCCTTACCCTGCGGAAGTCAATTCTGAGGGGAGAACTGCTTCCGGGCGAGAGGCTTATGGAGATATCGCTGGCCAACAAACTCGGTGTCTCCAGAACACCGATCCGCGAGGCCATCCGCATGCTCGAACATGAAGGCCTTGTGGTCATGAAACCGCGCAGGGGAGCGCAGGTGGCCAAAATCACTACCCAGGAACTGAACGATGTACTCGAAGTGAGAAAGAGTCTGGAAACGCTTGCCATTCTCAAGGCTTGCGAGCGCATGACGGAGGAAGACATTGCTGCCATGCGCCAGGCAGAGAGGAGATTTGAGTCGTTCGTAGCCGATAAGGACAGTGACCTCACAGAACTCGCGGAGGCCGATGTCGCTTTTCACGATACAATTTACCAGGGAACAAAGAACCGCAGGCTTATACAGATACTTGCCAATCTGCGTGAACAGATGTATCGTTTCCGTATTGAATACCTGAAGGATGCTGATATGAGATCGTCGCTCGTCACTGAGCACAAGGCAATCATTGAGGCTGTGTGCAGCCGGGATTCTGACAAAGCGGTCAGATATATAACCGAGCATATCGATAATCAGCAGAGGGTGATCAATGCGAGTATTGAAGCAGCCAGCGAGGATTAATATATGACAGAGAGAATAAACGAGGCCCCGATCGGAGTATTTGACTCCGGACTCGGCGGGCTGACGGTCGCGCGCGAGATCATGCGCAATCTTCCGACGGAGAGGATCGTGTATTTCGGTGACACAGCGCGCGTTCCGTACGGCAGCAAGTCAAAGGACACGATCGTGCGCTATTCCAGGCAGATCGTGAGATTTCTTAAGACACAGGATATAAAGGCGATCGTTATCGCGTGCAACACCGCGACTGCTCTTGCGATCGATGAGGTCAAGGAGGAGGCCGGGATGCCTGTCATCGGCGTGATTGATCCGGGTGCCCACATGGCGGTAAGGGCAACGAGAAACAAAAACGTCGGCGTCATAGCGACCAGGGCGACGATCCAGGCAAGGACGTACACAACATTTATCAATAATCTGGATCCTGAGATCAACGTGATCAGTCAGGCATGTCCTCTGCTCGTGCCGCTCGTCGAGGAGGGCTGGCTGCACGACCGGATCACTGATGAGATCCTGATGCGCTATCTCGATGATGTGCTCGAGCACGATGTGGACACGCTGATACTGGGCTGCACACATTACCCGCTCCTTCGGAGCGCGATAAAGAAGCTGCTCGGCGAGCAGGTCACACTGATCAATCCGGCATATGAGACAGCCAAGGAGCTCGAGAAAATGCTGGCGGCGTCGGGTCTGGCCAACGGCAGGCCGGTGGATAAGAATGAGCCCTATCCGTATAAATTCTTTGTCAGTGATGACGCTAAGAAATTTAAGGATTTTGCCAATTCCATTCTTCCCATCGATGTCACGAACGCCAGGATCGTACCGATCGAGGAGTATTGATCCCAAATCTGTACCGACCGGGGAGAATTGCCTGAAATTACTGCCGGGGCAGATGAACGGGACCTCTGTAATAAGGAGTATAAATAATTATGACAAAAGACGTAATCGTCCGCGTCCGCGGAGTACAGTTCATTCCTGACACCGAGGACTCGGAGGAGCCTATAGAGATCGTGACGCCGGGCGTATATGAGTACGCCGACGGTGTACACAGGATCGTCTACGAGGAAACTTTCGAGGGCTTTGAAAATGAGCCAACCGTGAATACCGTGACCATCACGGATGACTCCATCATTGTTCAGAAAGTCGGAGCGATTACTGTAGATATGGTCTTTGAACCGGGAAAGAGGTCGCTTGCCTACTACTCGACACCGTTCGGGACGCTCGATATGGGGATTTCGACGACGGGTATCGATGTGGTGGAGACAGAAGACCGTATAGATGTGAAGGCCGAGTATTCGCTCAGCATGAACGATTCGCTTGTCGCCGACTGTTTGCTTGATATGTCGATCGACGCAAAGTAAATTTTCCGCTTTACATTTGCCGAAAACTGAGATATGATAGTGCACAGCTTTTGAATTTCATACAAATCTGTGATGAGGAAAGTAAGGAATAGAAGATCCCAGAGAGGGGCGCCGCGGCTGGAAGCGCTCTATCGGAAGTTTACTGAAGACCACCTCGGAGAGGCCCCAATACGGCACGGTGATTCCGTTATAATCAAAAATGAAGTGACTGCCATGGCAGTAAACAGGGTGGAACCGCGCGATCAGCGTCCCTCGTTTTCCGAAAGGAAGATGAGGGATTTTTTTATACCCATATGGGGCTGACAAAAATTCCGCACTATGATCTCGAAGGAGATACTAAATTTAGGAGGAAGAAGAAAATGACAGAAGAATTACTTGAAGTCTACAGACATTCCCTCGCTCACATTTTGGCGAAGGCAGTGATCGAGATGTTTGGCAGGGACAACGTACAGTACGCAATCGGACCGCAGATCGCTGACGGCTGCTACTATGATTTTACTCTGCCGCGCCCGATCACAGAGGACGACTACAAGACGATCGAGGATAAGATGGCCGAGATCATTAAGCGCAAGGAGGACTGGACAAGAAAGGAGATCAGCCGGGCCGAGGCTCTCGAACTCTTTAAGAATCAGAAGTATAAAACAGAGCTTATTGAGGATCTTCCGGAAGACGAAGTTATTTCCATCTACTGGACAGGCGACGACTTTGTCGACCTGTGCCGCGGACCTCACGTAGAGAATTCCAAAGAACTGATGCAGGCGGCTTACAAGATCAAATCCGCTTCCGGCGCGTACTGGAGAGGAGACAGCAGCCGCGACTCCCTTCAGAGAATTTATCTCTACGCTTTCCCGGACAAGCAGCAGCTGAAAGCGCACCTTAACCTGGTGCGTGAAGCCATGGAGCGCGATCACAAGAAACTGGGACCGGAACTGGATCTCTTTATGTTCAACGAGACAGCGCCGGGAATGCCCTACTGGCTGCCGGATGGATGGAAAGTCTACCAGGCCCTCATCGCTTACTGGAGAGCTGTCCATGCACGCCACGGATACTATGAGATTTCCGCTCCGGTCATCAACAACAGAAAGCTCTGGCTAATTTCCGGACACTGGGCACATTATCAGAACAACATGTTCGTCATCCCGTCTATGGCAGGCAAGGAGATCCGTGAGGACGATCCGGATGTATTTGCAGCAAAACCGATGAACTGCCCGAACGCAATGATGACATACAAGAGGACAGTCCACTCCTACAAGGAACTGCCGATCCGCTACAATGAGCTCGATGTCGTTCACCGCAAGGAAAAGTCCGGTCAGCTGAACGGTCTCTTCCGCGTTCAGGCATTCCGTCAGGATGACTGCCATACATTCGTTATGGAGTCCCAGATCGAGTCTGAGATCGCCGACATTATGAATATCGCCGACCAGATCTACGCAACATTCGGTATCACATACAGATGTGAGCTTTCCACACGCCCGGATGATTTCATGGGTGACATTGAAGTGTGGAACCGCGCGGAAGCAGCTCTTAAGCGCATTCTGGACAACAAATACGGTGAGGGCAACTACGAAATCAATGAGGGTGACGGCGCATTCTACGGTCCGAAGATCGACTTCCAGATCAAGGACGCGCTCGGACGCGAGTGGCAGTGCGGCACAGTGCAGCTCGACTTCCAGCTGCCGCATAACTTCGGTCTTACATACCGTGACAGCGACGGCCTCCAGAAGGAGCCGGTCGTTATCCACCGCGCGATCTTCGGATCTCTCGAGAGATTTATGGGTATCCTGATCGAGAACTACAAAGGCGCTTTCCCGTTCTGGATGGCCGCAACTCAGGTCGGTATTGTTCCGATCCGTGAGGAGCATAACGAGTACGCAAAAGAGATCGAGAATATGCTCATGGATATGGGCATCCGCGTTGTCTGCGACTGCGATGACAAGAACATGAACGCCAAAGTCAAGGAGTTCCGCCTCCACAAGGTTCCGTACATTGTTGTCGTCGGTGATAAGGAAGTAGAGGAGGGGACAGTTTCCATTACAGTCCGCGGCAGCAAGAAGCAGCTGCACGGAGTTCCGCTCGCTCGCCTTTGCGAGATGGTCAGGACAATGAATGAGGAGCACTCTCAGGAACTGATCGCGGAATAAGAAATATATCGTTAATAAGGACAACAACAAACCCGGCAGAGCGCGTAATTCTTACATTTAACCGCTCTTGCCGGGTGAATTTTTGGTGTCTTACTTACTCGGTCTCCCGCAGATCCTTCACGGAATCGCGGATGACCAGATTCGTCGCCAGCTGATTCATACTTTTTTCGACTTCCAGCCCCTTGAGAAGGCGGATAAGCGTTTCGGCTGCAACGATTCCTTTTTTCTCCATATCCTGATGGACAGTTGTAATTCCGGGTCTGTGATACTTGCTCAGCGCATTGTCATCGAAACCGATCACTGAGATATCTTCCGGGACGCGGATACCGCTGTCAAAGAGCTTGGCAGTGAGCTGTACGGCATAGAGATCGGAGGTGCAGAAGACCGCCGAGAAATTCTGTGATTTCCTGCAGATATCTGAGAGTGACTGTTCAATCTCTTCTTCCCAGGGATTCAGTTTCAGGTAATTATCGTCCTTGTATTCGATCCCTGCATCATTCAGAGCCTTTTTATAACCGCGGAATCTCTCCCTGTCGACCCCGATGATGTCATCTGACAGGAACGCAATTTTCCGATGTCCGAGATCTGTCAGATATCTGACTGCTTTATACGCGCCTGCCTCATCCTCGAGTCCGACTGAGTATACAGGCGGATCACAGACCATGTTGTAAATGTCTATGCATACGACCGGTTTCTTATACTTCCGGCGAACGGCGGCGCCGTCCTCACCGAGCAGGCCGAACAGAAGAAGACCGTCGACATTCCATGTCGAGACCTGCTTCAGAAGCTCATTCATATCGTCAGAAGCGTAAATCATCATAAAATAACCGGCTTCACGGACTGTCTTCTCGATACCGCCTATGACTTCGGAAATGAAGGGATCCTTAAAAATATTAGAGGATTTGTCTGCTCTTGGTTTCATCGCGAGCCCGATGATTTTGGATTTATTCTGAGCGAGATTTCGGGCGTTGATATTCGGCACGTAATCATATTCTTCGAGAGCTTTTTCAACGCGCTCGATCGTTGAGACAGAAACTTCATGTGTCTTGCCATGGATGACATTGGAAACTGTTGTTGTGCTGAGATTAAGTTTTCTGGCAAGTTCCTTAATTGTTATCATGTATTACCTCTTAAATCGGTTGTGCAAAGGCAGATTCTAAGTCAGTATAACATATAAAAAAAGAAAACTTATACATGCACAAAGTAACACCTTATGATTTCTGCACTTTTGCGCAAAAGCTGAATTACTATTTCTTTCCTTGCGAACATCCGCAAATCATGGTACTATAGCAAGTAGCGAAAAAATCAAGTTCGGAGGATCGAAAAGTGTCAACTTGGCAGATAGTATTATGGGTAATTGTAATTGTTCTCGCCGCCATACTGGTCGCGCTGTTCTTTATCGGCCGGCGTCTTGAGAAGAAGCAGGCGGAACAGCAGGAACAGATCGAGGCCGCAAAACAGAGTGTCACATTCCTTGTCCTTGACAAGAAGCGCCTCAGGCTCAAAGAATCGAAACTTCCGCAGCAGGTCATCGATTCGACACCGTGGTACCTCCGCAGAAGCAAGCTCCCGATCGTCATGGTCCGATTCAACGGACAGGTCATGCGCATGATTTCCGATGAAGCCATCTTCGACCTGATTCCCGTCGGCAAAGAAGTTCGCGCGACAGTTTCCGGTCTTTACATAACAGATGTAAAGGGAATCCGCGGAGCTCTGGATTCAAAGCCAGTCAAGAAGGGCTGGTTCCAGAAAATCAAAGATAAGGCGTTCAAAGCCCGCGATGATCAGCGTGCAGAGCAGGCGGCAAAGAAGGGAGAGCCGGCACCGAAGAGCATTTCGACACAGTCTTCGGGCAGCGGCGGAGGAAGCCCGAGAAAGCGCAAAGCTACAAAGAAAAAGAGAAAGCATTAATATGATAAAAAGAAGGGACTGCTTAAAGGCAGCCCTTTCTTTTTCTTTATTTTGTAATGTGGTGTGAAAGCATCGCCAGTGAAGAGGCAAGGTTTTCATTCTGGACGAGAACGCCTTCCGGTACATTAAGCCGTACTAGCGCGAAGTTCCATATAGCCCTAATGCCGCACCTCACAAGTGAGTCGGCAATCTCCTGAGCCGCCTCCATGGGTGCTGTGATAATTCCGATAGGAATTTTATGTTCAACGCAGAAGGGCTCCATCTCGGATATATCAAAAATCGGTATGTTATTGACAGTCCTGCCCGTGATGTCGTTGTTAATGTCGAAAGCAGCAGTGATACTCAGACCATATTCCTCAAACTCTCTGTTGCCGAGAAGCGCCCGTCCGAGAGAACCTGCTCCGACGATAATTGCTTCTTTTTTGTCGTTGATTCCCATATAGTCTTCAATATCGCTGATCAGTTCATCGACAGGGAATCCTGATTTCGGTTTTCCTTTTGTTGAACAGACTGCCGCGATGTCTTTGCGGACGAGAACGTCGTTGAGCTTTAATTCATTTGCAATTGAAGTTGCCGAGATAGTCGTTTCGCCTTTTGCCTTTGCTTTTTCCAGGCAGTGCAGGTAATACGGCATCCGCTGCAGAGCCTGAATTGTGAGAGTATCTGCCTTATCTCCTGTGTTTTTTCTGTCCATAGCCATCATCCTCGTAATTTATACAATGGGTGAAAATCATGATGGCACCCCCGTGCCCATATGATGATCATTATCTATTGACTTTAGTATATCATATTCCTTAATGATATGTAATAAAACTTGCCTATTAGTCCGGACTTACATATAATTCTATAAGTTTATGCCGGAAATGAAGCGCTTGACACGGCGGTCAAAATCAAGGATACTTTATATCTGAGTGGGAATTGCCACTGCCCTTGCAGGCGGTGGACTGCGTATGAGCAAGATCTCACTGTCGTTTAATTGGGGGAGTACCATGGAAGAAAAAAGGAGAAAGAAAAGAAAACGACGTCTCACGCCGGAAGAAGCGGAGAGACGAAGAACTGCCCGCGCCGCTCGGGAGATGCAGCTCTCAGCCCGGGACAATCAGGGCGAGGTACCTGATGAATTTCGGGAGGAAGAGGAGCGCAGGATAAAGAATAAAGAGCGGAGCGTGAGGAGAGCAAGGAAAGAAAAGCATCAGCAGATCCTCATCCGTGCTCTGGGTCTCGTGGCTGTCCTTATGGTGCTGACGGTGATCATATTTTTCGTCGTGAACGACTACGTGCACGATAAGCAGGAGCAGGAAGCCTACAAAGCCCAGAAAGAAGCTGAGATAGCCGCCGAGGAGGCTGCCCTCGCCGCCCGCAGGGCATCGATCGCCGAGGCTGAGAAGCTTGCCGTTATCTATGACTATGACGGAGCGATAGCTCTTCTTCAATCTCAGGAAAACTATGACACGGACAATGACCTGATCAATGCCATCGCCCAGTACACGGCTGAAAAGTCAGCTCTCGAAGCCAAGGACGTGACAACGGTCCCGCATATATTCTATCACTCGCTGATCGTAGATCCAGCAAGGGCATTTGACAGTTCCAAGTGGGCTGCGGATGAAATCGCCGGCATCAACGCATGGATGACAACTGTCGAGGAGTTCGATAAGATTACGCAGCAAATGTACGACAACGGCTGGGTACTCATACGCATGAGAGACATGGTCGAAGAGACAAAGAACGAGGACGGCACGGTGACATTTTCCCAGAACAAGAATCTTCTTCTGCCGGCGGACAAGCATCCGTTCGTTCTCTCGATCGACGACTGGAGTTATTATCACTCCTACGACGGCAAGGGCTACGGCGATAAGGCTGTTGTCGATGAGAACGGAAAGGTGAAGATTCAATACACCGATGCTGATGGAAATGTCTCTGTCGGAGATTACGACGTGCTCCCGAGACTGAATACGTTCCTTGAAGCTCATCCTGACGGCGCCTATAAGGGCGCGCGCGGCATGGCGGCCATGACCGGCTATAACGGTGTGTTCGGCTACCGCACAGATGTCGCCTACAAGACGGGAGAACGACTCGGCAAAGATCAGGCGGCATGGCTCGAAGCGCATCCTGATTTCGACTGGGATAAAGAAGTTGCCGAGGCGACGAAAGTGGCGGAAGCTGCCAAGGCCAGCGGCTGGGAATTCGCCTGCCATACCTGGGGCCATCTCTCTGTCACTGGCAAGTCCGTGGACACGCTCGCGACCGACCAGGAAAAGTGGCAGAACACAGTGGCCAATATAACCGGTAAGACGGACACCATCATATTTGCACACGGAAATGATATCGGTACGTGGCGGGATTACGATGCCTCCACCAACGATGTCTATGCGTATTTCAAGAGCATGGGCTACAATTTCTATGCCAACGTAGACGCGTCCAACCAGTACTGGGTACAGATCCGCAAGGATTATGTGCGCCAGGGACGTATCGATTGCGATGGACTCCAGATGTGGAGAGCCAAGTCCGGAGAGGCCAAGACCAATGTATTTGAAGCGTTCTTCGATGTGAATGATGTGTTCGACTCGAGGAGACCGACACCGGTCAGCGCAACCGGAAAGGCATAATTCCCGGCTGTGCGGCTGGAAAAGAATGATAAATAAGAGCAGGGCTGTCGCAGTTGCGACAGCCCTGTTTGACATTTTAATATAGATCATAGGGAGTCATTTAGTAGCCGCTGAAACTTCTTTACTCTTAACGTATGTCATCAGTCAGAAGCATCACCTGTTAATATGATATCACAATATCGATATTTTACAACTGATAAATTGGGGATATCGGAAAGCTCTGCAAGTCGGGCTAAGCTTTTGCAGGAGAGAGTTACAGGAGCAGTATTTATGGATTACTCATAACAAAACACTTGAAAACATGTGAAAAGGTGTTATTATATATGATAAGTAGTATTAAAAACTAGATTAAACGGTTGCTTATACTGCCTTTTGTATGCGGCAGTGATCAAATGCACACGAAAATGAAAACAAACAGACAGCTGGTCAAAATGCATACAGCTGCTTACAGACAATGCTGGAAAGGAGAACCCATGGAAAGTATAAAACGTATAAATACAACCAAGTATGGCTACATGCCCTGCTCGATCACCATCAAAGTGCGTGAACCCGGATCCGCTTTCACTCATCTTGCGGGTTTCCTTGGCGTGCTCGTCGGCGCCGGTCCGCTGCTCATGAGAGCGAGAGAGTTCGGATCGATATTCACTCGTTCAGGGATGGCAGTATTCATTCTTTCGGCTCTTATGCTATACGGGGCCAGTACTTCCTTTCACTGGGTCGTTGCCGGTCAGAGAGTGACCGATGTCTTTCGTAAGCTGGATCATATGAGCATCAGCATCCTGATCGCAGGCACCTACACACCAGTCTGCCTGACCGCTCTGCGAGGACGCGGAGGATATATAATGCTTGCCGTTATATGGGGGCTTGCGGCGGTCAGTATGATCATAAAAGCTTTCTGGTATTATTGCCCGAAGTGGATATCATCTTCTATCTATATCGGAATGGGTTGGCTGTCGATCTTTTTTCTTCCGACAATAGTGAGGAGTCTGCCCATCGGCGCTTTTCTCTGGCTCCTTATTGGGGGCATCATGTATACGATCGGCGGCGTGATCTACGCACTTAAGCTGCGTGTCTTCAATGAAAAGCATGTGCGTTTCGGTTCCCATGAGATTTTTCACCTCCTTGTGATGGCGGGAACGTTCTGTCATTTCATTTTGATGTATCACTATCTGGTGTTCATAAGGTAATCCCTTATCCCGGGCTTATGAGGCGGCCTGCCATGTACAGACTGCGTCCTGTATAATCGCAGAATTAGTACTGCAATCATGTGAAAATTTAGTTTTTCTTATGCCTTCTTTCTGCTATAATCACGTAATATAAAGTCTGAACACGGTGCCGTGAAGTATTCTCATTTCAAGAACGCCCTGGCATTCCGCCGGTCGCTCTGACATGAAGTCGACATAGAAGAAAGGAGACTCAATGAACGAATTTGTTGCGATTCTCGATTTTGGAGGACAGTACAAGCAGCTGATCGCGCGCCGCGTGCGCGAGTGCAGCGTGTACTGCGAGATCCTCCCATACACGACTCCGCTGGAGGCTCTGATAGCCCGAAATCCCAAGGGCATTATTCTGACCGGCGGTCCCAACAGTGTCTATGATCCGGAGTCGCCCACATATGACAAAAAGCTCTTTGAACTTGGCATTCCGGTGCTTGGAATATGCTATGGATCTCAGCTCATGGCATATAAGCTGGGCGGTGATGTTAAAACTGCCCCGACGAGCGAGTATGGACATACCAATGTGGTGATTGATGCGCCGGATTCAGCAATCTTTAGCGATGTATCCGGTGAGACACAGACGTGGATGTCCCACACGGATTATATTGCGGCTGTTCCGGAAGGGTTCCGCATTTCCGCTCATACTGCAAACTGCCCCGTCGCCGCTATGGAAAATCCCGAAAAGAAACTCTACGCGACCCAGTTTCACCCGGAAGTCTCTCATACCAAAGAGGGAACCAAAATGATCAGGCACTTCGTGATGGATGTCTGCGGGTGTGCGGGGGACTGGGAGATGGCTGCATTTGCAGAAACCACCATCAAGGAACTCAGAGAACAAATCGGCGATAAACACGTTATCCTCGGTCTTTCCGGCGGAGTCGACTCGTCAGTCGCGGCAGCCCTTTTGTCGAGAGCGATCGGCAAGCAGCTTCACTGCGTGTTCGTTGATCACGGTCTTATGCGCAAGGACGAGGGCGATGAGGTCGAGGCTATTTTCGGACCGAAAGGCAATTTTGACCTGAATTTTATCCGGGTCGATGCCAAGGAGCGGTTCTTCATGCAGCTCATGGGCGAATCGGACCCGGAGAGCAAGCGCAAGGTCATTGGCGCTGTGTTCCCGCAGGTATTCGGCGATGAGGCCAAGAAGGTCAGGGGCGTAGTCAAATATATCGCGCAGGGGACAATCTACCCGGATGTTGTCGAGAGCGGAGACGGCAAGACGAGCGACGTCATTAAGTCCCATCACAATGTCGGCGGGCTGCCGATCGAGCTCGTGCGCGAGCTGGGATTTGATGAGAAGCCGATCGAGCCGCTCAGAATGCTCTTTAAGGATGAGGTCCGGAAAGTAGGACTTGAACTCGGAATCCCGGAGGAGCTTGTCATGAGGCAGCCGTTCCCGGGTCCCGGACTCGGTGTCCGTATCATAGGTGAGATTACGCCGGCCAAGGTCAAAATCGTTCAGGAAGCTGACTACATATTCCGTGACGAGCTTGCCCGCGCCGGTGTCGACAAAGATCTCGGACAGTATTTCGCCGCGCTTTCCAATATGCGTAGTGTCGGTGTCATGGGAGACCATCGGACTTACGGCCTCGCGGTCGTGCTGCGCGCGGTGCTGACATCTGATTTTATGACAGCGGAGGCGGCGGAGATACCGTGGCCGGTGCTGCAGAAGTGCATGAACAGAATAATCAATGAGGTGCCCGGGGTAAACAGAGTGCTATACGACATTACGTCGAAACCGCCGGGGACGATTGAGCTGGAATAATTGCAAAAAGCCCGGAAAGCCTTGAAAACACTGGGTTTTCTGAATTTGAAAATCTCTTCTGATAACAATTTGATAACAGAACTTTGAAGGAGCATCATTCTGCGTACCAAGTGGTTTTGGGGTTAAGAATGATTCCAAGAGGTGTTCGAAAGGTATCCATATTAAAAAGCAATCCCTTGCTGGGAGAAATCTCGGCAAGGGATTTTTTGCGTCTATAGGGTTTTACTTGGTGAACAGGTCGGAAATCTCCTGAGAAGGAACCTTTGCCCGGCGGCTATAGGTGTCATATTTCGGATAGTTGTATCTCCACCGGTCGTACTCTTCCTTGGTGATTTCACCATTGCGGTACTTCTCTTCCTGTTCATACCAGGCAGAAAGCATATCAAACATGGAAATGTATTCGAGACCTTTATGTTTGTCAAGTCGGAGGCAGAGCTCTCCCTCAATCTGCCCTACTTTAAGACCTCTCAGATCTTCCAGGGCAAACAATGTATGCATCAGGCCAATATTGGTGTCTATATCGGGAACTGCCAGCGCAGCGGGAGAAACATCCAGTGCCTGAGCCAGCGCTTCTGTTACATCTGCTTTTGGGGTACGGGTTCCGGATTCGTACTGAGCCATGCGAATATCGGCAGTTTTCTCAGGAAAGCCGATGATCTGACCAAGATACTTTTGGGTCATGCCTTTCAGATTACGGATAAAACGAATTCTTTCACCAATTGCCATAGCGTTATCACTCCTGTGTTTGTAAGTGGCTGTATTATAGCATATTTGTTTAAGGATAGTCAAGATAACCAAAACAAAAATGTTTAATTATTTTCTCCGAAGCCTATTGACATAAACAAATATGCTTAGTATAATAGCAGAACACTAAACAAATGTGTTTAGTGCGGCAATTGAATAGCCACTACCTAATGGGATATGTTTCCCCGGGAAGTACCGCCGAGACCTCTGACAGTAGCGAGCGTACCAAAGGAAACCATACGCTGCGGTGAGACTCCGGGGCAGGAACTGCATTAGGAAGGGGGGTGCGAAACTAACAGACACAGCTTCGGAAGAAGCAGAAAGGATTATCAATGGAGAACACTTTTATCCGAGCTGAGGATGTAGCGAAGGAACTCGATATATCCAAGGCTTACGCGTACAAGGTCATCCGGCGATTAAATGCAGAGCTGGAGACCAAAGGCTTCCTGACCATACCGGGCAGGATCAGCCGAGACTATTTTTTTGAACGATTCTACGGAATCAGAAAGGGAGGTAAATAATGCCGGTATTTAAGGACGAAAACAAGGGTACCTGGTATGTCATGGCACGCTATGTGGACTGGACGGGTGAACGAAAACAGAAATGCAAAAGAGGCTTTGCAACGAAGCGAGAAGCCCAGGAATGGGAGCGAATGTTCCAGCTGAAGAGTGCGGCGGATATGGACATGAGCTTTGAGGCATTCGTGGAGCTTTATGAGAAGGATCTGAGACCGAGGCTCAAGGAAAACACATGGAACAGCAAGGAACACATTATCCGAACCAAGCTTCTTCCTTACTTCGGGAAGCGAAAGCTCTGCGAGATCAGCAATAAGGACATTATTGCCTGGCAGAATGAGATGCTTGCGCACAGAGATGAGAAAGGGAAACCATACTCAGCAACGTATCTGAAAACGCTGCACAATCAGCTGAGTGCCATTTTCAACCATGCTGTCCGCTACTATGAACTGAAGCGAAATCCGGCAGCACAGGTCGGCAACATGGGCTCCGAAGAGCACAAGGAAATGCTGTTCTGGACAACGGAGGAATATAAGAAGTTTGCCGAAGTGATGATGGAGAAGCCCCGTTCCTATTACGCATTTGAGATGCTGTACTGGTGCGGAATTCGTGAAGGAGAGCTGCTGGCACTTACTCCTGCAGACTTTGACTTTGAGAAGAAAACGGTAAGGATCAACAAATCCTATCAGCGTATGCATGGAGAGGATGTGATTACTTCTCCGAAAACAAAGAAAAGTAACCGTACAATCAAGATGCCGGACTTTCTCTGTGAGGAGATGAAAGACTATTTCAGCCAGCTCTACGGGCTTAAGAAAAAAGACAGGATCTTCACCATCACCAAAAGCTATCTTCATCATGAGATGGACAGAGGGGCTGAGAAAGCCGGAGTAAAGAGGATCCGTATTCACGATCTGAGACATTCCCATGTTTCTCTCCTGATCGATATGGGCTTTTCCGTGGTAGCAATCGGAGATCGTGTAGGACACGAAAGTGAGCGTATCACTTTGGATTATGCCCATCTCTTCCCTTCCAAACAGGACGAGATGGCAAGAAAACTGAATGAAAGAGGTGAAGAATATGTCAGCTAAGAATGTAGACAGACACAGCCGTTTTAGAAGCATTACGGTTGGATTCAGAGTATCTCCGGAAGAAAACGAGGCAATCAATGCTGCAGTAGCTCTTTCCGGGCTGAATAAGCAGGAATACTGCTACAGACGATGCCTTGGTCGAGAAATCACAGTACAGGGGAATCCCAAGGTGTACAAGGCTCTGAAAGATCAGCTTGCAGCTGTACTGGAAGAGCTCAGAAGGATTGAAACTGCCGGAGAGGTAACAGATGAAATGCTTGAGCTGATCGAGCTTATCACGGTCACTCTCGGTGGCATGAAAGGAGACGGTGCGAATGAGTGAGACAAAAGAAAAAACTGCTCAGATTCCCGCTGTTGGCGCAGCTGGTGAGCAGTCATTTCCAAACAATATAACTGACAATAATATAGCAGAGAATGCATCGGAATTCAACGATGAATTTCCGTGGGAGGAACAGAGGCGGCTTGTCCGCCTCCTGGATCCTCACTATCTCAACACGGTATCCATGACGGA
>JAFWIM010000025.1 GCA_017514845.1 Lachnospiraceae bacterium
AAATTCCAGTTCTTTTGTCTTATCCACTGTAAACAACACAGGCCGGGCATGACTTTGCCCGGCCATAATCTCCATAATAATGCTTTAGATCTTGTGCAGAGCCTTCAATACTTTGTACGCGATAGCTGCGACTAAAACGACTAGACTGATCGCTTTGCAGATCTTGTCCTCCATTGTATTGGGAAGGTCACGATAGACCGTCTTCTTGCTCTTCGAGTTGAACCCTTTCGTGTCCATTGCGATGGCCTGATCCTGAACCTTGGCGAATGCATTCGCAACAACAGGAACAATAACAGGCACAAACGCTTTCATACGGGTCATCAGGTTGCCTTCCGTGACAAGTCCCCTTGCCCTCTGAGCGTCCATGATCTGTTCCATGTCCTTGCTGAGAACAGGAATGACCATGAAAGAGTCCGTAAAGATAAACGCCCATCTGTATGGAAGTCCGACTTTCGTCATCCAGACGCCAAGGTCTGTCATGTTGATCGTACGGAAAAGCAGGAAAAGGAAAGCCATCAACGGAGCGATGCGGAAGAAGAAATGGGTCGCCTTATCGATTCCTGCCTGATAATATTTGATTCCCAAAACAGAGAACACATAGGTGTCTTTCTGATTTTCCTGAACGATCGCCCCATAGATCGCATACATGAAGATGAGCATCGAGAGGGTGGAAATGAAGATCAGTTTGAACATGGAACCCATCTTCTCGCGCAGGATCACGACATAGCTTACTGCCATCATGGCAAGAGAAAGCCAGATATTTTCAAAGAAAATGATTGCCAGGGTTCCGGAGAGCGCCATCAGGAGTTTTGTTCCCGGACTGAGCCGACGGAGCAATGTGGAAGTATCTCTTTTCTGTATCATAGCAAAACCTCGAAAATGTTCTGGTTGCAGGGGGAGCAGCGCTCCCCCTGCATGGCTTCACGGAAGATTATTTCTTCTTGTTGAAGTTTTTGATGTTTTCCGGCAGTCTCTTGTATACGATCCAGGCAATCAGCACAGCAATGCCTTTATCAATCAAGTTGATAGGCATACGTGCGATGAAGCCGGCGGTAACAAGGTCAGCACCGATTGCCTGCAGAGCTGCGATCGATACGGATGTGCCTGCAGAGCCATCAACACCACCATAAACGACGGATGCGATCGGGGAGCCGGTTGCTGCATTCCAGAAGGATACGAGAACGTTGGCTACGATAAGTACCTGCCACCATTTCTCAAAGAATCCCCACTTTGTCATGTAACCGACGATCAAGCCTGTACCAATATTGCAGATACCGAACAGAGCGGAAACCATGTTACCACCCATAAGAGCACTGACAATATTGAAGAGCAAGCCGGAGATCGCACCTACCCAAGGACCCATGACTGCAGCGACAACTGCGGTTCCGATGGAGTCCAGATAGAGCGGGCCACCAAGGGCGCCGTTCAGCAGACCACCGACGTAGTTGATCGCGACGCCCAACGGGATCATGATCGCAACATATGTACCCCAAAGCCTGCTTTTGGATTCAGTAGATTGCATTGCCATAATAGAGAACCTCCATTTTTATTTAATTTTTGTACTTCCGTACAAAATCCTGAACAGATAGTGCAGCTTCACCTTTTCCATCGAGGAAGAGATCCAGTGAGGTGATCTGCGGCGGAGCGATCATCGCCCTTTCAAGGACCGGTGCGTTGAGGAAGATCTCCTTCGGTTCCCCGTCAGCGATCACCTCGCCCTGACTCATGACCACGATCCTGTCAGAGTTCTCCGCTACATAGTCCATATCATGCGAGATCATAACGACGGTGTGCCCGTCTTCATGCATCATGTTTATGATCTGTGTCAGCATCCTTCTTCCCACTTCATCCAGACCACCGGTAGGCTCATCCAGGATGAGGACTTCCGGCTTGAAAACAAGAACGGAAGCGATAGACACGATCTTTTTGGTCGTATAGTCCAATGTCATCGGATGGGTGTTGAGGATACTCTCAAGATGCATCATCTCAACGACCTTATCGATCTCCGCCTTCTTCTCTTCTTCGGTGAAGTTAAAGTTTTTGGGAGCTACTTCCAGCTCTTCCTTTACTGTCGTGCAGAAGATCTGATGGTTCGGGTTCTGGAAGACATATCCGCATCTTCTTGCCATCTCACCAACGGATTTTCCTGCGGTATCTTCACCAAAAAGGAGAACCTGTCCCTCTGTGGGACGAAGAAGACCGTTGAAATGCCGGACGATCGTTGTTTTTCCGGATCCGTTCTGGCCGATGATGGACATCTTGTCATTTTCATAGATCTTGAGGTTAACGCCTTTCAGCGCCTTAACCCCGCCGTTGGGATAAACATGGACCAGATCCCTGGTTTCAACCGCTACATTTCTCTCCATCCGTGTCATCCCTCCCTTTTGTAATTTCCAAAGGTCGCTTCGGCTTCCTTGAGGGTGATCGGGACAATGTCACCGACCAGTTTCTCACGGATTGCCAAAGCAGCGTCCGTTACCTGAGGAACACGAACAAAGTGCTCATTCAGCTTTTCCTTGTTTGCGAACACCTTGTGTGTATCGCCGTAATCCACGACTTCGCCATTGTGGAGAACAAGTACCTTGTTGGTAGATTCAGCGATCTTCTCGATGTTGTGATCCACCATGATAACAGTGCTCCCGCTGGCATGCAGTTCTTCCACCAGACGGAATACCTCATCCCTTCCCTGAGGGTCAAGCTGAGAGGTTGACTCGTCTAAAAGAAGAACACGGGGACGAAGTGCCAAAATACAGGCTACTGCCAGTCTCTGCTGCTGTCCGCCGGAGAGGCGGTACGGAGAGCGGTCCAGCATCTCCCACAGCCCGCAGGCTTTCGCTGCGTACTCTACACGCTCGCGCATCAGGGATTTCTCAAATCCGAAGTTACACATTGCGAAGGCGATCTCGTCTTCCACTGTCTCCTGGGTAAACTGGCTCTCAGCGTCCTGGAAGACGATACCGATGACGTCTGAGGAGCCCTCTCCATGGGTCTCGTTGTAACTTTTTCCGTCTACAACGATCTCTCCATCCCAGTCCCCACCGAGAACGAACGGGAGGATGCCGACCATGGATTGGCAAAGTGTGGTCTTTCCGGACTTGTTGCATCCGATGATTCCGACAAAGTCACCCTCCTCGATCGTCAGATTGATGTCCTTGAGGACGATCTCCTCGGAATTCGGATACCGGTAGGAAAAATGCTTAAACTCAATAATCGGTTTTCCCATATGATACCACCTTACTGCTTATTTGTTTCTTTTATCATCAGCCTGACTGCATCACATGCAGCCTGGATGGTCTGATCCATGTTTTTCCAGTTCATGATGGCACTGGCTCTCGCGCCTCTGCAGGCACATACCACGAAGATCGCGGCACACTCCATCTCACTGCAGCATACGCCGATCTTCTGCCATGCTGCCCAGCGCTCACGAAGTCGCTTCTCATTCGGGGAGGTCTCAGGTTCCACCTCGCCATAGAAAGAGTCTTTGGACTGGGTGACGCCTTCAAGAGCTTTCAGCCCCCTCGCTTTACATGCTCTCGCCAGGGCATCCACTACATGGCGGTCCGCCATAGCCGGATATTCCATGGGGACATAATGTATCGTCGTTCCTTCATCCCGGACCGCGCCGGTAACGATGCAGCAATCATAGTTCTCCGCATCTTTCGGGTCTCTGACCGTTCCGGCAGTTCCGATGCGGATGAATGTCTTCGCTCCGCAGCGGATCAGTTCCTCCACCGCAATAGCGGTAGACGGGCATCCCATTCCGGTGGAAGTAACCGAAACTTTTACGCCATCGAGATATCCCGTCCAGGTCTTGTGCTCCCTGTTGTGGGCGACCAGTTTCGCATCATCCAGATAGGAAGCGATCAGATCGGTGCGGAAAGGATCTCCGGGGAGAAACACATACTCGCCCACATCCCCTTTCCTGCAATGAATGTGATACATCACAGGGTTGTCGCCTTCCATATATTTTTTGAAATCGTGAATCTCAGGCATTACAGTAACCCATCCTCCTTTGCCAGGATACGGACTGCATCGCAGGCGACGCCGATGGTCTTCTTCATGTCGCCCCAGTCCATGATGGCTCCAGCCCTGCATCCGCGGATGGAGGAGATGACGAACAGGGCAGCTGCCTCCATTTCGGAACACATGACATGACCCCTCTCCCATGCAGTCCAGCGCTCATGCAGCCTTGCGGCAGCGGGCATGCTGTCCGGTTCATGCTGTCCGTAAAAACTGTCTTTGGACTGTGTAATACCTTCAATATAATTGAGTCCGCGAGCTTTCGCAGCTCTTGCCAGCGCATCCACGACATGACGGTCAGCAACAGCGGGATACTCGATCGGAATATAATGGATCGTCGTTCCCTCATCACGGACAGCTGCTGTGCAGATGACGCCGTCCAGGGATTCGTCATAGGATTCCGGACACACTCTTCCGGCTGTTCCTATGCGGATAAATGTATCAGCGCCGATATGGATCAGCTCTTCAAGGGCTATCGCGGTGGAAGGGCATCCCATGCCGGTCGATGTGACAGAGACTTTCACACCGTCCAGGTATCCTGTCCATGTCTTATGCTCTCTATTGTGAGCAACCAGTTTGGGCTCATCAAAAAAACTTGCGATCAGATCTGTGCGGAAGGGATCTCCGGGAAGGAACACGTATTTTCCTACGTCTCCTTCTTTCATCCTAATGTGGTACTGCAGTCCTTCATCAGTCAAAACCATAGGTTGTACTCCTCCGTCCATACAAATTCATACTATTAACTATATTTTACCTTGCCTCAATAATGAATTCCATTTACGGTGTTAACAAATATTTCACAACTTGATTGTGATTATTCACGAACATTTTGCATCCAAATATGTTAATTTCCTAACATTATCTGCGTTTCCTGTGTTTATTTACCTTGTTTTACAACATTTTCTTGTGCTATATGGCGATAAATCTCCTATTTTATAGTACAATTTGCACAATAAACGGTTCCGAGCACAAACTTGCGCCTCTTGTACACATTTGCACGCATTCTTGCGCGCCACAAGAAATAACATCTTTTCTTCTTTATAATATGTTAAAATAATAACAGAGATAGTCTGATACGATTAAGGAGTATAAATATGGAAGCAAGAGAGATACTGAAAACTGTGGACCACACCCTTTTGAAGGCGGTCTCGGACTGGGAATCCATCAAAAAGATCTGCGAAGATGCCCTGGAGTACCACACTGCATCCGTCTGCATTCCCCCGTCCTATGTCAAGAGAGCACATGAGACCTATCCGGAACTCAACGTCTGCACCGTGATCGGTTTCCCCCTCGGTTACAACACGACTGCTGTCAAGGTGTTTGAAGCCAAGGACGCCATCGCGAACGGCGCGAGTGAGATCGACATGGTCATCAACATCGGCGATGTCAAGAACGGAGACTGGGACCTTGTGTCCGCTGAGATCGCTGCCCTTCGTAAGGCGACAGAAGGTTATGTGCTGAAAGTCATCATTGAGACCTGCTACCTCACCGAAGAGGAAAAGATCAAAATGTGCCAGATCGTCACCGAAGAGAAGGCGGACTTTATCAAGACGTCCACCGGATTCGGTACAGCCGGGGCGACCATCGAAGATGTCAAGCTGTTCAAGGAGCATGTCGGCCCTGAAGTTAAGATCAAGGCTGCAGGCGGCATGAAGACCGTTGAAGACATCGAAGCATTCGCAGAACTCGGCTGCTCCCGTCTTGGAACGAGCAGTGCCATGCGTTTGTTCAAGGAGGCAGGAAAGATCTAAGCATCGATGGATCGGTCAGAGAAAATCATAGAGATCGTTCAGAGCCATGGCGGTATCTCCTTTAAGGATCTCTCCCAATATTTCGACGTCACTGAAATGACCATACGCAGAGATATTGAGAAGATGAAAAAAAGAGGGATCGTCAAAACGGTTTCCGGTGCGATCATGCTCGAAGACAGCGATATCTACAAGACATATTCCCTTGAACAGGAACGGGAAACGAACTACATCCAAAAGGAAGCGATTGGGATCGCATGTGCTTCCCTTGTAGGAAAGAACGAAGTCATATACGTAGATATCGGAACCACCGCCGTGAATGTCCTCAAACACCTTGACCCGTCAGCCAGTAACGTTGTGATCGTTTCCACCGAGAACGCACTCCGGGAACTGCTGCGGATCGACTACAGGAACTATATCGTGACCGGTGGAAAACTGGATCCGCTGTCCGGCGTATACATTGACCGCTACGGTATCAATACGATAAAGAACTACTCGATCAATATCTCCTTTATCTCCGCCGCGGGTATCGATGAACACCTTGGAGTGACCTGCATCAATGAGTTTGAAGTTCCGATAAAACAAGCTGCTATGACCCATTCAGCCGTGAAGTGTCTTGTTGCGGACTCCAGCAAATTCGGTGCAGTCCGATTGCATAACTTCGGTACGATCGATGATTTCGATATCGTCGTTACGGACGACCTCATTTCTGAACACTGGTTGAATCTATTCGAAGAAAAAGGCATAAGGGTCGTCATAGCAAAATAACAAAAAACAGTCCCGGTTCGCATTTCAGCGAACCGGGATCTTTTTACCATATCGTTTTTATTCGGTTGGCATTCAGGCGCTTTACGAGCATCTCGGCGTCCGAAAGAAGAGATACACCGCGCGCACCCTCATCCGGGTACACACAGAATGTGCAAGAGACCAATCCGTCATCAAGGAAAATCTCTATGGCGCTGTGATCGATCAGCGCCTTAAGCTTTATCTCGCTGCAGTTGGTCATCGGTACCTGATAGCATGCCCCTTTGATAACGATCGCCTTCTCAGAAAAGAAATAATTCGAATCCATGGAGGTCTGAAGGTTTCTCCAGACCGGTGCAGCTGAAGCCGTTGTATCCACGAATATCATTTTGTTCACATAATCAAACACAAGATCCGTATGCTGTCTATCATCCCCCAGGAAGGACAGACGGATTTCCTTGCTGTCGGCGGAAGGAACAATATCCGCATCGATCTGAAGCTGAGCGCCTTTGACCCCCTGCAGAGGATTCTCTCCTGCAGGGACAATCAAATCTTTCTCCGTCCAGCCCTCATCCTTCAGCGCCTCAAACTCCGTTACAGGCCTTTGTATCAGACGATGGGTTCCGTCCGACATTCTCTTTAGACTGAACTGCCTGACGACCGTCATGTTATTCCGCCACGGATATGTCGGTCCTCTGGATCCGTCCCTCATCCAGGCGATAGCCAATGTCCTTCCGTCCGGAACATTGTTGAATGTCAGTGTTGCCTGACATCCGTTGGTATAATCGCTGGTATAAGGTCCCTCCTCGCGGATAAACCTTTTTCCGTCAAATGACCCGATGTAGTATTTGAAACCCGCGGCATTGAGAACCCACTTCTTCTCACCGCTTTCCTCTACTTCCGTCTGGAAGATGTCGGGATACTCCTCAAAGAAGAGCGATTCGGATTCGAGTGTCCAGTTGATCAGGTTGGGAGAAGAGTAAACGCGGTAGAATCCGCCGCCCAGAAACATCACCCACCGCTTGCTCTCCTCATGCCAGAACACTTTCGGGTCGCGAAAGTCGTATGCGTCTGGGGTATCAGGAGCGGAAATGATCGGATTTCCTGAATATTTTTCCCACGTCCTGCCGCAATCTTTGCTGTAGGCGATGCACTGATGCTCAATCGGGTGCTGCCCTGGTCGGTCGATGTGGCCAGTATAAAACGCTACCATTCCCTCTCCGCCGTCAAAGAATCCCGTCTGATCGTTTTCATCAATTACGACGGTTCCGGAGAAGATCGTACCATTCTCATCCGGGTATAGTGCGATAGGAAGGTTCTCCCAGTGAACAAGATCCCTGCTTACCGCATGCCCCCAGTGCATAGGTCCCCAGAAAATATCATCCGGATGATACTGGTAAAAGAGGTGGTACTCCCCTTTATACCACACCGCCCCATTGGGGTCGTTTAGCCAGCCTTTCGGCGCACTGAAGTGAAAACGTGGCCTGTATCTCTCTTCATACAACATTTTGACACCTCACTCTAGATTCGCATGCTTGTCCCACAGTCCATGCACATCGATGGAATCCCTTTCAATGATCATGGCGGAAACGATATCTCCGTAGATCAGAAGACACTGCTCAAACAGCGAAGTCATCGGCTGTCCGGACTTCACTTCATCGGGAAGATTCAGTTTCGTTGCTGCGGGGATTCTGACCTGAAGATCAGCCATTCTGGCGATCGTACCACTTGGATTGGATCCGATATGAACGACCTTTCCTCCGATCTCCTTCGCCCTTTTTGTGATAGCGACAGGGACTACGGATTCCCCGCTCCCGGATCCTACTACAAGAAGGTCCTCTTTCCCCATCGCAGGTTCATTGATATCCCCTACCACGTGTGTTTCAATACCCAGGTGGGCAAGACGCTTTGCCATAGCTTCCATGGACAGCATCACTCTTCCCACCCCGATGAAGAAGACTCTTCGTGCGGAGAGCAGCATTTCAATAAAAGAGGCGGTATGTGAGGGATCTACTTTGTCCAATATCTCATTTACCTCTTTCAGAATCAGTGCTTTATTCGCCTTATAGCTTTCGGCATAATCAAACATCGGTATTATCCCCCGTAATTCCTCTCTGCCCGCATGTAGTTTTCAGAATAGTTCTTCGTACTGAACAGGCTTCTGCTTCCACCGACAAAAGTATCCGCTCCTAAGTTGCGCAGACGGGTGATATCCTCAAACGACACCCTTCCGTCTATGACGATCCCCTTTCCTGGTCCCACAGAATCCAAGAGTTTCCTGGTGTCCCGGATCTTTTGGTCCATATCAACAGTGACCTCCTCCTGTGAAAAGCCTGCATATCCCGGTTTGATCCTCATCAAAAGAACAAAATCGACCTTTTCCAGAAGATATTCAGCTACCTTCACATCTGTTTCCGGGCTGAAAGCAAGTCCTGGAGATATCCCTGCCTCCCGAATCGTCGTTATTCTCTCTTCCGGATCCGCTTCCCCTTCGATCTGAAAGCAAATCCTTGCAGGGTCCATCTTAATGCACTCCTCGATGAACCACCGATTGTTTCTGGACATGATGTGAACGTCAAACGGAAGATCCGTTTTTTTCGCAAGCTGCTGAAACGTGTCGATCCCCACGGGGAGACTCGGAGCAAAGGCTCCGTCAAGGACATCGATATGGAGCGCCTTCGCTCCAGCAGCTTCCCACTTGCGGATCTCCGACTCTAGGTTACATAGGTCACAGCAAATTACCGACGGCTCAATGGAAAAAACAGGAAGCCCCATCATTCACCTCACTCTATCCCGTCATTTTTCCTCCCCGATTAAATTCATCCGGAGAAAATTGTTCATTTTTATTAGTCAGGCGAGAATACCCGTGCTTTTGCTAATGTGCGATAAAGAAGTAATAGAAGTGTAAAAAATTTTGCCGTTCCTATCCGGCACTTAGGGCTGTGTCGGATAGGTCAGGCGTTAGGCTTCCGGCAAGTCTATCTTGCCGACAAAGCTGTAATAAATCTCAATGTCCTGCCTGCGGGTGCCGTTCTCGTCATAGCTGCACTCATGCACGACGATTTTCTCAATCATTTCCCGCAAGAGGGTGGGGGTCAATTCTTCAAAAGCAAGGTGCTTTCTCACAATCCCCATGAATTTCTCGGCGTTGACGGTGGCGGCCTGCGACTTGGAAAGTTCCTCCTGCAAAGCGGCAGCCCGGTCTTTCAGTTCCCGCTGCTCCTGCTCATAGTCCGCCGACAGCTCCATGAAACGCTCGTCGCTGATTTTGCCGCTTACATTGTCCTCATACAGCCGCTTGATAATGCGGTTCACTTCGGCAATGCGTGTCTGGGCCTGTTCAAGCTGCTTCGTGGCTGCGGCGGTCTTTCTCTTGCCGCCGATTTCGTTCTGCTGGATGAGCAGCTTTACAAAGCGGCTCTCATGCCTGGCGGCGTATTCCGTCACTTGCCGGAGATTGGAAAGCACGCCCGCCGTCAAAAGGTCGGTGCGGATAAAGTGTGCCGTACAGTCACGGGTACGCTTCTTGTAGCTGCCGCAGATATAACAGTCCTGCTTGCGGTTCTTGTTCTGATACCGCTGCTGATACAGCACATGGCCGCAGTCGGCGCAGAACAGCATACCAGAGAACAGCCCCACTTCATCATAGCGGTTCGGGCGTTTTCGCTGCTTGCGTAACTCCTGCACACGCTCCCATGTTTCCGTGTCGATAATCGGCTCATGGTGATTTGGGAAGATAGCCTGCTTCTCGATGGGGTTCTCAACGCTGTGCTTGACCTTGTAAGAGGGCTTCTCCGTCTTGAAGTTTACCAGACAGCCAGTGTACTCCCGGTTTTCCAGCAGATGGACGACGGTGTTTGTCGCCCACTTGCACTCATAGCCGGGGTGGTAGCGTCGGGTGCTGCCCGTCCTGCGGTATTCCAGCGTCCCCGGCGTGGGGATTTGCTGCTCCGTCAGCATACGGGCAATCTTGGTCGGGCCATTTCCCGCAAGGCAAAGCTGGTAAATCTGCCGGACAACCGGGGCGGCTTCCTCGTCAACGATATAGTTCTCGTCCTTGTCCATGAGATAGCCATAGACTGGCTTGCTGGTTACAGGCTTGCCGCTCATGCCTTTTGCTTTCTTTACTGCCTTGATTTTCTTGCTCGTATCTCTCACCAGCCATTCGTTAAATAAGTTCCGCAGAGGGGTAAAATCATTGTCCATGCCGCCGTTTGCGCTGTCCACGTTGTCATTGACAGCGATAAAACGCACGCCCTTTTGAGGGAACAGCATTTCCGTGTAAAATCCCACCTGCAAGTAATTACGCCCCAGCCTGCTCATGTCCTTGACTATGACGGTGCCGACTTTCCCGGCTTCAATGTCTGCAAGCATGGCTTGAAATCCGGGCCGCTGGAAGTTCGCACCTGAGTAGCCGTCGTCGGTGTACCAGCGCAGATTGGTAAAGCCGTTCTGCTTGGCGTAGGCTTCCAAAATCCGTTTCTGGTTGGAAATGGAATTGCTCTCGCCTTGCAATTCGTCCTCATGGGACAATCTCGGATAAAGGGCGGTAATGAGGTTTTGGGTGGCTTGTCTTAACATAAAATCCTCCGTTTCCGACAGCCAGCCCCACTATTCCGTGGTTTCATTGTACCACGGAACAGGGGCGGCTGTACAGCGGTAAAAGTGATAAATCTGCTTCTTTACAGCTTGTCAAATCGCCTTTTTTTGTGTAGCAGCGGCTTCCGCTTCCAGTACCCTCGCCATCTTGTCGGCGGCGGTGCTGGTGGTGTCTTTCTTGAAAAAGCCGGACACGACAAGAACGGTATTCCCCATGCGGATTTCCGTCACGCAGTCGGGGCGGCGGGTGGTACGGTGGTCGTGCTGCTTGATATTCTCCATAGGCAATACTCCTTTCATTCAGCCAGCAGTTTCTTCATGGTTTCCATTTTCCGCTTTGCGGTTTCCTGCCGGAAGTTGACGCCAGTAAAGCGTATCGGGACGCACATGGACAGCAGTCGGTCATAAATCCGGGAATGGGCCGTGTCTGTCGGCTTTTTCAACTCGTCCAGCGGGCGGTTGGTGGTGGCGATCAGCGGCTTGTTGCTGCGGTATCGGGTATCAATCACATGGAATACCTGTTCCAGTCCATAGTCGGTGCCACGCTCCATGCCGAAGTCGTCAATGATAAGCAGCGGATAGCGGCAAAGGCGGGAAATATACTCATTCCGGCCTGTAAAGCCGGGAGAGAGGTCGCCCAGGATAACGGCGAAGTTCGTCATATATACGGGGACTTCTTTCTCCATGAGGGCGTTTGCGATACAGCCCGCAAGGTAGCTTTTCCCGTTGCCGACGTTCCCCCAGAACAGGCAGCCGATGTTTTCGGCCTGCATTTCTTCCCAATGCTCCGCATACCGCCGGGCAATCCCGGTCTGCGGGTTTCTGCCGTTGTCGTTCTCGAATGTCCATTGCTGCATGGCTGAGTCGGCAAAAGCCCTCTGTTTCAGATTTTCCACGGCTTCCACATGGCGGCGGTGTTCCTCGGCGGCCTGCCGCTGCTCACGGGCGGCTCTCTGGCAGTCGCACTCTGCCGGGTGGCGGTCACGGCCAAACAGCTCCTTACCCTCCGGGAAGTAGGCTTCTTTCGGCGTATGGCACTTTCCGCAGTAAAGCAGTCCGTCCTCGCCGATATAGTCCTCCATCTCCGGGGCGGCGGTTGTCATGTTCTCCAAAATATCTTTGATTTCACTTGTCATAAGCTTTCTCCCTCCATACAGGTATAGTCGGGGATGCCCTGTTTTACGGCTCCCTTTTTGTCATTGGCCGCCCATCTGTGCAAGGCGGCGGCATAATTCTGGTAGGCTTTCCCGCTGGCGGCAAGGTAATGGCTCATTTCCTCAATCAGCCGTTCCAGCCTGTCCGGGTATTCTGCCTGTAACTCGTCATATTCGTCCTTTGACAGAAAAATATTCTCATATCGGCCATAAGCTGTGGGCGGCTCCCCACTCGCTCTCATTGTTTGGTTCTCTATTAAGTTGTTTATATTAGTTTTGTTAGGGGTCGGTTTTCCGACCATCATAGGGTCGGTTTTCCGACCGTCATAAGGTCGCTTTTCCGACTGTATGAGGGTCGCTTTTCCGGCCATCAGTTGGTCGGAAAACCGTACCACTGGGACAGGCGGCACTTTCACATAAAGCCGATTGGGTGCGGAGAAGCCCCGCCGTTCCCGTTCTAAAAGCCCGGCTGCGTCCAGTTCTTTCAAGGCTCCCTTGATGGCGGTACAACCCTTGTCCAGCATTTCCGCTATCTCCGCAACGGGGTAGACAATGAATATCCTGCCCTCGCCGTCCTGCCAGCCGTTCTTCTGTGACAGGGTGGAGCGGTCTAATAAAAGCGCATACAGCAGCTTGGCGGTCTGTGAAATCTCCATTTTCAGCAGGAAACGGGGGTATGGAAGATAGGCGGGCAGCGTGGTGTCTGCCCTGATATAATCAGCGATAGTATCACCTCCCTCTGTGTTGTGTCGTTTTTGGGCTTTGTCACGCATTAGGACGGCATTTCCGGGGGGAAAGGATAAATGTATCGCATACCCTTTGACACCCACGAAAAAAGCCTTGATTTATGCGGGTTTGAAAGGCTCTAAAGCGTGACATTTCTGCCTTTGTTTCCGCTTTCTCTCGGCGGCTTTGCGTTTCTTCATGCACCCGGCGCAGCCGGGGCAGTATTTCCCCCGGTTGGATTTGGGGACAAAGGCCGCCCCGCAGACCGCGCAGCGTTTCCGGCTCCCCCGGTACAAGAGGGCTGCGGCCAGCTCCCCGTCAAGGGGCAGGACAGCCACACGGAACCAGCGGCACATGAGGGAATAGGAAATGCTCTGGACGCACACGCAAGGCTCCCCGTCGTCTAACAGCAGGCAGTTCCCCTCGTCGTAGTTACAGCACTCATGCACAAGGCGGCGGGCTGCCTGGTGCTGGCGGTAGTCCATGCGGGACGGCTTATCGTTCATGGCTCTGCTCCTTTCTGCGGTGCGGCTCTTCCCGGCGCAAAATCTGGTCGATGTTCCGCTTGACGGTCTGCAACTCCCTGAACCGCTGCTTCTGTTCGTGATAGGTGTTGTACAGGCCGTCTTTCTCGGAGATAAGCTGCTCGATCTCGGCCTGCAACGCTTTTCGGCCGGGCAGCTTGGTAAGCCCCTGTGCCTTGAAATACCGGGCGGCGGCTTCGGCTATGATAAAATCGCTCTCGTTTGCCTGGCGGTATGCGGCGCGGGCTTTCTCGGATTTCTGCGCTTTCAGCCCCTCGCGGATGGGCTTGGTCTTGGCATAGGCAAGTACCTGTTGCCGCAACTCCCTTTTCCCTTGCAGCTTCGTTTCCAGTGCTTTCAGTTCGCCGCTGGTCTGGCGCATTTCCTGATAGGCGGTAGCAACGGCGGCTTCAAGCTGTTCCGGGGAAGAAAAGCCGTACTGTTGGTAGATGGTCAGGGTCTTGGCGGCCTGTTTCAGATTGTGTATCTTCGCCCATCGTTCATAGCCTTTGCCCTTGCCCTCGGCCATCTTCTGCTCAATGTCCACAAGCCGCTGCACACTGTCCTGTCTGGGGTCGATTTTCCCTGTCTTTTCGCCCTGTAAGCGGCCTTTCCCGGCGTGTAGGTATTCGGGTATGGCTGCGGTCTGTTCGGCGGCTCTGGCGGCTTGGTGCTGCGGGGTGTAGCGAACCGTTACGCCCCTCTGGGCGTTCTGCTCCAAAACGGCAAGGACGGCGGTGCGGTCAAAGTCGCCGCCCAGCTTCCGGGCGGTGATAGGCTTCGTCCTGTCTGGCGTGAGGTAGGACAGCCGCCCCCGGCTCTCCTTGACGGTCACACCCTCCCGCAACAGCAGAGAGGAAAACTCGTCAAAGCTGGCAGCGGTGGCAAGGGCTTTCCGTAGGGTCTGCCGCAGCTTCTCCTTGTTCGTTTCAAACTTGGTCTGCCGGGGCGTGATACCGCCTGCAATCATGGGGGCGTTCTGCTTGTCCAGTGCGGCCTGTCCCTTTTTCTGCGCCCAATATTCCCGGTCTGTGACACGGTTCTTGCTGCCGTTCAAGAGGTCGATTTGGTAAAGTCCTTCCCGGTGGCACATCTCCATGACCTCGGACTTGAAGTAGCGTAGGGCTGCGTCGGTGCAGCGGTGCTTGCACCCGGCTTTCGTGTCCGCTGGCCTGTCCATGTAGGGCAGGAACGGCACTTCCTCTATCCGCAGGCTGTTAATGACGATATGCACATGGATGTTGCCGCTGTGGTTATGCCCGTCCGGGTGGGTGCAGACAAGGGCCTGATGGCCGGGGAAATGCTCTTTACAGAATTGCTCCCCCAACGCCTGCGCCCGGTCTACGGTCAGGCCGTTGTCCGGCCCGTCCCGTGGGTCAAAGCTGATGATATAGTGGTGGCTTTTCACATCCTCCCGCCGCTGATTTTTCTCATAGCGGAGATTGGAGCGCATACACGCAACGGCAAAATCCTCGCCGCCGCAGTTCAGCGTGGACAAGCGATAATCCTCACGGGGGATAAGCCTGCCGTTTTCATCAAGGACGGGCTTCATAGTAAATTCGTCATGCTCAAAGAGCAGGTATTGTTCGGCGGCTCCGTAGTCGGCGTTCTTAGAGCCTAAATGCTTGAGTGTTGCCAACGGCGTCACCTACTTTCTTTAGGACTTCATACTTGAGGGCGGCAAGGTCGGCGGCCGCTTCCCGCAATTCCTTTGCCATAGCCGGGTAGGGGCTATGCCACTCGTTGAGGGTGCGGGCAATCTGGTTGAGATTGCCGCCAATCCTGCCGTACTCGGCTGTGAGCTTCCCGACAGCGGAGAGCAGCTCGTCATTGACTGACGACACATGGAGTACGGGGCGTATGGTAGTGCGCCGGATGGCCTGCCGGAGAAATTCGGACTGACTGATACCATAGGGCGCAAGCCGTTCTGTGAAGTCGGCGTATTCTTCATCGGTCAGCCGGGTTTTCACAACATGGCTGCGGTGGGGGGTGTTGTATCGCTTCGGCATGGGCTGTAAACCTCCTTTCACTTATCACAAAAAATGGGCTGGTCTGTTAGCTATTTTCGGGGCATTTCCTGTCTGCCGGACAGAAATATTTTTGCGGCGTAAGCCGCATAGCAGGGTTTGGGGAAGGCACTCCCCAACAAGTTTCCCGCGAGGGGCAAAACCGCAGAATTGCGGATTTTGGCACCGTGGTAGAAACTTGCTCTAAGTAAGCCGTAGATTTCCCCTTGCACTTACTACTCGTATAGCTGCCGCCTGTTTTGGCCGGATTTCTGCAAAAATCTTACGGCGTGGGGCGATTTTTACCCGCAGTTCTTTCTTTCCGCTAAAGATACATTTCAAAGGCCGCCAGCTACCCGCTTGCCGGGAATTTTCTCAAATTTTCCTTTGCCTTAGAAATACAGAAAATGCAGATTTGGCTACCGCCGCAGAAAATTTTTTGTTTCCGGCTTCACCTACCTACTACGGATGACTTTGCGATTTTGCCAAACGGATAAAGAAAAAAGCAGCAAATCTTTTTCAGACTTACTGCTTTCGCTGGCCGCCGATGGGCGGTGGATATTCAGTTTTGAAAGTTCAGGTCAGGTTGGCCCGATGATGGATAGCACAATAAATTCCTGTTTTCCCTTTAAGGCATTGTGCATTTTTTCTATTTCTCTTGATGATTATTTTTTTCATAATCAATCAATGTACCTATAACAATTCCAATCAACATTCCGATACCTGCACAAATAGAAATAGCAAAAAGATTTTGCAAAAACGCCCATGCCAACACACCTATGCAACCACCGACAATAAATCCTGTTAATAAGCCAATAGTTAAGTATTTATTACTTTTCATATTGCTATATCTCCCCTAAAAGTATATTTGTCGTTGGTTCTATTATACTATGACCTGCTTCCTTTAGGAATAGATGAATTGTAAACTGGCTGGAGTGAAACCGCTAATGACAGCCAGTGTTTGTTCTTTGTTTATCGGTCAAAGCGAAATTTGAACAGGGCGGCAATGAGCTGTTGCTTTATATGTTCCTCAACTTCGGCGTTGACTTTCCCGTGTACTTTGGAACAGTAGCGGATATATCCGGCATAGTGGGAAAGAATGGTGTCGATTGCGTCCGGGTCGCCCTCATGGGCTTTGACGATTGTTTCATAGGGGAGAAGTTTACTCATAGTCATTTCCCTCCATGAGCCGCCTTAACCGCTGCAAGGCAAGCCGGATATGCCGCCCCGCTGTGCTGCGTGTCCGGCCAATATGTACGCCGATCACTCGCTGCGGCTGGCGCAGGAAATAGTAACGAAAAATTTCTTCCTGCGTCTGCTCCGGCAAAAGGGCAAGGGCGGCGGCAAGCTCCGCATGATACAGAACGGCGGTCTGGCCGCAGGCGGTAAAAAGATATTCTTCAAGCTACTCCGGCTCGGCAAGCTGGACAAACTTTTCACTCATCAGATAATCAAGGGAAACTTCCCGTTCCCACCTCCGGCGCAGCTTCAAGATTTTATCTATGGCTGCGTGACGAATGACTACCTTGCAAAAGGCATTGAATGTGTACTGGATATGCACCTTGTAGGCTTCATCTTCGGTCATGGAAATTCCCCCTCTCTGAATAATAGTGCGGGGCGGCAGTACTCCTTGCTGTCGCCCCTTGATTGCCTACCAGCAAAGACGGGCGGGGCTGTCAACGACGGCGCGAAGCGGCGTTCATTTTATCGTTGACTGGCTCGGCTGGGTTTGCTATTTACCCGACAAACTTGAATTTATTTTAAGCTATCACGTTTTACCTTCTTAAGCCTTACTATCATTACCATAGGAATTTCTTTGTTGGTTTTGAAACATTCTTCATAAAATCCATCAATGACAAATCCAGCTCTAAAACAAAGGTTAAAAATATCTTG
>JAFWIM010000026.1 GCA_017514845.1 Lachnospiraceae bacterium
ATCCGCTATCCCGGGTCCGTTATCGCAGACACTCACAATGACATTCCCATCCACGCGCTCATTGCCAATCGTGATCTCCGATCCCTCCGGCGTATTTTTTATCGCGTTGTTGATCAGATTGATCAGCACCTGCATGATGAGGCCGGTATCCATGTTGACGAGAAGGATGTCGTCGCTGCCCAAAACGTTCACATGATGGCGGCTTATGTTCCTGTCCACATGGCGGAGAGCTTCCTCGATGACATCGTTTATGATATCCAGAGTTTTGTGAAGCTCCATCTGGCCGTTCTCAATGCGCGATATGGAGAGAAGGTTCTCCACCAGATCGACCAGCCACTCGGAATCATCGTAGATATCAGAGAAAATCTGTCTGAGTGTTTCCTCGTCCAGCTGTTCATAGTGGGAGAGCAGGTTGCTCGCGTTCCCGGAGATGGACGTCAGCGGTGTTCGGATATCGTGGGATATCGACCGCAGCAGATTGGAACGAAGCTGCTCGTTCCGGGCCATAACGGATGCCTGCTCCTTTTCCTGCGCGTTCCTCAGGTTTTCGAGGGCAAGTGCGCACTCACCCAGTATGGACATGAAAACACTGTTTTCAAATGATTCAAGCGGCGTGCCATTCAACCTGATCTCAATGACGCCGTAGCAGTGACGATTCAGAAAAATCGCGTGGTACTGGGCGCTGGCGGTGCTGAACTCATCCATTTGCAGCCCGGCTGCCTGCCGGTTGGCGAAGACCCATTCTGCGATCTCGGTTTCATTTGCATCCGCAAAATCTCTGCTGCCCGACGAGTGCGGCGGAGTGTATTCCGTCGCGCTTCCCAGGTTTCCGGACGCGTCGCGCGGATAAATGACAACGTCCCGGCCAAGGAGCGTGATGACCTGATTGGCCGTGATCCTCATGACGTCGTCCGATTCCTCCGCCTTGGTGAGCAGTTGATTCGTGTCGAAGAGGACCTTCGCGCGAAACGCTTCACGCGCGGACTGGCGGGCGTTCTGCTTCATGCGGTTGGCCAGCGTGCCTGTGATGAGCGATGAAATCAGCATGATTGCAAATGTCACCGCGTACTCCGTCTCATACGTATGAAAACTGTAGACCGGTTCGATGAAGAACCAGTTGAAGAGAAGCACGCTTGCCAGTGATCCGACGGCGCTGTACAGAGGGCTCACAGTGAACACCGAGATGATCAGTACGCCGAGGATGAAGACTGTGATAATATTGGCCTTCGAAAATCCGAAGTGAGTGAAGACAAGTCCGACTCCTGTCGCCGCGATGAGAAGCAGAAGAGTGATGACGGAATCCCTGAATGTCGGACTCATCTGGTCGGTGGTGAGCCACCGCTCCTTCTGCCGCTTGAGATCTGTGGCGGAGTCCGGGATGATATAGACATCGACATCCGGCGCTCGAAGGATGATCTGCTCTGTCAGCGGCGCCTTACTCCAGAAATGCCGGCGTCTGGCTCCGCTGCGGCCGACGACGATTTTCGTCGTATCGGAAAAGTGGGCGTACTCCGCGACCTGGACAGGGACATCATCCCCGATAATCGTTGTGATTGACGCGCCGCACTGCTCCGCGTATTTCATGTGATTCTGCAACCGGGCTTTATCGTCCGGGGACAGGGCATCATAGTTCGTCGGTTTGACGTAGATCGCTGTCAGAGCAGCATGAAAAGCCTCCGCCATCTTATAAGCCTCTGCGATGACTTTCATATTTGATGGCGACGGTGAAATACATACGAGTATGTGTTCACTTACTTCGACGTTCTTTTCCATATCATTTGTCCTTATGCGATATTGCTATATTCTATCATATGGAAGCGTCACTATCCATATATACATGATGTATTTATTTCTGATCGCTGTTGCGAATCTTTACCAGGAATCGGCATAGACGTGTGAAGCCGAAATATCCCATTACACAGACTGCGCCTAAAACGATAATAAGTTCAAATCCTTCCATGATATATCTCCTTCTATAAATAACATACTCATTTGATAAAACTACCCACTTATGAAAATTCCGTGTACTGTGTGTGGATAATTTTTGTAATTTATATACGAAAGCATTTTTGAATCGCTTTCCTCTTTCCCAGAACAAGCAGTGACTGATTATTCCAGAGGACGGTATCCGGCGTCACAGTGAGATCCATGTGTCCGCGCTCCCGGACTGCCATAATGTTGATGCCGTATCTCCTTCGAATATCAATCTCACTGATACTTTTACCTTCCCATGCCTTAGGTATGGGGACTTCAAATATCGCGTGTTCTTCATCCAGCTTGACGTAGTCAAGGATGTGATTGGAACCGTACCGGATCGCTGCCCACTCCGCTATCTGCTTTTCGGGGTTGATCACTTCATCCGCGCCGTTCCGGAGCATGAACTTAGCCTGCACCTCCCGGTCCGCGCGGGAAATAACGAGTCTTCCGCCGAGCTCTTTAAGAAGCGAAGTCGTCTCAAGCGAGCTCTGGAAATCCTCCCCTATTGTTACGATGCAGACGTCGTAAGAGCCAATGCCAAGTGATTTCAAAAAAGCAGCGTCTGTGCTGTCGCCGATCCGGGCGTCTGTCACCAGGGGAAGAATCCGGCTGATGCGTTCCTCCTCTTTGTCGACGGCCATGATCTGGTGCCCGAGCGAGAAGAACTGTTCCGCCAGAAATGCTCCGAAGCGATTAACGCCAATAAGTAATATAGATTTCAAGAGTTACCTCCCTTACCCCACATGGGTCTTTGTGATCAGATGGTGTGAGATTGCTCTGTCACCCCACGTGGACTTTTGTGATCATACGGTGCAAGATTGCTCTGTCACCCCACGTGGATTTTTGCAAACGGACACTGCGCTACCTCGAACCCATCCCGGCTCGTCGCTGCGAACATGATGGTCAGAGCGCCGACGCGACCGAAGAACATGAGCATTATGAGAAGCAAATGCGACACTGTCCCGAGCGAAGGCGTTATACCCATGGAGAGTCCGACGGTGCCGATAGCCGAAGCTGTTTCAAATATGCACGGCCCGATCGGAATATCCTCGATGAAACTTATGACCTGAGCTGCCGCAAGGACGAAAAGAGGGTAGATCATAAGAAGAGTCGCCGACTGCCTTACCGTCTCGTCATCGATTCTTCGACCGAACAGCTGGGTGTTGCGGCGCCTTCGGACGGTGGAGATGACATTTGCAAGAAGAACTGCAGCAGTCGTCGTCTTAATACCGCCCGCAGTAGAACCGGGAGAGCCGCCGATCAGCATCAGGATGATCATCATGACGCGGCCTACGCCCGTCACAGCGGCCATGTCTGCCGTATTAAAACCTGCCGTGCGGGGAGTCACGGCTTGAAACAGTGAGAGACACAGCCGCTGCTTCAGCGGATATGCGGCGAAGTCATTCAGGAAGAAGAACAGGGTGGGGAAGAGAATGAGAATCGCTGTCGTAACGATAATCACCTTGCTCTGCATCCTGTATCTCCTGAAGTGAATTCCATGGAAAGCGACGTCGCCCCAGGTGAGAAAACCTATTCCGCCGATCACGATCAGCGCGCAGATGGGAAGGACAACTCCGAATGAATCACTGAAGTATGTGAGCGAGGAGAAGGTTCCCGTGTGCGTCCCCATGACGTCAAAGCCCGCGTTGCAGAAGGCGGAGACAGAGTGGAAGACTGCCATCCATATCCCGGATAGACCGAAGCTGATACAGAACGACGGCAGCATGAGTATGGCACCGATGAGCTCCACAGTGAAAGCCAATCTGAATATAAATGAAGTCATTTTCGCAATACCGCCGACCTGGTCCGCAGAGATGGACTCCATAAGCAGGCTCCGTTGAAGGAGCGAGATCTTTCTCCCGGAGACGGTCACTAAGAAGGCTGTCACCGAGATGATTCCGAAGCCGCCGATCTGAATCAGCATCATAATGACAAACTGCCCGAATGCAGACCAGAAGGAGGCAGTGTCCTGGACGACGAGGCCTGTCACACAGACGGCGGAGACAGAGGTAAAGAGTGCTGTCTCAAAGGAGGCCCAGTGCCCCTTCGCTGTTGAGAAAGGAAGCATAAGGAGCAGGGTTCCGACTAGGATGACGGCCAGAAAACCGCAGATGATGATTTGAAAGGAAGACATTTTTCTTCCTGAGGGTAGTCTGAGCATGGAAATCCTCCGCTTTTGAGTGAGGGGGGTTGAGCATGGTTGTTCTTAAATCTGGCTATATCATAAGGCGGGGGCTGCAAAGGTGGTGTTAAGGCACTTTGTGTTCATATTAAGATTGAACCCAATCACGCTTGCGCGTGAAGCCTTTCTTGTTTCTTAATCCCGCTATTGCATTGGCGGTCCTTTTTGTTTACGATAAGCTCATCCTATAAAAGGAAAAGCCCCTCCGGATGACTGCTTAGTTTGGCGACGCGG
>JAFWIM010000244.1 GCA_017514845.1 Lachnospiraceae bacterium
GAGCACAATATCATCGGCGGTCTCGGCAGCGCAGTCGCTGAGTGTCTTGTAGAGAAGTGCCCGACGAAGATGTACAGGATAGGTATGCGGGATAAGTTCGGCGAGTCCGGATCCGCGGAAGAGCTGATCCACAAGTATATGCTGGACGGCGAAGGAATATACAAACAGGTCAAAGCGTTTGTAGAAGGCAATTAATCATCGGAGAAACGTATGAATCTTTTTAGAGATATCTCCCCGGAGAGGAGGTATCTCTTTTTTATGCAAGAAATGCAGGTGTTTTTGTCTGTTTGTTGCGCAATCGCATGCTGGCGTGCTTTATTTGCAATGAAAGCATCTATCACAGAAACTCATGAAAAGAACAGAGCTCCTTCTTTTACTAAAATAACTTTATCAGAAGAATTCAATTTATAGATTCATATAAAAGGAGGGTATACATGAAAGACATCGGAATTGCGATTATCGGACATGGATTCATGGGTCACGAGCACGAGAAAATGCTTCTGGACTTCCCGGGAATCAAACTGATCGGTTTCTCGGACATCGATCCCACGCAGCTTGAAGACGTAACAGAAGGACTCAAGAGATATGCCAGCAATGAAGAGCTGATGGCCGATCCGGAGGTTGATGTAGTTCTGATCGCCGCAAACAACAGATTCCACAAGGATCTGGTCATCCAGGCTGCAAATGCGAAGAAAGACATCATCTGTGAGAAGCCTATCGCAATGAGCCTCGAAGAGCTCGACGAGATGGAAGCTGCGGTCAAGGCAAATGGCGTGAAGTTCACAGTTCACCATCAGCGCCGTTTCGACCCCGACTTCCGCACAGCGAAGGCTGTCTATGATTCAGGCACGTTGGGCGATATTTACTGTGTCAAGAGCATGCTCTATGGCTTTAACGGCAATATGCACGACTGGCATGTCTTCGTCAGCGAGGGCGGCGGAATGCTCTATGACTGGGGCGTACATCTCCTGGATCAGTTCTGCTGGATGTTCCCCGGCGCAAAGCTTAAATCCGTATTTGCCGACATCCGTAACGTTATCAACACGGAGGTTGATGACTATTTCCAGATCATGATGCGCTTTGACAACGGTGTTACAGCTACTCTGGAGCTGGGCACTTACTTCCTGACTGACAAGATGCATGACAAGTGGTTCGAGCGCCATTGGTTCCTAGGCGGCAACAAGGGCAGTGCCTATGTCGACGGTTTTGGACCGGAAGGCAAGATCGTCCGTACTGCAGGCCTTCTGCAGAATGTCGGCGGTAAGCGAACCATGACGGCTGCAGGCCCGACAAGATCCTTCGGACCGCCGCCGGAAGGCAAGATCCTCACCGAGGAACTTCCGAAAGTCGATACCAACCATAGAAATTACTTCGAGAACTATGTCAAAGCATGGCACGGTGAGGAGGAGTTCCTGGTCAAGATTCCCGAAACACGCCGCGTGCTTCGGCTGATGGATGCGGTCAGAGAGTCCGGACGGACCGGAAAGTCCATTGATTTTGAATAAATAATAATATCCAGATCCCAGCTCCGGCGCAAAGCGTGTGGAGCTGGGATCTTTCTGTGAAGCGCAGCAGCTTAAGTAACATGCTCATAGGATCCGCCACACCGAACGGGGGTGGAGGTTCATGTGCAATAATCGAACAGATTCGGAGGAAAAATGAAATGCATCAGGAGATAATTACACTGTCCGAAGAGAGAAACGTGACTTTAACAGCAATGATCCAGGACGTTGGAGGAGAGTTCAGAGGTATCACAGCCCGTCCTGCAGTACTTGTGATCCCGGGAGGTGGGTATCTGTTCTGCTCAGATCGGGAGGCGGATCCTGTCGCATTTGCTTTCATGAAGGCAGGATACCACGCCTTTATCCTGCGCTACTCAGTAGGAGAGTACAGCGAGTGGCCGCAGCCTCTTCTGGACTATGAGCAGGCCATGGAGTGCATTCTGGAAAATGCTGAGAAATGGCATGTGATAAAAGACAAGATTGCCGCGATCGGTTTTTCAGCCGGAGGTCATCTCGCAGGAGCTGCGGCGACTATGGCATGCCATCGCCCGGCAGCCGCAATCCTTGGGTATCCGGTCCTCCGAGAGGAGACAGCATTGGAACTGGGGATCAGTATGCCGGGAATTCCGGAGCATGTGGATGAAAATACCTGTCCCTGCTTTCTGTATGCAACCCGGACGGACAGCGTAGTTCCGATTCAAAATACAATTGATATGATAGATGCCCTTAATCGTTACCACACAACGTTTGAGTGCCATATTTACGCGTACGGACCTCACGGTTTCTCCACCGGCGACCATTCCGTGCAGAGCTGCGAGACTCTGATCCCAGACCGCGCGTCCGGCTGGGTAGAGGACAGCATCAGCTGGCTTCGAGATCTTTTCGGCGATTATGGAAATGAAGGACTGACAAGGCCTGTGCTTCGCTCCCATGTCAATGACGATGCCCTGGCGTGGCTGAGCCTCGATTGCAGTATTTCCCGGATCTTCGGGAATCCCAAGGCAAGGGAGGTGCTCTCGGAGACGATAAAGAAAATGCGTGAGAAGATTGTCCCGTTCACACCGGAGATGACATTTGAAGATATGATGCAGGCGCTTGGAAAGATGACGCTCAGAGATCTTTTGGTCGAGAGAGGAATTGATACTGACAAGCTGGACGAGATGAATGAGGCTTTGGGAAAGATTCCCAATATCTGAACAGCCGATCTTGATGCAACAAGTCAAATGCATTTGTTGCAAACCGCTCAAAAACGGGTCGGGAACCTGCAATAGATGATTCGCAAACTAAAACCTCGGAAAAGAATGAAATCATAGAAACCGCTACTATATATACAGAACGAAAAACAATAAAAAGCTGCGGCGGTGAAACAGCCTGACAGCATCGGTAAGACATCCCCGCTGCAGCATAGAAAAAGTAATAATGAAGAAAGAGAGGAACCAAAAATGAGCAAGAAGCTTCCGGTTGGAATTCAGGTTTACGGCCTCAGAGATCTCCTTGAGAACA
>JAFWIM010000245.1 GCA_017514845.1 Lachnospiraceae bacterium
CATCAGAGTCGAGCATGACTGTGAACGGCCCATCATTGACCAGCGAGATCTTCATGTAGGCCCCGAAACTTCCTCGCTGTACATTTGGAAAATGTTCGGAACACCTTTTTATGATGTACTCATACAGCCGATTGGCATGTTCGGGTGAGCCGGCCTTGACGAAGGACGGCCGGTTGCCTTTTCTGCAGTCTGCGTAGAGCGTGAACTGGGAGATGAGCAGCAGGTTGCCCCCGACTGTATCAATATTCAGATTCGTTTTATCATTTTCATCCTGGAAGATCCGAAGACCGGTCATCTTCTTTATCAGCACATCTGCAATCTCCTCAGTGTCGGTTTCCGCAATTCCGATCAGGACGCAGAAGCCGTCTCCGATTTCTCCGATCACCTCGTTGTCTACTGTTACTTTGGCCTCGGAAACTCTCTGTATTAAAAATCTCATGTGGTAACCTCGATATATGTTCTTATGTTCATTTTCGTCGGCGTTCCTCTTGAATCCGGAAGCGTCGCGTATTATTATACTGATATCGCTTCCGGTTCCGCAAGAGTATCGCGGCATGCCGCGGTATGGCCGGCATTTAGTGCGAATATGTTGAGGAAAAAGCTAAGATAGCGCGGCCGCCGGAAGCGTTCTTGAAACAGGCAGGCGTTAAAGTACCGAGTCATGACGATACTTTGGCGCCTTTTTACGTCTCATCCGGGCAGCTCGATTTTGCCCCGGCTTCTTCTGTGATAGACCTCACCGGTCTCCACATCCTTCCAGTAGAATTCACCGTTTTCCCACGTCATATAGCTGTATCGGGATCCCTTTTTGGGGATTCCGACCGAGCCCGGATTCATATATGTGAAACCCTCATATTCGTTGCATGCAGGGATATGTGTGTGGCCGCACAACAGAATATCGCCCTCTCTGAGCGGGGGAGGTGTTTTTTCTCCGTGATGGTGACCGTGGGTAACAAAGAGTTTTTCGTTCCCGACTGCTACGAAGGCGTATTCTGCCATGATTGGGAAGTTCAGGACCATCTGATCAACTTCAGTATCACAGTTGCCTCTCACGCAGAGAAGGTCGCCTGTGAGTGAATTCAGCATTTCTATGACACGTTTAGGCGCATAGTCCCTCGGCAGGTCATTTCTGGGACCGTGGTAGAGAAGGTCACCGAGCAGCAGTATGCGGTCAGCATTCTCCTCTTTAATTCTCGCCATAAGTTTTTCACAGTAGTAAGCGGATCCGTGTATGTCGGACGCAATCAGTAATTTCTTCATTCTTATTCACCTCTTATTCAGGATATTCTAAGTGTACCATACGCAGGCCGCTGCCGCAAATGCCTGAATTATTACGGCCATCGAAACAGTTCAGACAGGCTGCAGCGAAGTTCAAAGACCCGGCCGCAAACATCATCTTCATCGAAAAACGCAGGTCTTATCTGTGAGCTTAAAAAGTCTGAAGCCTTTTTGATCTCACAGTGAAAGACCTGCAATGCTTTTCTCATGAAGATGGATGTTCGCTGCCGGAAAACGAACATAGAGAGCAGCCTGTCTGAACTGCTTACGGTCATCTTTTCCACTTTGCGGATTGTTTGTATAATTATTGCGAAAAAGATGAAAAAAACCTATAATTAATATATCATTTCCGCCGAAAAATGAGCGGCGGCATACTTGTAAACGATACTTGAATAATAAATATGGAGGTACATATATGCTGGTAAAATGTCTTGTGTGCGGCGCTGTATTTGATGACTCTAATGAATTGTGTCCGGTCTGCGGGGTCGGAGAGCAGTACTTTGTCCCTGTGGATACGGATGATAAGCCCAAGGTGAGGGACACGAATAACCACTATGTTATTCTTGGCGGCGGTATCGCAGCGCTGTCCGCAGCCAAAGCGATACGCGAGCGCGACCGCACAGGCCGCATTCTCATGATCTCTGCCGAGAAGGAGTATCCGTTCAACCGTCCGATGCTCACTAAAGCACTCAACGAGAATCTTTCGGAGGAAGAACTGGAGGTCGAGCATGAGGACTGGTACGATGAGAACATGGTAAGGATCTATCTGAATAAATCGGCAGTCTATCTCGACACGAACAGCCAGACCGTGAAGGCGGGACCGCTCGAGTTCCTGTATGACAAGATTATCATCGCGGTCGGCGCTGAGTGCTTCGTTCCGCCGTTTAAGGGCGCGGACCAGGATCATGTTGTCACGATCAGGCATCAGAGCGATGTGAAGAAGATCCGCGAGATGGTCCCGAATATCAAGGATGCTGTCGTGATCGGAGGCGGTGTCCTGGGACTCGAGGCCGCGTGGTCGCTCCGCGAGTCCGGTCTCAATGTGACTGTCCTTGAGACAGCTGACAGGTTGCTGCAGCGTCAGCTGACGGCGGATGCCTCCGAGATACTGGCTAAGAGCGTTGCGGATGCCGGTGTGAAGGCACTGACGGGCGTAGGAACGCAGGAAATTACGAAGGACAGTGTTATTCTCACAGACGGCACAGAAGTGCCTGCACAGCTCGTTGTGGTCTCCTGCGGCGTTCGGGCGAACACTGAGCTTGCCCAGACTGCGGGCATTGAGGTCCAGAGAGCCATCGTCGTCGATGACAGGATGAGAACGAATCAGCCGAATGTATTTGCAGCAGGAGACTGTGCGCAGTTTGAGGGAATCAATTATGCCCTCTGGAGCGAGGCTATGGAGCAGGGACGCGTTGCGGGCGCAAATGCAGCCGGCGATGTAGTTCGCTACAACTTCGATACTCCCGGCCTCACGTTCAACGG
>JAFWIM010000246.1 GCA_017514845.1 Lachnospiraceae bacterium
ATTTATGCCAGAGCATCTATACCGGATGCTGAAGAAAGTGAAAGTCCAGCCGGTCACATTTCTATCAAAAGTGCAAATTCGGCCGAGCGCATCTCTGACAAAAGTGCAAATGCAGCCGAACTTATATCCATCACCGGCGGCCCCGGCATAGGTGTCGTCACTCTGCCGGGGCTTGATCAGCCGGTCGGAGCTGCCGCGATCAACTCGGTCCCGAGGAGAATGATCCGCGAGGCGGCCTTTGACGCAGCGGGTGCTCTCGGCTATGAAGGTCCGATCGAGATCACCATCTACGCGCCGGAAGGGGGCAGGATCGCGGAGAAGACGTTCAATCCGAGGCTTGGCATCGAGGGCGGTATCTCCATCCTCGGCACGAGCGGAATCGTGGAACCCATGAGCCTTTCGGCCCTGAAGTCTTCCATCGCTGTGGAGATCAGGCAGAAAGCCGCCATGGGACAAAGGAGACTCATTCTGACTCCCGGCAACTACGGTCTGACTTATATTGTCGGCTGGGCTTCCGAGAATGAAATCGACAGATTGAATGTGCCGGTCGTGACCTGCTCGAACTTCATCGGCGACGCGCTGGATGAGGCGGGAGCGGCAGGCTTTGAGGATGTCCTCATCGTCGGACATATCGGAAAGCTGGTAAAGCTCGCCGGCGGAATTATGAACACGCACAGCCGGGTGGCTGACTGCCGCACGGAAATTATCACAGCCCACGCAGCCATGTGCGGGGCAGGCAGGGAGATCTGCCGTGACCTTATGAGGGCTGCGACGACGGATGCATGCATTGAAATCTTGAAAAATGCAGGACTCTTTGAGGAGACGGCGGAGTCGATTGTCACTGCGGTATCGGAACATTTGAATTACCGAGCGCAGGGTCAGTACAAGGTCGGCGCTGTCATGTTTTCCAATGTATACGGTCTTATCGGAGAGACGCAGGATGCGTGGCAGATGATTAGTGACTGGAAGTTATGATTCGATATGGAAAGCTCTGGCTGAATTGGCGAGAGGAGTCCAAATTGCAGAATTCTTTGGATATTGAGCAGAGGATATGCAGTAAAAACAGAGTCGGAGAATAGTATGGTACATTTTGTCGGTGCGGGGCCGGGTGCCCCGGATCTTATCACCATAAGGGGAGCGGAGCTCCTCAAAAGAGCGGATGTTGTCATTTATGCGGGCAGTCTTGTAAATCCCGCTCTGCTGGGAATTTGCAAAGAAGGCGCAAGCATATATAACAGCGCGGAGATGACGCTCGAGGAGGTCACGGACCGGATCAGGGAGGCTGAGAGCAGGGGGCTGACAATTGTCCGGCTTCACACCGGAGACCCCAGTCTCTACGGGGCTATCCGCGAGCAGATGGACATCCTGGCAGAAGCCGGCATCCCCTACGATGACACGCCGGGGGTCTCGAGCTTTTGCGGAGCCGCGGCTGCCATCGGGGCTGAGTACACCCTTCCGGGTATTTCTCAGAGCGTAATTATCACCCGGCTTGCCGGTCGGACTCCTGTGCCGGAGCGGGAGAGCCTTTCAAAACTTGCGTCTCACGGCGCGACGATGGTCATTTTCCTGTCCGCAGGGATGACAGATCAGGTTGCCGCGGAGCTCCTTGCAGGCGGCGCGTACACGGAAAACACACCGGCAGCTATCGTCTACAAGGCAACATGGCCGGAGCAGAAGGTCGTTCACTGCACAGTGGGGAGGCTGGCGGAGGCGGCGCGTGCAAATGGCATTCGCAAGACCGCCCTCATCCTTGTCGGTGACTTTTTGGGGGCTGCGTATGAAAGGAGCCGGCTGTACGATCCGGCATTTGAGACAGAGTACAGAAAGAAAACAGATATAAACACAAACATAAAACAGATTTAAGAGGCAATTATGGAACTATTAAAGAAAATTGAAGCTATACTTCCCGAAGCCGAGGAGTCGCTCCTTCTGGAACTCCTCGAGGGAGGATTTATATTTGACACTATTATTGACGGTGAGAAGATTGGCGTGCGGCGCGTGAGCGACACCCCGGCGGACGAGGGAGTCGTGCGCACGGAGCTCTTTCTCTTCCCACAGAACGGCAAGAAGGACAAGATGAAGAAAGGGGCTTTCGCTGTCATCGAATCCCTTGTGAGTGATGGGGTGAGCGGGAGGCATGCATTTGCAAAACCGCGCTTTGCTGCCAGCAGAAAAGGAGCCATGACGGACGTCTACTATGCGGTCGCAGCCTCCACCGGCGGCAGACAGATCGCGCAGGGCGGCGGCAACACCTACCTGCGACATGATCTTCTCGTCGTGACGCCGGAGCGTGACCGGGTGGCTATTGAGGAGTTCGATTTCGGTGCAAATAAACTGTTCATGCTCGGCCTCTACGGCGGAGACTATAAGATCGAGATTCGTGAAAAATGAAGATTTCGCTGACTGCCTTCACTGACCGGGGCGAGGCTCTGGCTGTGAGGATCACAAAGCAGCTGAATAATGACGGTGAGCAGGCGGAGTTCGTTCGATGTGGACACCCTCTGCCTGCCGACAGCGCACTGGCATGTCCGAATGATGAGGCTTTGCGGCCACTGGAGCATGCTGCATATGTTCGTGCAGCTGACTGGACCGGGAAAGTGTTCGGTGAGAGTGACGCACTGGTTTTTGTCGGCGCCGCCGGTATTGCCGTGCGGTCAATCGCGCCGCATCTTGCGAGTAAGACGACGGACCCTGCTGTGATTGTCATCGACGAGGCTGGCCGCTTCGTCATTCCAATCCTTTCGGGGCATCTCGGAGGTGCAAATGCACTCGCCTTATGTCTCGCCTCCATCACCTGCGGGCAGGCTGTGATAACGACCGCAACGGATGTGAACGGTGTGTTCGCATTTGACGATTGGGCGAGGCGCATGAACTGCGCAGTGGAGAACGCAGATCTGATTAAAGAAGTCTCCGGAACTCTGCTCGGGGGCGGAATCGTGCCCGTATGCAGTGACTTTGAAATCTTGGGTGAGGTACCGCGCGGGGTAGAACTTTGCAGCTATACCGAGGCATCGGTGTGCGTCACGATCTGTGAAGAATCGCGAGTGAAGCCATGTATTATATTCCGCGATGAAACAGGTGCAGGGCAGCGAGTTGCGATCCGCGATGAAACAGGTGCAGGGCAGCGAGTTGCGATCCGCGATGAAACAGGTACGGGGCAACGTATTGCGATCCGCGATGAAACAGGTGCGGGGCAACGTATTGCGATCCGCGATGAAATGCGTGCGGATCCGTGTGAGGATGCCTGCGTGAATTGCGAGACTGACGGAGTGCCAGCACCGAGTGAGAAAAATCGTGCGAGAAAGTTGCGCATCATTCCCCGGATCGTCTGCGTCGGTATAGGATGCAGGCGGGGAACGTCTGCCGAAGAAATTGAAGAGGCGGTTATGGAGGCGCTCAGGGAAAACGGCATATCCCCCAAAGCCCTGTGTGCTTTAGCCAGCATCGATCTCAAGGCAGAAGAAGAGGGCATTAAAGAGCTTGCCCGAAAATATAAGGTGCCTTTCCTTACGTATTCCGCGGAAGAGCTTTGCGAAGTCCCGGGAGAATTCACCGGCTCGGATTTTGTAAAGTCGGTCACAGGCGTCGACAATGTCTGTGAGAGAGCGGCCATGCGCGCGGCATCGCTGATCGAGCCTCCCCGTGGCGCCGAGTGTAGTACTGCGGTTGAATCTGACCGCGGCAGTATGGCGTATCATTATGGTGAACTTATATGCAGAAAAAGAGCCAAAGACGGCGTGACCGTTGCACTTGCCCGAAGAACTGCGGATCTTAACTGGGTGCTGTAAACCTGAAGAGCGGCGGCTCTTTATGGGGAAGTAGGATTTCGATAAGTGCTTAAGAGGAACTTCTATGAAGCGTAAATTATATGTCGTCGGCATCGGTCCGGGCAGCGAGGCTGCTATGACCGGTGACGCAAAACGTGCAATTGAAGAATCTGAAATCATAGGCGGTTACACGGTCTATGCCGAGCTTGTCAGGAAGATATATCCGGACAAAGAGTATTTCACGACGCCCATGACAAAGGAAATCGACCGGTGCCGCCTTGCCCTCGCATATGCAGAGGAAGGCAGGACGTGCGCGATGGTCTGCAGCGGTGATGCAGGTGTCTACGGCATGGCCGGACCGATCCTGCAGCTGCTTCCTGAATATCCGGAGGTGGATGTCATTGTTGTACCCGGTCTCACAGCGGCAAATTCCGGAGCGGCCGTTCTAGGTGCTCCGCTCACGAACGACTACTGTGTCATCTCGCTGTCTGACGCACTGACCCCCTGGTCGGTCATCGAAAAGAGGCTTCATGCCGCGGCCATTGGAGATTTTGTGACAGTCCTCTACAACCCGTCGTCAAGGAGACGGGCAGATTATCTCGGCAGAGCCTGCGATATTTTGATTGAAACCCGAAGTGCAGACACAGTCTGCGGCTGGGTCCGCAATATCGGCAGGGAGGGGCAGGAACACAAAATCATGACGCTGGGTCAGTTAAAAGACGAGCAGGTCGATATGTTTACGACCGTGTTCATAGGCAACAGCGACACTGTATGCACGAACGGATTCATGGTGACAGGCCGGGGGTATACAAAATTGTAGAGCGAAGGAATGATTAATGAAAATACTGATTTTCGGCGGGACGACCGAAGGCCGCATGCTCGCGCAGGCTGTCTCGGAAATTTATAAAGACAGGCACAGCGTGACAGTGAGCGTGGCGACGAGCGTCGGCGCGCATGAACTGGCCGGTATTAACGACATAGAGGTCATCGTGGGAAGGCTGGACGAGGAGGAAATGGTCCGGCTTTTTTTGGCAAAAGGATCAGACGGGGAGAGTGATAATCGGTCGGATATGAATTTGCCGTATGACCTTGTCGTGGACGCGACACACCCTTATGCCGTGGAGGTGTCCGCCAATATTCGCTCTGCCGCGGCAAGGACCGGCGTGCGCTGCGTGCGACTTTTGAGGACAGACGATGATGGAGAAACCGGAGGCGAGCCATTGCAAGACTGTGATGCTGTCTATGTAGACTCAGCGGCTTCCGCCGCCGCGTACCTGGCGGAGACAAAGGGGCGGATCCTTCTCACAACAGGATCGAAGGAGCTTAGCGCTTTTTGTGAGATTCCGGCGGACCGGCTCTATGTCCGCGTGCTGCCGACGGCGGCAGGTATTGCGGCCTGTGAGCAGGCCGGGATTCCTTACCGCAATATAATCGCGATGGTCGGACCGTTTTCACAGGAGATGAACGTCGCGACGATACGCCAGTATCAGATCGCGTGGGTGGTCACAAAGGACAGCGGCAAGACCGGCGGGTTTGATGAGAAAATGGAAGCCTGCCGGGAGACGGGGGCGCGCCCGGTAGTGATTGAGAGGCCAAAAGAGTGCGGGCTTTCAATGAAAGAAGTATTAGCGCTTATTGAAAAGTAGTTTCCGCATTCTCGTGACTACAGTCGAGTGAGGATTCGCTGACAGATAATTAACAGCATTGTTGACGGAACAGCCTGTCTGAACTATTACCGGCAGTCTGGCAGAGAAATGCGGAAAATGATGATATCTGCTTGACAGGGAATGAGAAAACAGGTATATTGTTAGTGACGGCAAACCGGCACTGGACCACGTGCCGGTAATTATAAACATATAGGTTAGAGATAGCTAACCCAGAAGCAGGAGGTAATTCATGAGCGTAGTAATTCTTGGCGGGAATGAGTGTATGGAGAGACAATATACAAACGCATGTCGGAAATATGGATGCAAGGCCAAGGCATTCTGCAAGCCCTGCGCGGATATGAGCAGCAGGATAGGATCGCCGGATCTCCTCATTGTGTTCACACATACAATTTCCCACAAAATGCTTAAGTGTGCACTGACCGGAATTCACGGGAACACGAAGATCGTACGGTCGCATACCAGTTCCATGAAGTCTCTCAA
>JAFWIM010000247.1 GCA_017514845.1 Lachnospiraceae bacterium
CTCGTCTGAGCAAAAGGCAACCATTACACCTTCGGGGCTTGTTTTCAGTTGCCTTTGCCGTTGACCCGATGAAGCTCGCCAAAGTTAAAGGCAGCCAATACTCCTTCGGAGCTGGATTCCAGTTGCCTTTGCCGTTGACCCGATGAAGCTCGTCTGAGCAAAAGGCAACCATTACACCTTCGGGGCTTGTTTTCAGTTGCCTTTGCCTCAGGCACGATGAAATCTGCCAAGTCCAAAGGCAGGCATCACCCCCCGCTTCTCCTTGCACCGCACGAAAAATCAGCATATAATAACATCAAATCTGCATAAAATCTTCGAGGAGAAATGACATGTCCAATGATATAAATGATATAAATGATATAAATGATATAAATGACATCAATCGCTCAATAGACAATATAAGAAAAGAGATGCTCAAAGACTTCTTCGGGGGCAACCAGGATCTGATGAACAGTACTATTAAAACAAGCAGTACTGACGGAAAATCCTCAAAAACCACGATGACAAAAAAGCCTCAGAACGGCGCTGCTCCCGCGCAGGGAAAGCCTGCGTCTCAGAGCGGAGCTGCCGGAAAGCAGGGAGCTGCAAATGACACCGGCGCCGCTACCTCCGGAGCCGCTGCCAAAGCGGATGAAGACAAATTCGCCAAGGCGACCGGACCTCAGAAAAAACCCAAGCAGGCAAAACCCGAAAAGACCGGCATGGACGATCTGAATGAGCTTGTCGGTCTCGACGCGGTCAAAAAGGATGTCAAGGAGCTCGTGAACCTGGTCAAGACCCAGAAACTTCGCGAGGAGCGCGGAATGAAGACAGTTCCCGTGTCTCTGCACCTCGTGTTCTCAGGCAACCCGGGCACCGGCAAGACCACCGTTGCGCGAATCCTCGCCAAGCTCTACAAGGAAATCGGCGTTCTCTCGAACGGTCAGCTGGTAGAAGTCGACCGCTCAGGACTTGTTGCCGGGTTCGTCGGACAGACAGCCATCAAGACGCAGGACAAGATTCAGGAGGCCATGGGTGGAATCCTGTTCATCGATGAGGCCTACACTCTGAATAAGGAGGGGGCTGACTATGGCCAGGAGGCCATCGACACGATCCTCAAGGCCATGGAGGACAACCGCAAGGACCTCGTCGTCATCGTTGCGGGCTACACTGAGCTCATGAAGAAATTTGTTGAGAGCAATCCGGGTCTCAAGTCCCGTTTCAACAAGTACATCGAGTTCCCGGACTATACTGCGGACGAGCTGATTTCCATATTTGAGCTCAACATGCGCAAGTACAACTACACCTACAGCTACGAGGCAAAGCTTGCGATTGAAAAGATGATTCGCGAGCGCGAAGCCCACAAGGGAGAGAATTTTGCAAATGCCCGCGATGTCCGCAACCTCTTCGAAAGCATCATCACGAATCAGGCGACGCGCGTTGCAGAGATGAAGGATCCGAGCGAAAATGATATTACAACAATCATGACGCCGGATCTAAGGGAGCTTTGATCATCACGCGTTAGGGACGGTTCGTTTCACTAAGGGATTTTCAGGCGTTAGCGACGGTTCTTTTACCACCATAAAACATTCCTGAATAACGGGATAGTCCCATGAATTGTTGAGATCCAACTCTATTTGCGAAGTTGCATGTATTGATCTGCCCTGAACTGGTTGTGAAGCCCCATAGGTTTTTAGCCACGGCACTAACAGCGGAATCATATGGAAATATTAAGAAATATCAAGAATCAACAGCGAAAACAGTGCCTCGCTGCGAGACGAGAGCTTTCAAATGCTGAGAGGGAAGCATATTCACTTGCGATCTGCCAGACCCTCGCAGCCCTCGAACCCGTGCTTCACGCGGAGACAGTCTTCTCCTACATGGCGACCTGGGATGAAGTGGACCTTGGCGGGTTTCACGAGTGGGCAGCCGCGCAGGGAAAGCGTATCTGCTTTCCAATCACATACCCGCATGGGCTCATGGAGGCTGCGGTGCCGGATGCGCCGGACGCATTTGTAAAAGGTAAGTTCGATATCTTAAGTCCCGACCCGGAAAGGTCGCGGATCATACCGCCGGAAGAGATCGACGTCGTGCTCGTGCCCTGCGTCGGCTTCGATGAAGCCGGGATGCGGCTGGGCCACGGCGGCGGTTATTACGACCGCTATCTGCCTCGGTGTCCGCGAGCGATAAAAATCCTTTTGGCTTTCGAGGCTCAGAAGTTAGATGCGGTGTGTGTGGGCGAGAACGATGTCGCTATGGACTGCATGGTGACAGAGAAGTGCAGCCCTACGGGCGAGCGGTGCAATGCGAGCATGACGCGCCATACCGGGTTTGTGGCACAAAAAAACCGCTCCTAATCACAGGAACATCACAATTTCCATGTACTATAAGAGCGGCGTTGTAATCCGAAACACAAAAGCTGCGTAACTGCGGCAATGGAAATACCAAATTAAGAGACAATCCAAAAACATATTGGATTCAACACAGGAGGTATAAAATTGGCAACTATAGAATATGTAACAGACGATATGACCATCGGTGAAGTCATCAGCCAGTATCCGATCGCTGCCCGCGCCCTCATGGAGTGCGGCATGGGCTGCATAAACTGCCCCAGCGCTCAGATGGAGACAATCGAGGAAGCGGCAAAGGTCCACGGGCTTGCTCCGGATTTGATCAGAAAATATGTCAACTTCAGAATTTCTACAGTAGAGGAGCTGCAGGCCAACGCTTCCACGGAGAGCGACGCCTCGGAAACCAATGCGGAATAATGTCCGACCCCTCAGTCAAGGGCGGCGTTCTTTCCTCTATGAAGCGCAGCTAAGTACCACGTCCATAGGTGCTGCCGCACCGCAAGCCAGACTTGGATAAGAAAGGAACGAGTATGAATTTTATCAGAAAAAATGCCAGTGAATTTCAGCAGGGCTACACAGGTTTTTATTTGAAACCGGCGGTCTGCCCGCACTGCGGAACGGGGACGGATGCGGTGTCGACGGCGCGGGAGGTATTTGCATTTTCTGCAA
>JAFWIM010000248.1 GCA_017514845.1 Lachnospiraceae bacterium
CAGAAAAGGTACAAAAGTTGTCATTAACGGATCCATCCAGAACAATAATTATCAGGACCGCAACGGCCAGATGGTCTACAGACAGCAGATCGTCTGCGACAATATCGAATTTGCAGAGAGCAAGTCGGTAAGCCAGCAGAACGCAGGCGCTTATCAGGCGCCGCAGTATCAGCAGGCAGCCCCGGCACCGGTACAGACACCGGCTCCGGCACCAGTCTCTGCACCGGATATCTCCGGCGACGGTTTTATGAATATACCGGATGGCATAGACGAAGAGCTTCCGTTCAATTAAGAGGCGGAGCGTAATAGAAGGGAGATACTATGGCTTACCAGAGAAATAGCGAAGGCCGTGAAGGCGGATACAGAAGAAAGCAGAGCGGATTCCGCAGAAGAAAGAAAGTCTGCGTATTCTGCGGCAAGGACAGCGAGATCAGCTACAAGGACGTAAACAAGCTTAAGAGATATATCTCTGAGCGCGGCAAGATCCTTCCGAGAAGAATCACCGGCAACTGCGCTAAGCATCAGCGTGCCGTTACACTGGCTGTCAAGCGTGCTCGTCACCTTGCAATCCTTCCGTATGTACAGGATTGAGACTGAGACCTGCATTGCAAAGGATTACTGAATAAGTTATAATGATGGGGAGTTGCCGCGCGGCAGCCCCCCATTTTCAGTTGATTCTTAACGCGAAGTTTTGATGCGGGTAAACATATGGATGAGAAAAATGTAATTGAGCGGATCAAAAAATTTATACAGTGGCCGCTGTGGTTCGGAGCGTACTGGCTTGCCATGGCGATTCTGTTCCGCTTCGCGATCGGCAGGAGCGCGGCTCTCCTCACAGTGTTTGGAGGCGCTGCCTACATGGCCTGTGCCGCTTTCCTCTACAAGCGTGAAAAGACACGATGTGCATCGGGACTCATCCGCCTGGCTGCGGAGTACGGGCAGATCCAGAATAAGCTGCTCAAAGAGTTCATACTCCCCTATGCGCTCCTCGATATGAAGGGCGGCATTTTGTGGATGAACGACGAGTTCGCCGCGCTGACAGGAAAGGACAATGATTTCCACAAGAATGTGGCGGCAGTCTTTCCGCAGATCACGAACAGTAATCTTCCCGGCAAGGATGCCCAGACGGAAGTCACTGTAGCCAAAGATGACCGCAAGTACCGCGCGGCGATGACTCTGGTCGATGCGGGAGAACTGTTTGGGGAGGACGCAGAGGAGACCGGCGACAGCAACTCCATGATCGCCATCTACCTCTTTGATGAGACTGAGCTGGCGGCTATCCGTGAGGATCGTGACAACAACCGGATCTGCTGCGGTCTGCTCAGTATCGATAACTACGAGGAGGCGCTCGAGAGCGTTGAGGAGCTGCGAAGATCTCTGCTCGTCGCGCTGGTCGAGAGAAAGATCAACAAGTATTTCGCCGATGTCGACGGAATCGTTCGAAAAACTGAGAAGGACAAGTATTTCTTCCTGATCCGAAAGAGCTCGCTGGATGCGCTGGAGGCCGGAAAGTTCTCGCTCCTCGAGGATGTCAAGACGGTCAATGTCGGCAATGAGCTTGCGCTGACGATCTCTATGGGCATCAGCTACGGCTCACATTATTATATACAGAATGCCGAGCAGGCCAGGAGCGCGATCGATATCGCGCTCGGACGAGGCGGCGACCAGGTCGTTGTCAAGGAGGGCTATAACACCAGATACTTCGGCGGCAAGACAGAGTCGGTCGAGAAGTATACCCGCGTCAAGGCCAGAGTAAAAGCCCATGCGCTCAAGGAGATCATTACCGGAAAGTCATCGGTCTTTATCATGGGCCACCACATTCCGGATATGGATGTTCTCGGCGCTGCCGTCGGCATCTACGCCTGCGCCAAGAGCCTCAACAAGCCGGCATACATCGTCATGGACAATCCGCCCGACGCGATCTCCATGATGGTCGATACATTTAAGGACAGCCCCGTCTACGGGGAGGAGATGTTCATCAGCTCCCGTGACGCAATCGAGATGATGAACTCCGCGGCGGTCCTTGTCGTCGTCGACACCAACAAGCCGAGCTACACGGAATGCGAGGACCTGCTGCGCCGTACCAATGCGATCGTCGTTCTCGACCATCATCGCCAGGGCAAGGAAATGATCCAGAATGCGGTCCTGTCCTATATCGAGCCTTACGCGTCGAGCGCGAGCGAGATGGTGGCGGAGATCGTCCAGTACTTTGACGACGCCCTTAAGATTCGGCCGATCGAGGCGGATGCCATGTACGGCGGTATTATGGTCGACACGAGCAATTTCCTCACGAGGACAGGTGTCAGGACATTTGAGGCGGCAGCCTACCTGAGAAGGAACGGTGCGGATGTCACCAGAATCAGAAAGATGCTCAGGGACACAATGGAGGATGTCCGGGCCAAGGCGACGGCGATTGCCGGAGCGGAGATCTACGAGCAGTGCTACGCGATCTCCATATGTCCGAGCAGCGGTCTCAAGAGCCCGACAGTCGTGTGCGCTCAGACAGCCAACGAACTTTTGTCTGTCGTGGGCGTGAAGGCTTCATTTGTTCTCACATTCTATAACAACCAGGTCTATATCAGTGCCCGCGCGATCGACGAGGTCAATGTGCAGCTCATCATGGAGCGACTCGGAGGCGGCGGACACCTGAACATAGCGGGAGCCCAGCTTCAGGATACAAGTGTATCCGAGGCGGTATCGCTCCTTAAGAGTACGATCAGCGAGATGCAGAAAGAAGGAGATATCTGATGAAAGTCATATTATTAGAAGATGTAAAAGCCCTCGGCAAGAAGGGTGATGTAGTCAAGGTTTCCGACGGTTACGCGAGGAACATGCTGTTCCCGAAGAAGCTCGGCATCGAGGCGACAGCCGGAAATATGAAAAATCTCGAGCAGAAGAGAAAAATTGACGAGAAGAATGCGGCGGAAGAGCTGAAGCGCGCGCAGGAGTTCGCTAAAGATCTCGAGACAAAGTCTGTGACTGTCGGCATCAAAGTCGGCACAGGCGGCAAGACTTTCGGCTCTGTCTCCACGAAGGAAATCGCCGATGCGGCAAAGAAGCAGCTCGGCATCGAGATCGATAAGAAAAAGATGGTGCTTGCGAGCCCGCTGCGCGAGCTCGGTGAGACACAGGTCCCCGTGAAGGTCCATCCTAAGGTCACAGCCAATCTGAAAGTTATTGTTAAGGAAATCTGATAAGGTGTAACCGTTCAGACAGGTTGCTCTCACAGGTCTTTTACCGGCACAAAGCATCCATCTTCGTAAGAAAAGCATTGTAAGTCTGACCGAGAGAGAGGACGGCAAGCCGTCATCTCTCTACCGGCGTCACCGCCTCCATCTCGCGTTTCACGCTCGATGTCGGGCGTGCGCCAAAGTGCCTTCATTTCGTGCGAGCACGAATCAGGCACCTTGGCTTGACGCCTACGCAAATGCCATAGCATTTTCTAAGCTCGCAGGGAAGGACTTACGCTTTTCGATGAAGATGATGTTTGGGCCGGTTCATAAGGCTGGTGCAGCCTGTCTGAACGGTCACGATAAGGGAGGTCCGATGGAAGAAGCCCTCATTAAACGCATTCCGCCTCACTCGCTTGAGGCGGAGAAATCGGTCATAGGCTCCATGCTTATGGACCGGGAAGCCGTACTGACTGCACTTGAGATCCTCACAAAAGAGGATTTTTATGAACAGCAGTACGGTATTATTTTCGAGGCCATGAAGGAACTGGCCGAGAAGGACAGACCCGTCGATGTCATCACGCTTCAGAATGCGCTCAGGGAGAAGGATGTGCCCCCGGAACTTGCCGACATGTCCTTTGTCGCGGAGATCGTCACAGCTGTTCCCACCTCCGCCAATATCCGCCATTACGCCAATATTGTGGCAGAGAAGGCAACTCTGCGCCGTCTGATCCGCGTCGCTCAGGATATAGAAAATGACTGTTTCCTGGGACATGAGGAGGTCGGCACCATACTTGAAAAGACGGAGAAGAACGTCTTTAACGTACTTCAGCAGAAGTCTTCCAGCGAGTATACGCCGATCAGGGATATAGTTATGCAGACGCTCGAGAAGATCGAGAACGCGTCCAGGTTAAAGAGTTCCGTGACCGGCCTGCCGACAGGATTTCTGGATCTGGATTACAAGACCTCCGGCTTTCAGCCGTCTGATTTTATTCTGATCGCTGCCAGACCGTCTATGGGCAAGACGGCCTTTGTGTTGAATATTGCTGAGTACATGGCTTTCCGCAAGAATATTCCGTGCGCCCTGTTCTCGCTCGAGATGAGCCGGGACCAGTTGATGAACCGTCTCTTTGCACTCGAATCCCGTGTCAACGCCCAGGCTCTCCGAACGGGAAAGCTGAAGGACGAGGAGTGGGCAAAGCTCGTGGAGGGTGCCGGTATTATCAGCAATTCGCAGCTTGTCATCGACGATACTCCCGGCATCAACCTGCAGGAGTTCCGCTCCAGAGCGCGCAAGTATAAGCTGGATCACGATATTCAGATCATATTTATTGACTATCTGCAGCTCATGGCCGGCAACGGCGGCAGGAATGATAACCGTCAGCAGGAGATTTCGGACATCTCCCGCGCACTGAAGTCCCTGGCCCGTGAGCTGAATATTCCGATCGTCGCGCTGTCTCAGCTTAACCGCGCTGTCGAGCAGCGTGAGGACCACAGGCCGATGATGTCGGACCTCCGTGAGTCCGGCGCCATCGAGCAGGATGCCGATATGGTCATGTTCATTTATCGCGATGACTACTATAATAAAGATACAGAGGAGAAAGGCATAGCCGAGATTATTATCGGCAAGCAGAGAAACGGTCCGATCGGAACTGTGAAGCTGGTATGGCTGCCCGAGTACACAAAATTTGCAAATATGTCCAAAAATACAAAGCAAAACGGTTGATACATCTGCAAATCTCCAAAGCTTGCCTCATAAGAATTGTTTGATTTGGCATTTTGATTCAACTCATGTATAATAAGGGCGTTAATCGTACAGAACAACTGAACCGCAGGAGGAAAAGAATTGTATACTCTCGAAGACATAAAAAAAGTTGATCCTAAAATCGCTGATCTTATTCAGAAGGAATTTGACCGTCAGAATTCACATATTGAACTTATCGCGTCCGAGAACTGGGCAAGCAAAGCTGTCATGTCAGCGCTCGGCTCGGTACTGACCAATAAATATGCTGAGGGCTACCCGCTTCACCGCTACTACGGCGGATGCGAGGTCGTCGATGAGATTGAGGAGATAGCGATCAGCCGCGCGAAGAAGCTGTTTGGCTGCACATATGCCAATGTCCAGCCGCATTCCGGCGCTCAGGCCAATTTCGCCGTATTCTACGCGCTTCTTCAGCCGGGCGATACATTCATGGGCATGAAGCTTGACGAGGGAGGACACCTCTCCCACGGATCGTCCGCCAATGTATCCGGCGACTATTTCCATGCTGTGCCTTACGGAGTCGACGAGAACGGATTCATAGATTATGACGAGGTCGAGCGCATCGCGAAGTCGTGCCGTCCGAAGATGATCATCGCCGGTGCGTCCGCTTACTGCAGGACGATTGATTTCAAGAGAATGCGGGATATCGCTGATATGGTCGGCGCTTACCTCATGGTGGACATGGCTCACATTGCGGGCCTCGTTGCTACAGGTTATCACCCGAGTCCGGTCCCGTATGCCCATGTCATCACAACAACGACCCACAAGACCCTGCGCGGACCGCGCGGAGGCATGATCCTTTCCAACGCTGAATTTGCAAAGGACCACAAGCTGAACAAGTGTATCTTCCCGGGCACGCAGGGCGGTCCCCAGATGCACTCCATCGCGGCAAAGGCAGTCATGCTCAAGGAAGATCTGCAGCCGGAATACAAGGAATATGCAGGCCGGATCATCGACAATGCGCAGGCACTGGCAAAAGGCCTTATGGATCGCGGCATCAAGCTTGTGAGCGGAGGTACGGACAATCACCTCATGCTGGTCGACCTTCGGGGAACCGAGCTTACAGGCAAAGAGCTTGAAGCCCGTCTTGACCTGGCTAATATCACTGCAAATAAAAATACAGTGCCGCGCGACCCGAGATCTCCGTTCGTTACGAGCGGTGTTCGTCTCGGCACACCTGCGTGCACGACACGTGGCTTCAACACTATGGACATGGACCGCGTCGCGGAGGCGATCGCAATGGTCGCAAGAAGCGAGGACAACATTGACAGTGCGAAGGCCATTGTTAAGGACCTCACAGACAAGTATCCGCTCGAATAATAAGCGGAAATCTCAGGGATCCGGAAATATACGGAGACAACTATATGATGAACAGAAAATGGCAGCGAATTGTCGTTGCGATTATTGCCGTTATTCTGGCCTTGACCATGATTCTCAGTCTGGTCATGCCTGCGATGGCATCTGACTTTGACAGCACCGCAGAGAGTTCCGCGGAGTCAAATGTCCCGGGTGACGTCAGCAGCATCTCAGCCGCGTCCGAGGACAGCGGAAAGTCGAAGGAACGCACGATTTTGGATGGCGTTGTGATCGGCTCCGTGGATGTATCGGGCATGACGGGGGCGGAGGCTCAGGCAGCGGTCGAGGAGCACATTAATGAGATGGCTGCCTCAAAGCTGAAAATCCATGTCGGGGAGGATTACACCCGCGAGATCGCCATGTCCGATCTCGGATTCCACTGGACCAATACGCATGTGGCCGAGGAAGCTCTGGAGCTCGGTCAGAGCGGCAATATTATAGAAAGATACAAGATTAGAAAAGATACGGCCGAGGAGGGGAGAACATACCTCCTCGAAAAATCCTATGATACGGACACAGTAAGATATTTTATCGAGGAGATTGCCGACGAGGTGTATAAAAGTCCGGTGAGCAGCAAGATATCTGTCAATTCGGACGGGTCTCTCACGGTCACTCCCGGTTCGAACGGTATCGAAGTCGATCAGGACAGCTCCTACAGCCAGCTGAACGTATATCTGAATTCCGGCTGGCAGAACGGAGATCCGGAAATCACGCTGTCTTCGAAGACCCTCAAGCCGAGGGTACCGGCAGATTCTCTGGATAAGGTCAAGGACGTCCTCGGAAGAGGCTGGACAGACTACGGCGGCAGCTCGGACGCGCGCAGCAAGAATATAGAGAACGGCGTAAGCCTAATATCCGGCACGATCATCATGCCCGGAGATTCGTTCTCCCTGCTTGACCATGTGGTCCCCTTTACTGCAGAGAACGGCTATGCGCTTGCACCGTCAATCGCGGAAGGTTCACTTGTCGATACTTACGGCGGAGGTATCTGCCAGGTCGCGACGACTCTGTATCTTGCCCTTCTGGATGCGGAGCTCCAGATAGATGAGAGACATAACCATTCTATGATGGTAAGTTACATAGAAAAGTCCAAGGATGCCGCTATATCTGAGGACGGAGGAAAAGATCTCCAGTTCACCAATAATCTGGATGAGCCTATTTATATATATGGCGAGGCGGACGACGGCGATCTGCGATTTGCTATCTACGGCGCTGAGTACCGGCCGGAGGACAGAGAGGTGACTTACGAGTCAAAAGTCACCCACACTGAAAAAGTGGAAGTCGTTATAAATACAAGCGATGAGAAATATCTCGGCTACTTCGACTGTACATCGGGAGGCTCGGAAGGAATTGACGCTGAGCTGATAAAAACTGTGACCCAGGGCGGTGAGACTTACTCGGAGACGGTAAATACCAGCTACTATCCCATGCAGCCATGTACATATGTGGTCGGACTAAAATCTTCCGATGAACAGGCGAGAGACAAGGTAGCCTCAGCGGCTTACACGCAGAAGATCGAGAATGTGGAGAAAGCTCTGGCGGAGTGTGGATATTGACGCGTATGAGCGAAAAAATCTATGTTGTAAATACAATTGCTTTGGGAGCGGCAGGATGGCTGCTCGAGAATAAGAGGGAAGAACTTGAAACGTTCTTTCCTCATTTCTTCATGAGGCGTGCCGAGGAGGCGGTAAAGAGCGGTCTTTCGCCTGTCGAAGAGTTCACGGCATCCCTTCCGGGGATCTGTTCATACGCGGCGGAGATCGGTAATCAGGGAATCCTGTCAGCGCTATGGCGCATGGCGGAGGAGCTTGGCACAGGTCTTGAAATACGCCTTCGGGATATACCGATCAGACAGGAGACGGTGGAGATCCTGGAGAGATTCGACCTCAATCCCTACTATGCGCTGTCGGACGGTGCGTATCTCGCAGTGACAGGCCGTGGGGATGAACTCATGAAAGCGGTCCGCAGCGCGGGCCTTACCTGTGATGAGATCGGGGAGCTGAGAACGGGCATCGCAAGAACTGTGAAGAACGGTGAGAGTGTACGCTATCTGGACCGGCCTCAGCCGGAAGAACTGAATAAAGTGAAATAGTTCAGACAGGCTATTACGTAGTTCCTGAATCCGGTGCAGGCACCATCTTCATCGAAAAACGCTGATTCTGCCCTCCGAGCTTAACAATGCATATGCATTGTTGATCTCTCAGTCGAATCAGCAATGTTTTTCTCACGAAGATGGATGCCCGCACCGGAAACGAATCGCGGAATATGCCTGTCTGAATTGTTATATCAAGAACGCCACGGCGTTCTTGATGCTTATTATGCCATTTCAAGAGTAAATATGAACTCGGTTCCAACGTTCTCCGTACTGACGACGGAGATCGTCTGCCCGTGCGCATTGATGATCTCCTTGACGATCGAGAGACCGAGGCCTGTTCCCTGACGGTCCCTGCCGCGGGATGCGTCGCTCTTATAGAAGCGGTCCCAGATTTTGGTCAGGTCATCGCGGGCTATGCCGCAGCCTTCGTCCTTGACTGAGACAGCGCATTTGCCCCTCTGCACGGTCGTCTCTATTTTGACCTCAGAGTTTCGGTCACTGAACTTGATTGCGTTGTCGAGCAGATTGTAGACGACCTGCTCGATTTTCTCTCTGTCTCCACGAACGAAGAGTTCGGTCCCGGTCAGCACCAGATTGATGCTGATCTTTTTCTTTCTGCAGCTTCCCTCGAACACTGCTGCAGTGCTCTTCAGCATGGCGTTGATGTCAAAGCGCGACATGTTGAGGGAGGTTTTATCCCTATCCATGCTGTTTAGCTCAAGAATCGTGTTCGTGAGCTTATTGAGTCTCTCCGTCTCCTGAACGATGATTCCGAGGTATCTGTCGTGCATCTCAGGCGGGATCGTGCCGTCCAGCATGGCCTCGGAAAAACCCTTGATCGAGGTCAGCGGGGAGCGGAAATCATGGCTGACATTGGAGATGAAGTTTTTCTGGTAATCATTGTTCTTCCTGAGCTCTCCGGCCATGAGATTCAGCGTGTCCGCGAGATATCCCATCTCGTCGTGACTTGTGACCTGAATCTTGTGTTGGAGATTGCCGGACGCAAATTCCTTTGCACCGTCCATGATCTGCAGCATCGGTCTGTAGGTCGTGAGCGCAAAGAAGAGCAGGATGAGGAACGAGAGACCGAAGTTCACGGCTGCGATGATCATCATGATCCTGAGCGTTGCCAAAACATCGTCCCGGATCAATGTCAGATCTTCGGTGATCGCTACATAGCCCCGCACACGGACGCCGCTGGTTACAGGGCAGATCACGCTCAGACAATCCTCATCGTATTCGTCATAAAATGTGCCGATCTCATATATTCCGGGACCGAAGGCCGCGTAATTGAAGGATTCAATGACGTGAGAATTCTTCGGGTCGAAGGGGATGTCCGTGTTTATGATTTCCGTACCGTCCGTTGCGATTACTCTGATCACGGTCTCGTCCGCGTCGGCAATTACCCGTAAATTTTCATAACTCTCTCTGAGATTCGCTGATTCGACAAAATATCTCACCCCATGGTCATCGGCAATACGGGATGCCTCCGCGTACAAAGTGTCGGCTTCTGCCTTTACGCGATTGTTTAATACCAACTGTCTGCCGAGTGTAGTCACGACGAGCAGGGAGAGGATAGCCAGAATCAGGTAAGCAAATATAAATTTCCAGTAAAGCGTTCTTCTCATGAAATATTCTCCGAAGGATCCGCGTTCATTTTACTTCGAACTTATAACCGATGCCCCATACTGTTCGGATCGCCCAGTTCTCATGATCGCTGATCTTTTCTCTCAGCCTCTTAATGTGGACGTCCACGGTCCGTGTATCGCCGATATACTCATATCCCCAGATGTGGTCAAGCAGCTGTTCGCGCGTGAAGACCTGATTCGGCTGAGATGCCAGAAAGTAGAGAAGCTCCAGTTCCTTGGGAGGCATGACAAGCTCACGTCCGTTATAGGTGACTGAATAGTTGGTCTGATTGATTGTCAGGTTCGGATATTCTACGACCTTGATCTTTGGTTTCGGTTTTTCCGGGGCAGGTGCTGCCTTGCGGTAGCGGCGCAGCACAGCCTTGACCCGCGCGACGAGTTCCTTCGTGTCGAAGGGCTTTATCATATAGTCATCCGCGCCCAGTTCGAGGCCGAGTACTTTGTCAAAGGTCTCTCCCTTTGCGGAGAGCATGATGATCGGCGTGTCTTTATGTTTTCTTATCTCCCTGCACACCTCATATCCATCTTTGCCCGGAAGCATAAGATCGAGAATAATCAGATCCGGCTCAAAGCTCTCAAAGAGCTCCAGGGCTTCATACCCATCTTCAGCGACCTTTGTCTCGAACATTTCTTTGATCAGATACAGGGAAATAATTTCTGCGATATTAGAGTCATCATCGACAATTAAAACTTTTTGTCTTTCAGCCATAAGAAAACCTTCTCTCTTACTTGAGTTCTGCGATTGTGACACCCGCATCGCCCTCACCGTATTCACCGAGGCGGTAAGTCTTTATATGTTTATTGCGTTTCAGGTACTGCTGTACGCCCTTTCTGAGCGCGCCGGTACCTTTTCCGTGGACGATCCGCACCGAGGGCAGATGCGCCATGTAAGCGTTATCGATGAATTTTTCAAGTTCCATGCAGGCTTCATCGACTGTCATACCGAGCAGGTTAATCTCCGTGGTGGCTGTCGATGACTTCTCCATTCTGAGCTTCCCGGTCGAGCTCTTCTTGACGCCCGGCGCGGTGATCTCGACTTCATCGATTTTCTCGAGATCCGTTAGTTTGACTTTTGTCCTCATGATGCCAAGCATAACGAACAGATTGCCCTTTGGATCCGGGAGTGAATTGACCGTGCCCTTAAGATTCAGGCTGATGACCCTGACCGCGTCGCCGACCTTGATGTCTTTGGCCGTCAGTGTTCCTGATTTGGACTTCTGCTCGTCGATGTCCGTGAGACTTCCGTTTAAATCGTTGATTTTTGTGCGAAGAGCCTGGCGCTCTTTTTCCATATCCTTGCCGGAGGCAATACCGCCGTGCTTAGCGAAATAGCTGATCGTGCGGTCCGCGTAATCTTTCGCGTCCTGCAGGATCTTCCTTGCTTCGACCTGGGACTGGGCAATCAGCTTCTGCTTCTGCTCCGTGAGGTGGGCTTTCTGATACTCGAGGTCCTTTTTCAGGGCTTCAATTTCCCTGCGCATTCTCTCGGCGTCCTCTTTTTCCTTTTCGAGGCCTGCCCTCTTGGACTCCAGATCGGAGATGACGTCCTCGAATGACTCTGCCTGATCGGATATCAGCGATTTAGCGTCCTCAATGATGTCCTCCGACATGCCGAGCTTTCTGGATATTGCAAATGCGTTGCTCTTTCCCGGCACTCCGATGAGAAGACGATAGGTCGGGGAGAGGGTAGCGACATCGAACTCGCACGAGGCATTTTCAACTCCCGGAGTCCGCAGCGCATAGACCTTGATCTCGGCATAGTGGGTCGTCGCGATTGTGCGGATCCCCCTCTTGTGCAGGCTGTCAAGGATCGCGACCGCAAGGGCGGCGCCTTCCGTCGGGTCGGTGCCGGCTCCGAGCTCATCGAACAGAACAAGAGAATTCTCGTCCGCTCTGGCCAGAAAGTCGACGACATTGGTCATATGGGATGAAAATGTTGACAGGCTCTGCTCTATGCTCTGCTCATCGCCGATGTCCGCGTAGACTTCATCGAACAGGGCGATACGGCTTCTGTCCGCAGCCGGAATGTGGAGGCCTGACAGGGCCATCAGTGTGAGCAGACCGGTCGTCTTAAGCGTTACGGTCTTGCCGCCGGTATTGGGACCGGTGATGACCAGAAGGTCAAACTGTTCTCCTATACGGATGTCGATCGGCACGACCTTTTTCTTGTCGATCAGCGGATGGCGGGCTTTCTTGATCTCAATGATTCCCTCACTGTTGACCAGAGGCTTGGAGGCGTTCTGCTCAATGGCCAGACTTGCCCTCGCGAAGATGAAGTCGAGAGATCTCATGATCTCGTAGTCGTACTTAATGGCTCCGTCGTATTCTGCCAGCATATCGGATAGTTTTGCAAGGATGACCTCGATCTCTTTCTGCTCAGCCAGCTCAAGTTCGCGGATTTCATTGTTCAGCTTGACGACGGACGCAGGCTCTATGAACAGAGTGCTGCCGGATGAACTCATATCGTGAACGATGCCCCCGACGTTGGCCTTGTGCTCGACCTTTACCGGAACACAGTAGCGCCCGTCGCGCGTCGTGATGATACTGTCCTGGAGATAGTCCTTGGAGTGCTGAGCGATGATCTTGTTGAGCTCGGAATAAATGCGCTCTCCGGCGGACTTGATATTTCTGCGGATCTGTCTCAGATTGCTCGACGCGTTGTCACTGACTTCGTCCTCGGAGACAATGCAGCGCCGGATCTCATTTGCAGCCGAAGGTATCGGATCAAGCCCGTTAAAGAGGATGGTCAGGATATCATCCGGCTGGTCCTCCCGCTCTTTCCTTCCGTAGGCGCGGACGAGGGCAGCGTTCTCGAGGAGCTTGCAGATCTGAAGCAGCTCGCGGATGCCCAGCGCGCTGCCGAGCTGGAGGCGCAGGAGAGAGGCGTTGACGTCGAAGGTGTTTCCGAAAGATATGCTACCTTTTGCAAATATCCGCCCGACGGCTGCGGCTGTCTCCTCCTGCAGCATCTCTATTCTCGTAATGTCCGTCAGAGGCGTGATTGCACGGCAGAGAGCCTTGCCGGGGGCGGAGGTCGCGCGCTCCTCGAGCAAGGTCACGATTTTATCATATTCCAGTGTGTGTAATGCTTTCTCATTCATATTGTTATTTTACCCTAAACTTGCGCCGTATAAAAGAGTTTCCTTTGTCTACCTTTACATCCCATTCATAAATTGTTCATATTCAAATGATAAACTAAAACTTGGTGTATAGTCTGAGCCTGCCTTTTGGCAAGACGGATCACAGGATCCGCATCGTCCGAAAAAATGGAAGAGAACTTAAAAAGAAAAGACAACGATAACCCCGACGAAGAATACTCCTTTATAAAAGAGACGGTGAAAGATGTACCGGTCGATCCGAAAAAGAGGCGCATATATGTGCTCAAACTGGTTGTTTCGGCTCTGGTATTCGGCCTTATAGCCGGCCTTACATGCTCGGCTGTTTTTAATATGCGGATGCGTCAGGCAGTAAGTGCCGTATCGATCCCGGATGACGAGGAGTACTACGAGGATATGTCACAGGACACCACGGAATCGGATATGGCCGAGTCAGATGCGTCCGGTGAGGAGCAGCCCCCTATGGAGGAACTCACGGAAGAAGAGAAGACTGAGCTTGCGGTAGAAGATCTTGAGCGCTTTAATCGCGCCGTCAAGGCTGTTGCCGATGAGGTGAGGGCTTCCATGGTCACCGTGTCCGGCTATGAAGGGGCGGAAGCGTACTCTGACGGAATTGATGAAGCCGTCACATCAAGGAGCGGCATCATCATTGCAGATAACGGTCAGAACCTTCTCATACTGACGGAACAGGACGCCGCATTTGAGGCTGCGACGATCATGGTCACATTTGTCAACAATATTGCCATCGAGGGCAGCCTGGTGAGTCGTGACCCGGTCACCGGGCTGTGCGTCGTGCAGGTGTCCCTGCAGGCTGTCCCGGACAGTGTTCTACATGCAGTCAGTATAGCGCAGCTCGGTACATCGTACGGTACAACGACCGGTACTACGGTGATTGCTGTGGGTTCACCGTGCGGCACAGAGCACGCATTTGAGGTAGGGCGTGTCGCGGCAATGTCTCGAAAAGTGGTCGTGACCGACGGCGCATACACAATGATCGATACGGACATTGCGGGAACAGAGACCGGCAGCGGAGTTCTTATCAACATGAAAGGCCAGGTCCTGGGAATCATAGTCCAGAAATATGTCCAGAAGGGATCTGACTGCATCTCGGTCATCCCGATCTCCCCGATCAAGAATCTTCTGGAGAGACTCTCAAACAATGAGAAGCTCTGCTATCTCGGCATCAGAGGGCAGGATGTCTCGACCGTCATGACAGAAGTGACCGGAGTGCCGACCGGTGTGTACGTCGTGAAGGCATTTGATGATTCCCCTGCCCAGCAGGCGGGGATCCAGCCGGGAGATGTCATCACGGCAATCGATGACTCGACTGTCACGTCACTCGCGGTACTTGGTCAGCGCCTGGTCACAAAACAGCCCGGAGACGCCATCGTCATGACCGTGCAGAGATTCGGTGCAGGGGAATATGTGGAGGTCACCCTTCCGATGACGGTCGGAACGCGAGAGTAAGGCTTGAATTTTGCTTTTGACTTGATATACTAAGTGGGAAGTAAAAAATATGTGACAGTTCAGATGTGTTGTTCTTAAGTTGCGTTTCCGGCAGCAAAGCATCCATCTTCGTAAGAAAAACATTGCATATCCGACCGAGAGATCAGTAAATGCGACTGCATTTACTAAGCTCGCAGGGTAGGATATGCGTTTTTCGATGAAGATGATGTTTGCGCCGGTTTAGGAACTCGGCTGAATTGTTATAAAAATAGATTGGAGATTTTCATGCGTTATATCAGTGAGCTCAAAGAAGGGTCACGCATACAGGATATTTACCTCTGCAAGCACAAACAGTCGGCCGTGACAAAAAACGGCAGGAATTATGAGAACGTCATCCTGCAGGACAAGACAGGTCAGCTCGACTGCAAGATATGGGATCCGAATTCCGGTGCCATCGGTGAGTTCGAAGCTCTCGATTATATTTATGTGGCAGGCAGCGTCAGCAATTTCAACGGACAGCTGCAGGCATCGCTCAAGCAGGTGAGAAAGGCCGAACCGGGCGAGTATATCCCGGCGGACTACCTTCCGGTCACGAAGAAGAACCGCAAGGTCATGTACAGCGAACTTGTGAATTACACACGCACGATCGAGAATCCATATTTGAAGCAGCTCCTTCTTAGCTTCTTTTCAGATGATAAAGAGTTCGTTACAGCTTTTGTCGGCCACTCGGCAGCCAAGACTGTCCACCACAGCTTTGTGGGCGGTCTTCTTGAGCATACCCTGCAGGTGACCAAAATGTGCGATTTCCTTGCCCGCAGCTATGCAGCCATCAACAGGGATCTGCTGCTCACGGCCGCCATGCTTCACGACATAGGCAAAGTGCAGGAGCTTTCTGATTTCCCTTTCAATGAGTACACGGATGATGGGCAGCTGCTCGGTCATATCATGATCGGGGCGGAGATGGTGCATGATCACGCCTCCCGCATCGAAGGTTTCCCGGCAGAGCTCGAGATGATGGTCAAGCACTGCATACTCGCTCACCATGGCGAGTACGAGTACGGCTCACCGAAGAAGCCCGCGATCATTGAGGCCATGGCCCTCAATCTGGCAGATAACACGGATGCCAAGCTTGAGACGATGTCGGAGGTACTCGAGTCGGGTCCCGCTGAGGAGACGTGGCTCGGATGGAACAGGTTCTTCGATACCAACCTGAGAAGAACAGGGAAATAATTATAAGAAAGTCACGGGTCCGGTTCCGGCGCGTTTGCGCTTATGTACCGGATCCGTGTTTTTTGCAGAGGAGAGATATGGCAAAGAAAAAGAAGGTTGAAGCAGCTTACATGTTCAATAAGAATGACATTGTCCGGACGGAGATCGTCGATATGACAAACGAAGGCGACGGCATCGGCCATGTGGACGGCTATACCCTGTTCGTCAAGGATGCCGTGATCGGAGATACGGTCATTGCAAAGATCACAAGGCCGAAGAAAAGCTTTGCCTACGCAAGGCTCCAGCAAATCCTTGTGCCATCCCCGGACCGGGTGGAGCCTCGCTGTCCCGTCGCTAGGCAGTGCGGCGGCTGTCGCCTGCAGGCGATGAGCTACGAAAAGCAGCTTGCGTTCAAGGAGGGCGTTGTCCGAAGGAACCTTGAGAGGATCGGAGGTTTCCGCGACATCCTCATGGAGCCGATCATGGGCATGGAGGAGCCGTGGAGATACAGGAATAAGGCCCAGTATCCCATCGGGACAGACAAAGAGGGAAGGCTGGTCGCCGGCTACTATGCGGGAAGAACGCACAGCATTATAGATATACGGGACTGTGCCCTGTCTCCGGAAAAGAATGAGGAGATTCTTCGGACGGTGCTGGCATTTGCGGAAGAATACAAAATCTCCGCCTACGATGAGAGCACGGGAACCGGTCTCCTCAGGCACTTGCTTGTAAGAGAGGGATTCTCTACAGGCCAGGTCCTCATCTGCCTTGTCATAAACGGAAGGAAGCTGCCGAAATCTGACGTGCTGGTAAGCCGCCTTAAGGAGATTTTCGGAGTCACCAGCATCTGCCTCAATGTCAACACAAAGCGGACCAATGTCATCCTTGGGCAGGAGGTCATTCCTCTTTATGGTGAGTCATGGATTATGGATACGCTTCTTGATTACTCCTTCCGCATTTCGCCGCTCTCGTTTTATCAGGTCAACCCTGCGCAGACGGTGAAGCTCTATGGGAAGGCGGTTGAGTATGCGGCGCTCACAGGGGAGGAGACTGTCTTCGACCTTTTCTGCGGGATCGGGACTATTTCGCATTTCCTTTCGTCGAAAGCCCATGAGGTCTACGGCGTTGAGATCGTGCCTGAGGCTATAGAAGACGCCAAGGCCAATGCGCAGAGGAACGGGGCCACGAACATG
>JAFWIM010000249.1 GCA_017514845.1 Lachnospiraceae bacterium
CGTTGACATCCTTCGGAACCTTGACCTGAACAAGTGCCGGGATATTCATTGTACGAACAAGGATTGCTGTATGGGAGTTTGTGGATCCCTCTCTTGTTACAAATGCAAGAACCATTGTCTTGTCGAGCTGTACTGTCTCTGACGGAGCAAGATCATCAGCTACGAGGATGACCGGCTCTGTGAAGTTGTTGCCGCCGGCACCGCCGCCCATGAGGTCTGTAACGAGACGAGAAGAAATATCCTTGACGTCTGCTGCACGGCCTCTCATGTACTCATCTTCCATGCTGGCGAACATTGCTGCAAAGTTATCACCTGTTGTCTTGACAGCATACTCTGCATTGACCTGCTGTTCTTTGATGATCTCTTCGATGGACTCGTTATAGTCATCATCATCGAGCATCATCTGGTGTACTTCAAAGATATCAGCGTGAGCTTCGCCTACGTCAACGAGTGCTTTCTCATAGAGTGCCTTGAGCTCGCCCATAGCCTGCTCTTTAGCTGCATGGAGACGCTCGATCTCTGCAGCAACGTCAGCTACCTGTACCTTCTCGATAGCTCCGTCTGCCTTGGCCATCTCTGCGATCTTGCCGATAGCGATTCCCTGATACGCTGCTTTGCCAGTGAATTTTTCCATCTCAGTGCTCCTTTTTTTAATATTAGATTTGTCCAAAATCACCGTGATATTGGACAGCAAGAACATACTTCTTTGAATATTATATGACATGAAAAGACTATAAGCAACGAAAAAATTGTTGATTTTGTACTATTTACGCCATTTGTTGCAAATATCACTCGGCATTTTGCCATGACACAAAAATACAGGGATCGGTCCTTTGTGCAAATATGCACAAGGCTGCCGGATCCCTGTCCCAAAGCTTTAGTCAGTATGTATTTTTATGCATGTCCGAATCCTGATTGCCGGGCAGGCTGAGACGTTCGGTGAGCTTCCATCGACATACGATCAAACCGGATTGCTGCCCGCCTCAGAATGCGCAGCTGTTCTCCGCTCCGGCCAAGTCTCACTCGACCGTCACAGACTTGGCCAGATTTCTCGGCTTGTCAACATCCAGACCCTTAGCGCAGCTTACATAGTAGCCGAGGAGCTGCAGAGGAATGATTGCGAGCGATGTTGCAAAATGTTCATCCGTCTTTGGAATATAGACGGTAAAATCGGCCGTATCTTCAATATTGTAATTGCCGTAGGATGTGAGTCCCATAAGGTAAGCGCCGCGGCTCTTGCACTCGACCATATTTGACACGGTCTTCTCATAGAGACCGGACTGAGTGAGAACACCGACGACAAGTGTGCCTTCCTCGACCAGAGAGATTGTTCCGTGCTTCAGCTCACCCGCTGCGTATGCCTCGGAGTGAATGTAACTGATCTCCTTCATCTTGAGGCTTCCCTCAAGCGATATTGCGTAGTCAATGCCCCTGCCGATAAAGAAGACGTCATGCGCATGGGAATACTTGGCAGCGAACCACTGGATTCTCTCCTTATCCTCAAGCAGTCTCCGGATCTTTCCGGAGAGTGTACGAAGCTCCGTCAGCATCTCCCGGGCTTTCGCACTGTCGATCGTTCCGCGGACGAGAGCGAACTCGATCGCAAGGATATAGGACGCGATCAGCTGTGTGGAATATGCCTTCGTCGTTGCGACGGCTATTTCCGGACCGGCCATCGTATATAAGACATAATCAGCCTCACGGGCTATGGAAGATCCCACGACATTCACTATGGCAAGTGTCTTATTGCCAAGGCTCTTCGCCTCACGAAGAGCTGCGAGGGAGTCTGCCGTCTCACCCGACTGGCTTATGACCACAACAAGATTATCAGGCATAAGGAGCGGTCTTCTGTAGCGGAATTCGGAAGCCAGTTCCACCCGGACCGGAATGCGCGCAAGATCCTCAAATACATACTGGGCCGCTATGCCCACGTGATAGGCGCTGCCGCACGCGACGATCGTGATTCCGCTGAGCGAAGATATCACATCGTCTGTCAGACCTGTAGATGAAATGTCAACGACCGGACCATCCTCAACATCCTTCACGTAGGCACCCACAGTATCCGCGACAGCCTTCGGCTGCTCATGGATCTCTTTCATCATGAAGTGCTCGAAACCGCCCTTTTCCGCGGCTTCCGCATCCCATTTGATCTCATGCAGTTCTTTCTCAACGATATCTCCGTCCAAATTGTAGAACTCTGCCTTGCCGGCAGTCAGCCTCGCCATCTCAAGGTTGCCGATATAGTATACGTTCCTTGTATAGTTCAAAATGGCCGGAACATCGGAGGCGATATAGGTCTCGCCATCGCTGACACCGATAATCATCGGGCTGTCTTTTCTGGCAACGTAAATCTCGCCGGGATACTCCTTGAACATGACGGCCAGAGCATAGGAACCGCGCACACGGACCATCGTCTTGGCAATCGCGTCAATCGGACCCATTTTATACTTGTTATAATAGTAATCAACGACTTTGACGGCTACTTCAGTGTCTGTCTCCGAATAGAACTTATACCCTTTTCGGATCATCTTATCCTTGAGTTCCTTATAGTTCTCAATGATGCCGTTATGGACAGCGACGACATTCATATCGCCTGTCGCATGCGGATGAGCATTATTCTCCGACGGTTCTCCGTGTGTCGCCCACCTTGTGTGGCCGATACCGCAGTTCCCCGGAACAGCCGAACCGCCATTGGTCTTTTCCGAAAGAACCTTCAAGCGCCCTTTTGCCTTGACGACTACCGGAGCTTTATCGGCATCACGCACCGCTATTCCCGCAGAATCGTAACCTCTGTACTCAAGTTTCGATAATCCTTCAAGCAGGATCGGAGCAGCCTGTCTGGGGCCGATATACCCGACAATTCCACACATAATTATTCTCCTCTCTTAAACCTCAGCAGCGGGGCAAAAAAAACAGAGTTCCCTTTTCCGCCTGCCGCAATATCATGATTATTCAGGACAGCGCTTAAGCCTCTGAACATTTATTAGCAGGACTTAAACAGTATAATCTCTGCACTTTAAAATGTAAAGGCGTTTTCATTGCGCCGCCACTTAAGCGCACAAGGGTCACAAATATTTCGAAGATTCGAGCCTATAATTCTGCTTTTTGCCAACGGCAAAAAAAAATCTTAAATTTTTTAATCAAAAACTGCACAAATTTCCATATTTTTTACTCAAAATCACCACAATATGTTACAATACATATAGTGTCATTGCACAGGTCTCTGTCCGCAGAGACAGTTCCAAAGCGCTTTTATTATTACCAAATATAAAAGAAAGAGAGGTTTCACATTATGCAAAACTCAATGTTAGCAATGATTCTGGCCGGTGGTCGTGGTAGCCGTCTGAAAGACCTTACCAACAAAGTGGCCAAGCCAGCCGTCTCA
>JAFWIM010000250.1 GCA_017514845.1 Lachnospiraceae bacterium
GGCCGAGCATGACGCCTGCAAGCTGTCTTCCCTGCAGTGAAGGCTCGGCGGAGCCTACGAGGAGGACACCGAGCGTTGAGAGGGTCACGAGCCAGATGATCAGTCTGAAGTTGTAGTCTTTGAGTTTATACTGTCTCCACATTATTATATGAAGCCTCCGTGTAACTGCTTTGCAGGGTCTCGCATTTACTGCGAGACAGCTGCATATTGCACTAGATCGACCGCACCGCATCGGTATTTTTTTGCCGAAGGCCACCGATGCGGTGTAACTATTCAGGTTACTGAATAGTTAAGCCTCCGTTAGTCGGTCTGTGACGAGGAGATCCAGTCGGATCTCGCCTGTCCGGTGATGAGTGAAGACTCATCGGCCAGACCGAACCTGTACTGAATGACATCGCGGGCTACCAGCATGGAGTTGGTGGACGAATACCCGTTTCCTATACGGACTGCAATGGCAATCTCCGGGTTCTCCGACGGAGCGTAACCGATGAACAGAGCGTGGGAAGGTCTGGATTTTGATTCCTGCGCTGTCCCGGTCTTTCCGGATACGTCGATCGGGAAATCCGCGAACTCGCCTTTTTCGGCGATAACGGACCGCATACCCTCATGAATGATGTTCCATGTATTGGTGCTGATCGAGACTTTGCTCTGCACTGTCGGAGAATAGTCCTGAATCAGATTTCCCGCGGCATCCGTGATCCTGTCGATCAGCGAGATGTTGTAGGAAGTGCCGCCATTTGCAAGTGTTGTGACATAGCGGGCGAGCTGAGTCGTCGTGTAGGAGTGCGTTCCCTGTCCGATGGAGGACGGGACCGCGTACTGGTCAGTGACGGACGGCGTGGCTTCCGGGATCTCGATGCCCGAGTTCAGGTCAAGATTGTACATTTTCGCGTATGTCTGGATCTTTCCCAGAGACAGCGAGTCGGACCATATGCCCTCCTCATTGATGCCCATGAGATAAGCGACATTCGAGAAGAAAACGTTGCAGGAATTGGCTATGCCGCCGATGATATTGAGCGTGCCGTGTCCCTGCTTATACCAGCATTTCAGAGGTGTCTCAATGAGATCGAATGTGCCGGTGCACTTGAATTCGGTCGTCGGCGAGATTACCTTCTCCTCAAGTCCCGCGGATGCGGTGACCAGCTTAAAGGTGGATCCGGGAGCCGTTGTCTGCTGGGTGGCCTTATTGTAAAACGGTCTGGATTTGTCCGCCGCAAGCTTGTTGTAATACGCGACGTCCATTGTGTTCGCCAGCCGGTTGTTGTCGTAGCCGGGATATGTCACGCAGGCCAGGATCTCGCCTGTCTTTGGGTTCGTGATGACCGCGGAACCCGAGCAGGGATCCAGGGCAAGCATGGAAGGCTTCAGCGAGAGGTTGTGGATCTTGGCAAGAACGAGGTCATAGGTGTCATAGTCACCGTCGATGAAAGCCTCGTAGAAACCGTCGTCCTTGCTGAACACGCCCTGGTCATACAGGACCTTCATGATCGTTCTGCCGCTGATGCGGTCCTGCTGGATAAGGTACTTGTACAGCTTCTTGCTGAAGTCGACGTCCGTCGAGAGATAGTTCTCGATGTATTCCGACAGTTTTGCGTAGATCTCCGCTGAATCAAGATACGTCTCGTCTGTCGCGAACACTGAGATGTCGATCCAGTTCTTGCTGGCTGCGTAGGTCAGATACTGACGAAGAGTGATGGTCTCATCACGCGTCCAGGCGAGGTAGGTCTCGTCTGTGCGGTCGATGGCGGTGCTGTTCAGTATATCGAGCTTGGACGTCAGAAGATCATTGACGATGTAGCTCTCATACTCTTTCATTTCGTTCGACAGATCTTTGTAGGCGGAGGGCTCGGCTCCGGTCAGCTCGTTGTTCAGGGCCGTGAAGATTTCCTCCTGCTTGGCCAGGAACTCTGTGTTCATGAGGGTCTCGTTTTCCGTCGCGTCGGGCTCGCTCAGGTGTTCAAGGGAGAGCACGTTGTTGGAAATAAGAGCCTCATAGACGTCATAGATCGGGATCATGATGTTGGCCGTATCCGTGACTTCCGATGTGTCGAACTCTTTCGCGTCAATGATGACGGTCTCGAGAATACCGGCGATACGCTGCTCGAGCAGCTTGTAGGTGGCGACCTGCAGCTCCTTGTCTATGGTGAGGTACACGTCGTTGCCGGCGGTCGGCTGGATCCTGGAGTTCTCATCGACCTTGAGGACCTTGCCGAGGTTGTCGACATAGACGGTCTCCTCGCCGTCGAAGCCCTGCAGATTGAGCTCGAGTATTTTTTCGATGCCGCTCTTTCCGACGATCGAGTTGTTGTTATAGCTGGAATTCTCCTGCTGAAGTTCGGAGAGATCCTCCGCGGAGACTTTGCCTGTGTAGCCGATGATGGAGGCGAAAGCCTCGGGTTCATCGTACACGCGGATCGTATCGTCAACGATATCGATACCTGTGAGCTCCGTGCTGTGCTCCATCAGATCGGCAACGGAGTCCGGTGAGACGTCTGTCGCGATCGTCACCGGAAGGTACTTACGGTAGCTGGTCGTAAAGAGCTGATAGCGCACATAGATGATATTCAGGATATCCTGCTTGCCGAGCTCCTTGGGAAGGCCGGCTTCCTCAAGCTCCTCGGGGGTGTAGGGCTTGTTCCCTCGGATGATCGCGAACCCGTCTTTCTCGCCGATCAGGGTCTTCATCATATCATCCGCTGTCGCGTTCAGCTGCTCATCGGTCAGGTCGTCGATGTAGGCTTCGCCGAAAACGTCGGCCTTAAAGCGGCTCAGACTGCGGCCTGACACGTTAAAAGCGTACTCTCCGTTTTCGTCGAGTACGATGTGGAAGTCATTGCTCAGGGAATCACCGTGAGACTCAAGAATTTTAGAAATGCGGTAAGCCTCGCCGTTCAGGGCGAGGGCCTTTGACCTGTTCGTGGCGTATGTCCCGTTATCCTCAAGCGTCACGCTGTAGCTCAGCTTGTTGGAGGCGAGAAGCTCCCCGTTCCTGTCGAGAATGTTGCCGCGGGATGCCTTGAGAGTTCTCTTCTTGGTCGTCATGAGACGGAAATTGTCCCTGTAGGCAGCCCCATTCACGATCTGCAGGTCGTAGAGCCTGTGGATCAGTACGCTGGACATGAGGACGAATATTATTGCGAGAACGGCAGGTCGGCTGATCCGTATCCTGCCGATAAATTTCTTTAATCTTTTATCCAAAGTGACTGACGTCCTTTCTTCTGATTATTCACCAGTGCATGATTGATGACGTAGAACAATCTGTACAGGATAAGCGTCATCAGAGCTGTGTAGACAGCCTCGGGGATGATGATCCCTGTTAAAAAGCGTGCAAATGCAAGCCTGCCGCGAAGCAGGAAAAACACCACATACACGATGAAGTTGCACAGCACGTCGGATACAGTCGCCAGAATGAGCGGCATCTTTACATCGTTATCAAAGTAGACCTGGCAGAAAAAGCCCGAGGCATAGCCGACCAGCATATAGAGCAGGCCGTAGAAGCCGAAAACGGTGCCGTAGGTGAAGTCTATAAGAAGACCGCTGATGAGACCGGTCAGAATACCCTCTTTCTTGCCCTGCATAAAGGCGATGGAGATCGTTATGATGATCATCAGATTCGGGGACACGGAAGTGACACTCTGCAGAGCGAACACTGTCGTCTGCAGAATGCAGCATGCCACGATCAGAATAAATATGATTATCTTCCGGATCAATAGAGCCTCCTTATGAGTTTTCCCTGGTCTGCTTTAATTCGCGGATGACAAGGACTTCCCGGATGTTCTTGAAATCGGCCGCCGGGATGATCGTTCCGGAGCGGGTCAGATGATTGGAGTCGTCACCCACCTCTGAGACGTACCCGATGAGAAGGCCGGTCAGGAACTTTGTGCTGATGCTCGATGTGACGATCTTGGTTCCCTCTGTGACGACATTGCCGTCGTCCCGGAGTTCCGAGAAATCAATCTTGCCCGAACTCATGCGGCTGAGGTTTCCGGACACGATGCAAGTGTCGGATGTGGATGCGACCATGGCGCTGATGTTGGATTCATCGTCGATGATCGATTCGACCAGGGCCCAGTTCTCCCCCACCTCGGTTATGATGCCGATGAGACCGCCGTTGGCTATGACGTTCATATCCACGGCGAGATTGTCTTTAGTACCTTTATTGATGACGAAGCGGTTGTACCAGTTGCCCGGATCTTTGGATATGACCTGGGCTGCCACCTTGGTGTATTCCGGATATTCTTTGTCGAGCGCGTAGAGTTTTTCGAGCCTGTCAAGCTCGGACACACTCTGCGAAAGCCGTGCGTTTTCTTCTGTCAGATCGCCGACTCGCGCCTTGAGTTCCTCATTCTCGGCTGCCAGAGCCTGCACATTCCGAAAACCGGAAGCCCATGACCCGAGAAGATTGCCTACTTTATTTACACCGTTCTGGAAGGGAACGATGAACTGATTTGTCACCTGGCGGACACTTCCGTTCGTACCGGACGAAAATGTCATGGCCATGAGGCCTATGCATATGATCGCCAGAATAATGAGAAGATGCTGGCTTTTCAGCTTCTGCCTCAGAAAATTCAAATTCTTCTTCATTTCTTCTTCCTTATCGTGTAGCCCCATCTCCACAGGGCCTTGTGGTTCACAAGCTCCTCGAGTCCCCGGACGGTGCACAGTTCATAATGTGTTGAGAGCTTTACATCGACTCCGATATAATGCCTCAGATATCTGTCTATGAACGGAATGCGTGCCGTGCCGCCCGTGAGATAGATTCCTTCTCGTCGGATAGATTCGCTGATCTGGGGAGGTGTTCTCTCCAGGAAGTTCCGGATCTCGTATGCAAGCTGGGAAATCTGAGCTTCGACCGCGAGCGATACCTGCTCGGATGTGACGATACCCTCTTTCGGGAGTCCGGACAACGTGCTGATGCCGTAGATCTTTCTTTCTTCCCGGATATCTTCTCCGAGGGATGAGAGAACGGCCTTGAGACGCTTGGCGGTGTGATGCCCTATGAGGAGATTATCGTCTCTGCGAATGACATCGCAGATCGCCCCGTTGAGCTGCTGACCGCCGATCGGGATATCCTTGCTGATGATGACCTGCTCGTTGGCAAGGACCGATATTTCTGTATTCTGGCCTCCGATGTTCACGATCATGGAACCGCGGGTGCGGTGGATCGGAATGCCGAGGGCGATCGCGTCGCAGATTGCGCGGTCTACCAGGTATACTTTGGGATTCTGGATGATGTTTCCCTGACTGATCGCGTAATAAGCCCGCTTCTCTATCTCGGACATATTGACGGGAGCCGAAAAAAATATGATCGGAGCGTAGCCGATCCTTCTGTCCGCTCTCTGCATGAGCGCGGTGAGAACATACAGCGCTTCGGTGACGTCAGCGATCCGTCCGTTCTTTACCGGCTGATGTACTTTGATGTTCGGCGGGTTTTTTTCGTACATATCAAACGCGTCATTTCCGACCGCGAGGACCTCGCCGTCATCCTTGAACGCTATCATATTCTTCTCTGTCGTGATCTGCCCGGTGTGCTGGCAGTATATCTTAACGGCGCTGGTCCCAAGATCAACGCCGAAAGCGTTATGGATTATCGGATTGTGAAATTTCATGCTCTCCTCCGGAAGCAAGAAGTCCTTCCTCGCTGAAACTCACGAAGCGGCGGTCGCCGATTATGATATGGTCGAGAAGGCGTATTTCCAGAAGTTCCCCGGCCTCGCGCACGCGCTCTGTAAGGAGTATATCCTCATGGCTGGGCGCCGGATCACCGCTCGGATGATTGTGTATGATAATGATACCGACTGCCCGCGCGCGGAGGGCGGTGAGGAATAGATCACGAATAGAGACGACAGTCCAGTTCACTGTCCCCTTCGACATATGCTCTTCTCCGATCAGCCGGTTCCTGCTGTCTAACATCATGCAGATAAAGCTCTCTTTTTCCTCATGCCGCAGCTGCTCCATGTAGTAGTCAGCGATGGACGACGGTTCGGAAAATGAAAGCTCCTCTCTCGCTTTGTAGGTGGCGATCCGCTTGGAAAGCTCACCCACGCATTTAAGCTGAATTGCCTTGACCTGCCCTATGCCCGGGACTGACATGAGCTCGTCGATCGTCAGATGACAGATGTCGAGCAGTCCGTTCGGGTTCGGGTGGAGATGCAGGATCTTACCTGCCAGATCCTCTGCGGAGGCGCCCTTTGTGCCGGTCTTTATTATGACTGCCAGGAGCTCCGAATCTGACAGAGCGCCCGGTCCGTACATGAGGCATCTCTCGTAGGGACGGTCAAAGTCCGCTTTATTTTTTGCCAGTAAGTTCTTCAAATATCCCTCCATCTACTCTCCGGGAGCGATAATCGAAAATTAGGCAATATGCATTTTAACACAAAATAGGGTTACTGTACACGGCTCAGGTCAGTTTTCGAAATCTTTTTATAATTGCCTCGGCGCACCTCATTCCGTCCATGGAGGCGGAGGTGATTCCCCCCGCATAGCCGCAGCCCTCCCCGCAGGGATAGATTCCGTCTATATTGGAGACATATTTTTCGTCCCTTGTGATGCGTACAGGGGATGAAGAGCGGCTCTCAATCCCTGACAGAATTGCGTCCGGCCGGTCGAATCCGCGGATCTTTTTTCCGAAGGCCGAGATTCCCTCACCTATATCTCTCACCATGAATGCAGGCATGACGGAAGAAAGGTCTGCAAATGCGGCACTGCCCCGCACACAGCTCCCGAACTCACCGTAATTCGTGCTGACGGTCTTTTTCATAAAATCGGCATAAAGCTGCTGAGGAATGCATCCGCCCGCGGCAGCAAATGCCCGCTTTTCAAGCTCGGCCTGAAAAGCCGTGCCCGCTAAGGCGTCCGGCAGATCATCCGGCTTACCCGGCATAAAGTCGTCCGGGGTGACGGTGACGAGGATGGCTGAGTTCGCATTTGCACTGTCACGCCTCATATAGCTCATCCCGTTCACGGCGAGAAGCCCTTTCTCGGAGGAGGCATTGACGACATAGCCGCCCGGGCACATACAGAATGAGTAAACGCCGCGCCCGTCGGCAGCCGTACATGTCAGCTTGTAGGGGGCGGGACCGAGACTCTCATCACTGGGTCTTCCGTACTGGGACAGATCGATCATTTCCTGGGGATGCTCGATGCGCACTCCGGCGGCAAATGCCTTCGGCTCCATTCGAAGCCCCCGCGCGTTAAGCATGCGGAAGGTATCTCTTGCAGAGTGACCGGGGGCAAGAACGCACACCTCGGCAGGGATGCGCTCACTGTCGTTGACCAGGACAGCGGTCAGTTTACCGTTCGTTATCTCAAGATCAGTCACCTGAGAGAGGAAGCGATATTCGGCACCGAGCTCTGTGAGCCGCTCCCTCATGCGTACTAATACCTGTGTCAGGACGTCGGTCCCGACGTGGGGCTTCTGCTCATACAATATGGACTCGTCCGCGCCGAACAGGACAAATGTTTCTTTCATGAACTGCGCGCGGCAGCCCGGATCCTTGACGGAGGTGTTCAGTTTGCCATCGGAGAATGTGCCGGCACCGCCCTCTCCGAACTGAACGTTGGTCCTTGTGTTCAGCTCGCCTGTCGCCCAGAAGTGTTCGACCCGCGACGTCCTTGTGAGAGCGTCCGCGCCCCGCTCGAGAATGAGCGGTTTATAGCCGGACAGAGCGAGCACATAGGCGGCAAAGAGTCCGGCAGGGCCAGACCCGATGATCACGGGTCTTTGATGCAGCACCTCGTCCCCGGGATCGGGTATGGTATACGTCTCTCTTTCGGTAAACATAATATTATTATGTTTACTTCTGCCCGAACGCTTTCTGCTCCTGCTCCGCAGCTGCTCTTCTTTCCTGGATGAGAGCAGCACGGTATAGATATAGTAAAGGTCAGGTTTTCGCCGTGCGTCGAGTGAACGGCGGAGGATAACGATCTCCCGGATGTCTTCCGGTCTGATGCCGGCCTCGTGAGCAGCTTTTTTTATAAGAGCTGCCTGATCGGCTTCAACAGGCAGCTTAATGTCAGATACTTTTATCATATACCCTCCGATACAGAACGTCTTTCTGCATATGAATCCCTGAAAAAAGGTTCAGTCTGCTGCGTGTCTCCCTGCATTTGCTCCCGTCGACCATGCAAGCTGCAGATTCCAGCCACCGCAGGCGCCGTCGATGTCCAAAAGCTCTCCTGTGATAAAGAGACCGGGGCAGATCCTGGACTCTGAGGTGGCCGCATCGACCTCGTATGTGCGGATACCGCCGGACAAGACCTGGGCGCTTCCGGCTCCGGCAGAACCTTTCACAAAAAGCGTGCACGCCTTGATGTTCTCCGTGAGCTCCGCGATATTGTGAGCGCCGCCTGTCAGCGCGGGAATGAGTTTTTCGGGGAAGAGACCTGTCAGGATCGATTTCATGTCGTCTGTCCCGAGAAGAATCCGTCTTGACTCAAGGAAAGCCTGCGTCATCTCCCTGTCAAAGTCGGGGAAAAAATCGAGTTTGAGTGTTACCGGGAGACCGCCGCCCATGAGGATCAGAGCTCTCCCCGAGATGTTGAACACCGGTATGCCGGAGACTCCCTGCTCGGTCAGCTGGAGCTGGCCTGTCTCGGAGGCGAGCATAATGCCCTCTGACCACAGAGAGCAAGTTCCCTGGATCCGGACACCTGCCCAGCCCTTTTTCTCCGCTCCTTCGCACACGAGCGGCACAAGGGATGGCCGCTGGGGTACTGTGCTGTGGCCGAGACTTTCGGCGAGCGTAAGACCGTTGCACGGAAGCTGGGATTTGACCAGAGAGGCAGCGGTGCCGCACGCTAGGATCACACTGTCGGCTCTGTAGGTCCAGGTGGACGTCTGTACGTCGAAATGATCGTCTTTTTTGGTTACAGCGGTGACTGTCTCATTATTCTTGATTTTAATTCTGAGCTTTGCGGCTTCCCGGAGGAGGCAGGCGAGAACACTCTCCGCCTGTCCCGCATAGGGGTAGATCCATCCGTCCCTGCTCGTCGTGTAGAGACCGATCTCGGTGAAGAAGCGGATCGTATCCTGCACGGAAAACGCGTCGAGCGCGCGGGCGGCAAAGCCCGGGTCAGTGCCGTGGTATGCGTGGCGGGGGTCACCGGTGTTGGTCAGATTGCATTTGCCGTTGCCGGTGCGGAGCAGCTTTCTGCCCGGCTTTTTTTCCTTTTCAAGGATCGTGACGGCGGCTCCGCCTCTTGCCGCCATGATTCCGGCCATGAGACCGGACGCGCCGGCACCGATGATGATGACCTGCTTAATATCTGACATAAATAACTCCTGCAAAGTGGTCGGTTCAAATTTCAGAGAGACAGATGCGTGGCTGACAGTACAGTAAAGGCAGTATTGGAGTTTTGCTGTCGGCGTAAGGCATCCTATCCATATGAGAATGAGATAGATTCGTGGTTGACAGTTCAGGCAGGCTGATTTGGAATATCGTTACAGGCGCAAACATCAATCTTCGTGAGAAAAGCATTGCATATCCGACTGAAAGATCGAAACATGCGTAGCATGTTTCAAGCTTGCAGGGAAGGATATGCGCTTTTCGATGAAGATGATGTTTGAGCCTGTTTAATGGACTTCGGTACAGCCTGTCCGAACTGTCTTAAGGTCTGATCTACAATTACGGGAGGGTGACAAGCCCGGCGTTTTTCATCTCCTGCAGAGACATGAGGATGCCAAGCTTAGCGGACGGCCAGGTGAGACCGCCCTGAAAATAGACCGAATACGGCGGGCGGATCGGCCCGTCAGCGGAAAGCTCAATCGAGGATCCCTGAACAAACGCCCCTGCCGCCATGACGACCGGGTCGTCGTAACCGGGCATATCCCATGGCTCCGGGGTGACAAAGGAGTCGACCGGCGCGGCCTTCTGAATGCCTTTGCAGAAGGCGACGACCGCTTCCGGTGAGCCGAGGGTGATCGACTCAATGATGTCGTGCCGATCCTCTTTCCCGTCAGGCAGGGCGGAAAATCCGAGCCGCTCGTAGACATTTGCTGCAAATATCGCCCCCTTGAGAGCGGATGCCGTTACAATGGGGGCCATGAAAAAGCCCTGATAGAAGGCGGGATTCACGCCCAGTGACGGGCCGACTTCGCTGCCGAGGCCGGGGCACGTCATGCGGTAGGAAGCGTTTTCAACATACAGAGCCTTGCCGGCGATGTAACCGCCGACGGGGGCCAGGCCGCCGCCCGGATTCTTGATGAGGGAACCGACGATGAGGTCCGCTCCGACATCGGACGGCTCGATCGGCTCAGTGAATTCACCGTAGCAGTTGTCAACCATACAGATGATATCGGGACGGACGCTCTTTACACAGGCAATGGCTTCACCAATCTGGGCTACGGACAGTGTCTTTCTCACTTCATAGCCCTTGGAACGCTGTATCGTGATCATTTTTGTCTTATCGCTGATTGCCTTTCTGATACCTGCAAGGTCAAAATTGCCGTCCGGCAGCAGGTCGACCTGCCTGTAGGTGACGCCGTACTCAGCCAGAGAGCCTCTTGACGGGCGGATCCCTATGACTTCCTCGAGGGTGTCATAAGGCTTTCCCGCAATCGATATGAGCTCGTCGCCCGGCCGCAGATTGCCGAACAGTGCAATCGCGAGAGCGTGGGTGCCGCATGCGATGAGTGGCCGGACGAGCGCTGCCTCCGTGTGGAACACCTTGGCGTATACTTCCTCCAGCGTGTCACGGCCGATGTCATTGTAGCCGTAGCCGGTCGTCGTTCCGAGGCAGGCTTCGCTCACGCGGCATTCCTGCATGGCACCGATGACCTTCAGCTGGTTGATCTCTGAGACTTCGTCTATTACTGCGAAACGGCCGGCAAGCTCGCAGCAGATGCTCTCTCCGTATCGGAAGACATCTTCGTCGATGCCGAGGCCTTTATAAATATTTGTCTTATTCATTACTGTCCTTTCTTAAGCCCGATCGTACTGGCCATGAACTCCGCAATTTTAATGCTGTCTCCGCCAAAGTCAGCGCGGTCGATCCAGATGGCGTCTTTTTCCCGCTTGAACCAGGTGACCTGCCGCTTTGCGTAGTGGCGGCTGTCCCTCTTCAGGACCCGCACGGCCTCATCAAGGTCGTATCTTCCGTCCATACAGTCGAGCATCTCCTTGTAGCCGAGCCCCTGCATGGAGACCATATCGCGGGTGAGTCCCATCTGGCGGAGATACAGGACTTCGTCGTAGAGTCCCTCCGCCATCATAAAGTCGACTCTCCGATCGATCCGGTCGTACAGCACTGCTCTGTCATCGTTCAGCACAAAGAAATGAAGATCATAAGGAGTCTCCCGCTGCCGCTCTGCCTCGTTGTGGGCAGAGATCGTCATGCCGGTCTCTTTGTAGTATTCCAGCGCGCGGATGACACGCTTCAGATTGTTCGGATGGATCGTCTCATAGGAGACAGGGTCGATCGTTCTGAGCCGCTCGTGGAGAGCCTCGTTTCCGTGTTCCGCCGCATAAGCTGCAAGTTCCTCCCTGTATTCGGGCAGAGAACCGGTCTCCGAGAAGTCTATATCGCGGGTCACTGCCTGAATATAGAATCCGGTGCCCCCGCAGAGAATCGGGATTTTTTCTCTGGAGATAATGTTCGATATCGCTTCCCTGGCCATACGCGCATATCTCACGACATCGAATTCCTCCGTTGGGTCGGCGACATCGATCAGATAATGGGGAATTCCCATCATCTCTTCTTTTGTGATTTTGGCTGAGCCGATATCCATGTGGCGGTAGACCTGCATGGAGTCGGCGGAGATGATCTCTCCTCCGATCATGCGGGCCAGTTCGACAGCGGCCGCACTCTTTCCGGATGCGGTGGGGCCTGCTACAACGATCAGCATAGGTTTATCTTTCTTAGTCATCACACTATTCTCTTAAAACGTTTTTCCAGTTCACTTTCCGTAAATGAGATGATTGTCGGACGACCGTGCGGGCAATGATAGGGGTCATCGCACTCGTCGAACAGCTCGTTGATCAGCGCCCTGGCCTCGGAAGCCGAAATCCTGTCGCCTCCCTTGACGGCAGCTTTGCAGGCCTCTGTCGCGACGCGGCGCACATAGATTTCCAGTTTCTTTGGATCCTGGGTGATTTCAAGACTGTCCAGAAGTTCTGTGAAGAGCTGCTTTGATCCGAGAGCTTCCATTGAATATGGGACCGCACTGATCTTGTACTCCCTGCCGCCGAAAGGCTCTATCTCAAAGCCGGCCTTGCTGAAGGCTTCCATATACTCATCGAGCAGGGCTTTCTCCTCTTCGGTGACGGAGAAAATGACAGGCGGCGAGACCATCTGGGATGTGATCCCGCTCTGTTCATACTGCTTCATAAACCTGCAGTACAGGACTTTCTCGTGAGCTGCGTGCTGATCGATCATGAACAGAGTGTTCTGATACTGAACGATCCAGTATGTGTTGAAAGCGCAGCCGATGATGACCCTGTCAGGCTCGGCCTTAGGATCAAGAAAGTCATCAAATATGCTCTGCTGTTTATAGGCCATCGGCCCGTCCGCGGAGCGCACTGTCTCTGCGGCTTCTCCCGTCGCCTCATTGCTGTCCGCAGTCTGTATGCCTGAAGCACCCGCTGACTGTATAATCGGGTCACCGGCAGCAGGCAGGCTTGTTTGCCCCACAGCCTGCATCTCCGTGTCACGCACAGCCGGCAAGCCGAATCCGCCTGCTGTCCGCACATTCATCGAACTCGATTCCTGCGCTGTAGTTCTGTCAGGCGTCTGCCTCTCAAAAGCACCCGGCGCTGGCGTGTCTGCACCGGTGCCCCCGTAAGTGGGTTTCTCTCGCAGGTAATTCTTTTCAAATGGTGCAGGCGCCGCATACCTGACTTCTTTCTTTTCAACTTTTGGCTTTACGGGAGGATTGAGAGAAGACCGGATGATCATCTCCTGCTCGTACAGAGCCTTTTTTATGCAGGTCGATAACTGATTCAGGATAAATCGCTCGTCGGAGAAGCGCACATCCATTTTAGTCGGATGTACATTCACATCGACAGCGTCACCCGTGACAGTGATCATGAGGCAGGTGAACGGATACTGGTGCTGCATGAGCTTGTTCCCGTAACCGTCCTCTATCCCTAAGGAAATGACGCGGCTCTTGACATAGCGGCCGTTCACATAGTAATTTTCAAAGTTTCGGTTGCCCCTGCAGATCGACGGCTTTGCGATAAAGCCTTTAATCTGTATTCCTTCCTCAGAGTAGTCGATGGGAAGGAGCTCCGAGGCAAGCTCGCGGCCGTAGATGTGATAAATCGTGTCCTTCAGATTGCCGCTGCCGGTCGTCGCAAGGCGTGACGCCCCGTTCACAATATATTCGAAGGCGACGCTCGGGTTCGACAGGGCCAGCTGCTCGACAATGCTGCCTACATGGGCAGCTTCTGTCATCGCTGTCTTGAGGAACTTCGCTCTTGCGGGAGTGTTATAGAAAATGTCGCGGATGACGAAGGTTGTTCCGTCCGGCGCTCCGATCTCTTCAAGCAGCTTTTCGCGGCCGCCCTCGATCACATACCTCATGGCAGTGATCTCATCTTCCGTTTTGGTGATCAGTTCTACCCTGCTGACAGCTGCTATGGACGAGAGGGCTTCACCTCGAAAGCCGAGGGAAGCGATCCCCTTGAGATCCTCGACGGATTTGATCTTGGACGTGGCGTGGCGCAAAAAGGCCAGACGGATCTCATCCGGGGCTATGCCGGACCCGTCATCGGTGATACGGATCATCCTGATGCCGCCGTCCCGGATCTCGATCGTGATTCTTGCCGCTCCCGCGTCGATGGCATTTTCTGTCAGTTCCTTGACCACGGATGCCGGTCTCTCGACGACTTCACCGGCCGCAATTTTATCGATAGTGTTCTGGTCTAATACATGTATGCTGCTCAATTCACTTATCCTTTCCAGCGATTGTTGAGCTTATTCTGGAGCCTGTACAGTTCATTCATGGCTTCGATCGGAGTCAGCTCCATGACTTTCATCTCCGCCAGCTCCTTCAGAATGTCCTCATCTCTCACGGTGTCGAACAGCGTCATCTGCGCGAGGTCGACGTCATCGTAGTGCTGCGGCTTTTTCGCTTTCGGCTTCGGCTGTCCTGCCACAGTTTCAATGGCGGCTGTGATATCCGCGCTGGACAGCTCATCGAGAAGCTGCCCGGCCCTCGAAAGGACCGCCTCCGGGACGCCGGCCAGTCTCGCGACCTGTACGCCGTAACTCTTGTCGGCACCGCCCTTCACGATCTTTCTTAGGAATACGATACCGTCCCCCTTCTCGCGGACTGCTATGCAGTAATTATTGACGCCGTCGATCTTGCCCTCGAGCTCTGTCAGTTCGTGGTAGTGGGTCGCGAACAGTGTCTTCGCCCCGATGATTCTTCGGTCCGCCACGTACTCGATGACGGCCCATGCGATGGAAAGACCGTCGAATGTGGATGTGCCGCGGCCGATCTCATCGAGAATGAGCAGAGATTTGCTGGTGGCGCTCCGCAGAATATTGGCAACCTCCGTCATTTCCACCATAAAGGTGCTCTGGCCGCTGCCGAGGTCATCGCTCGCACCGATCCTGGTGAAGATTCGGTCGACGAGACCGATATCCGCTTTTTTGGCCGGGACGAAGCTGCCGATCTGCGCCATAAGTACAATCAGCGCGACCTGCCGCATATAGGTGGACTTGCCCGCCATGTTGGGGCCTGTGATGACAGAGATGCGTTTTTTCTTATTATCAAGCAAGGTGTCGTTGGGGACAAAGGCTTCATTCTCGATCATCTTCTCCACAACGGGATGCCTGCCCTGCTTGATCTCAATAGTGCCGTTCGTATTCAGCTTCGGACGCACATAGTGGTTCCTGCGGGCAACTTCAGAGAGCGATGCCAGAACATCGATCTCTGACACGATTCTGGCTGTGTCCTGAATGCGCACGATATTGTCGCCGATCTGATCGCGGATACTGCTGAAGATCTCATACTCGAGAGAATTGAGCTTATCTTCCGCACCGAGGATCTTGTCCTCCAGCTCCTTGAGGCGCGGCATTGTATAGCGCTCTCCTCCGACGAGTGTCTGCTTTCTTGTGTAGGTATCCGGCACCATGTTCTTAAAGGAATTAGATACTTCAATGACATAGCCGAAGACGCGATTGAACTTGATCTTCAGTGTGTGGATGCCGGTCTTCTCCCTCTCCTCGGCCTCGAGCTGGGCGAGCCAGTCCTTGCCCTCGGTCCTTGCGTGGCGGTACTCATCCACATCGGGGTCATAACCGTCCTTAATGATGCCGCCCTCTTTCATAGCGAGGGGCGGATCATCGCAGATGGCATCGCCGATCAGCGAGCAGAGGTCATCCAGCGTGTCGAAGGTCTCAAGAAATGTCATAAATCTCGATCCGGACAGTTCCGAAAGGAGAGCCTTTATATGGGGCAGCATTTCAAGTGACGAGCGCAGCGCGATCAGGTCACGCGGATTAGCGCTCTTGTAGCTGATACGGGCTGCGAGGCGTTCAAGGTCATATACGGGATTAAGGTATTCGCGGATCTCGGCGCAGGTGATTTCATTTGCATTCAGCGCTTCAATCGCGTCATACCGGGCGTTGATCGCGTCTGCGTTGATCAGGGGCTGCTCGATCCACGTGCGGAGCATGCGGGCGCCCATGGCAGTCTTCGTCTTATCGAGCACCCAAAACAGAGACCCTCGCTTCTCTTTCTCGCGCAGCGTCTCTATGAGTTCAAGATTTCGCATTGCCGTCCCGTCAACAATCATGAATTCTTCGGTGTGGTAAGGCTGAATTCTTGATATATGCGTCAGATCGTTTTTCTGTGTCTCGAAGAGGTATGTGAGCAGCGCGCCGGCGGCGTTCATGCCGCACGTGAACTCTCCGATACCGAGGCCTTCCAGCGTGGCTACATGGAAGTGGTCGAGAAGCGTCTTTCTGCAGACAGTGTCTCCGAAATATCTCGGGTCCATCGGTGAAATCATGATGCCGAGACGACCGCGCAGATCCTCTATATCGAGACCGGACATCATGAGGGCTTCGCTGCAAATGATCTCTGACGGAGACAATTTGTATATCTCATCCGTCAGCTTGCGAATGCTGTCGACTTCTGTCAGCATAAAGTCGCCCGTTGTGACATCTGCGCAGGCGATGCCGAACCGATCCTCGGTGCAGACAATGCTCATGAGGTAATTGTTCCGACTTTCACTGCCGGCATCTACCTCCAGATTCGTCCCGGGTGTGACGACGCGGGTCACTTCCCTCTTCACCAGTCCTTTGGCCAGCTTCGGGTCCTCGACCTGATCGCAGATCGCGACCTTCTGGCCCTTTTTTATAAGTCTGCTCACATACACGTCGAGTGCGTGATGCGGAACGCCGCACATCGGTGCCCGCTCCGGCAGACCGCATTCTTTTCCTGTCAATGTGAGTTCCAGCAGTCTCGATACGTGGACCGCATCGTCGAAGAACATCTCGTAGAAGTCCCCGACCCGGTACATGAGGACGCAGTCTTTGTACTGCTCCTTCATCTTCACGTACTCCTGCATCATTGGTGATAATGCCATAGTCTTTATCCTCTATATAGTAGGAATCGTCCTCTGACCCTGCGAGCCCTGGTCATCGCATGAGCCTTTGCTTTATTCCCTGACCGGTTCGCCGAAATAATAGAAGCCCTTGCACTCTTTGAGATGTACCGGAATGATTTTTCCGATCATGGAAGCGTCTCCGGGCAGATGGACGACGATATTATGCCCGATCCTTCCCGTGACCAGACCCGGCTCACGGTTCTCCTCCTCGATGAGGACGTCCATAATCCTGCCGGTGAAGCGGGCGCACCGCTCCTCCGCCGTGACCTTGACTTCATCGAGAAGTCTTTTGAATCTTCTTTTTACCACTTCCTCGGGCACCTGGTTCTCCATCTCGGCAGCGGGCGTTCCTTTGCGCTTTGAATAGATGAAAGTAAAAGCACTGTCGAATCCGACTTCGCGGATCAGGGAAAGTGTGTCTTCAAAGTCCTCCTCTGTCTCCCCCGGGAAACCGACGATTATATCAGTGGTGAAGGAGATGTCGGGGATGGCTTCGCGAAGCTTCCTGACTGTATCGAGATATTTTGCCCGGTCATAGTGACGGTTCATCTTTTTCAGGATTTCGTCACTTCCCGACTGGACCGGCAGGTGCATGTGGGGGCAGATGATCGGGTTTTCCGCCATGACTTCGATGAGCTCATCAGAAAGATCCTTCGGATGGGAAGTCATGAATCGGAGGCGCTGCAGACCTTCGATTTTACACACTTCACGGAGGAGTTCGGCAAATGACGTCTTCTCCGGGAGTGTCTTTCCGTATGAGTTCACATTCTGCCCGAGAAGCATAATTTCGACGCACCCGTCCGCGACGAGGCGACGGACTTCATCCAGAATCTCCTCAGGTGCCCGGCTGATCTCCCGTCCGCGTACATATGGTACGATGCAGTAACTGCAGAAATTGTTGCAGCCGTACATGATGTTGACGCCCGATTTGAAGAAGTGCTTTCTTCTGACCGGAAGACTTTCCGGGAAGATCTTGGTCTCCTGGCGAATGTCGATGACTCTCTTATCCTCGCTCAGGGTCCTGACGAGGAGCTCCGGAAACGCGTATAAATTGTGTGTCCCGAACATGAGATTGACAAAGGGGTAGCTCTTTTTGATTTTCGCGACGACGTGGTCTTCCTGCATCATGCAGCCGCACAGACCGATGATCATACTCGGCCGCTTTTTTCTGACTGCGTTCAGGTGGCCGAGCCTGCCGTACACATGCTGGTCCGCGTTGTCTCTGACCGTGCAGGTATTATAGATGACAAGATCCGCCTCATCTTCATTTTCTGTATCCCTAAATCCCGCTGCATCAAGGATACCGCGGAGTTTTTCGGAGTCTCGGGCGTTCATTTGGCATCCGAATGTCACTACGGATGAGACGAGCGGGCGTCCAAGTAAGGTTGATCTCTCAGAGACCAACAGCTTGAGCTCCTCAATATATCTCCATTGTTCTTCAATCTTTGCGTTATATTCCTGATCGGTCATAGATGGCCTCCATACGTATCATTCTTTTTTACCAATAGCCTATCTTATCTCATAAATTGTGTTTTGGCAAACAAAAAAAGCGGAATGATTCCGCTCTTTTGAATATAGGGTAATAGTTCAGACTGGCTGTTCTTGCAGTTCGTTTCCGACTGCATAGCACTCATCTTCGTGAGATATGCATTACAGGTCCGATAGTTCGATCTGGCTCAGGCGTTCTCAAGGTAGTCCAGGAGATAAAACTCCTCCTTGGGATTGGCCAGGAAGATCGTGCCGAATTCCCTGCCCTCCACGAGCTTGTGAATAATATGGAAGTCCGAGGCATTGGCAATGATCATGTCGCAGCCGGCAGATGTCGCGATATCCGCCGCGATGAGCTTTGTGTTCATGCCGCCGCTGCCGAAACGGCTCCCCGTGGATCCCTTGCCCATATTCATGAAGGATTCGTCAAGCTTCTCAACGATGGGGATGAACTTCGCGTCCTTGCAGGTCCTCGGATCGTCTGTGTAGAGACCGTCGATGTCGGACATGAGCAGCAGCAGATCCGCGCCGATCAGGGCAGCGACGACCGCTGACAGCCGGTCATTATCGCCGAACTCGATTTCAGCAGTGGAAATCGTGTCATTTTCATTGACGATCGGAATGACGCCCATGGCCAGCAGCTGCTCGAATGTATTGCGGGCGTGTCTGCGGCTCTCGGTGTCGGTAAAGGTATCCTTGGTCATCAGGATCTGGGCTGAGTTGAGCCCGTACTCGGCGAAAAACTTCTGATAGATGGAAAGCAGTCTTACCTGACCGATCGCTGCGCATGCCTGCTTGGCCTGCACGCTGGTGACCTCAGTAATCCCCATAGCAGCCTTGCCGACTGCGATAGCCCCTGAGGAGACCAGAACGACAGAGACTCCTTTATTGTGGAGATCGGCAACTTCGCGCACAAGAATTTCCATTTTTGGAAAATTCAGGCGGCCTGTCTCCTGGTGGACCAGAGATGATGATCCTATTTTTATAACGACTCTTCTCTTATTTTTAAGGTGTTCTCTCTTACTCACTTTTTTCTCCGTCATCCTTCGACTTTTGATCGTCCGCCGTGGGCAGCAAGATTCCGCTCCTTCTCCTGGTTCATGATCGTCAAATAGACGTCCTCGCCCCACTTGTAGGCTGCCTTCCACTCAGCGTTGTACACTTCAGCTGCGGCTGCCTCCTCCTCCGTGACTGCCATGACGGCTGACTGGGAATCCTCTCCGATCACACAGTTCCGTATGTACTGATTTTGTACAAGGCAGATCCAGGTCTTTCCGGTGTTAATATGAAGCTCTTCTCCGCTTCGTGTCCTGTAAGTGACCGGTTCGTAGAAGCTCGGTCTCTCCCAGGTGATATCAATGCACTTGCCGTCGGAGATATAGAGTCCGTTTCCTCCGGCAGTCGTGTCATAGTGAAGGTACTGGGACGTCTGGTAATAATCATAGTTCTGGAACTCGACGATGATATTTTTCACTTCGAGCTGCTTGTTATTCTCGACGTCGTAATGGCGGTCACCGTATTGATAGCGCAGGTATGTCCCCGTCTCTTCCTGGTAGACGAACCAGGGTTTGTTGATGAGGAAACCGGGGGCAAAATACTTCGCCGGCCTTCCGCCCTCAAGATCATGAGAAGTATCTCCGACCCAGACGTAATTCAGCTGGGGTTTAAAATCATCGTTATGTGTCTTTCTGTAGCCGAGAAAATCGATCGCCTCATTGATCTTGGCTCCGCTTATATACGCGTTGTGAGGTGCACGGTGGAACGTATTGTCCCGGTAGAAAAACTTGCCGGCGTACCAGGCGAGACCGGAGATGTTGTCGACATCATCGGATTCAAGATACGGGAAGGCATAGGCTGCCTGACCATAGTGCTCATAAATCTCGTCGAACCCGGCAGCAATCGATAGGAAATAGTCGCGGCAGCTGCGCAGCGGCCCGATGCGCGGGAGATCGTCGTAGTAGTCAAAAAGGGCACAGAAGCGCGTAAGACTTCCCTCAACGACAGCTTCAATATAGAGATCCGCCTGGCTGACACCGCTCTGCGGGTAGGCGCCGGTGACATTATCAATCATAAATCCGACAGGACGGCGTTTCACGAGATCGGCGGAGATATATTCGCCGGTCAGAATGCTCTTCCCCATACCTTCCGGGATCGGCTCTGTCGGGATTGGCGACGGTGTCGGTGAAGGTGTCGGAGTCGGCGTGCTTGTGGGCGTCGGCGTTGCGGTCTTGAAGATATCAAAGACAGACGCAACCGTGGATTCATCTTTCGGTGCCTCGGCGACTGACGAATCCTGTACGATCGGCTCCGTCGTCCTCGCCTCACGCAGAAAAGCGCATCCGGGCTCGATCGGGGTCCAGAAATACTCTCTGACCGCACAGCCTGTCAGAAGGACAGCAAAGATCATGGCAGGGAAGAAATAAAACAGTTTGCGCATTAGTATCAACCTTTCAGTGTCAGTTTCTTGTTATTCCCAGTTCCTCTAGTACCTCATCCTGCTTTTTGAACATGACCTCGGCTTCATCCTCCGTCATATGGTCATATCCGATCAGATGAAGAACGCTGTGAGCTATAAGGAACGCGTACTCCCTCAGAGTGCTGTGACCGTACTCTTCCGCCTGGCTTTTGATCCTGGGTATGCACAGGACGATATCGCCGAGGAGCAGTGAGCCGTTCTCCGGATCGAAATCATCGAAGGAATCCGGGTCGATTTCGTCGAAATCGGCGGGATGCTCGTATTCATGCATCGGAAAAGACAGGACATCGGTCGGGCTCAGGATCCCCCGCATCTCGCTGTTGATCTCCTGAATCTCAGAAAGACCCGTGAGCAGAAGGTTGACCTCCGCTTCATAGGGACACGAACAATCGGAAAGAACGCGGGATACGACAGCATCCGCAGTCTCTTGATAATCAAAATTCAGGATCTCGTCAAAATCGGATCCATCATATTCATTTTCTATAACGACAAGCATATATACCTCTCTCTCAGCTGCGTCTGCGCTTTATCTGATAGCGGGCACCGGCATCGTGCGGTCTGCTCTTCCTGTTTTTTTCTTCATACACCTCGTAAGCCTGGACGATCTTCTGGACCAGCGGATGTCTGACGACATCCTTGGAAGTCAGTTCGCAGAAACCGATCTCATCGATTTTCTTCAGGACTTTCATTGACACGTCAAGTCCGCTCTCCTGATCTCTCGGCAGATCCTTCTGGGTGCGGTCGCCTGTGATCACGACCTTGGTGCCGAATCCTATGCGGGTCAGGAACATTTTCATCTGGGCGGGCGTCGTATTCTGAGCCTCATCCAGAATAATGAAAGCGTTGTCAAGTGTACGGCCGCGCATGTAGGCGAGTGGTGCCACTTCGATCAGGCCTTTCTCTGAATTCTTCTGAAAGGCTTCCGGCCCCATGATCTCGAAGAGAGCGTCATACAGGGGGCGCAGGTAGGGATCGATCTTGCTCTGCAGGTCTCCCGGAAGAAATCCGAGCTTTTCACCGGCCTCGATTGCGGGTCTTGTCAGAATGATCCTGCTTACTTCATCTTTTCTGAAAGCTCTGACGGCCATTGCCATGGCCAGATATGTTTTTCCGGTTCCGGCGGGTCCTATGCCGAAGGTGATCATTTTACCGCGAATGGATTCAACGTAGGTTTTCTGACCGAGGGTCTTGGCTTTGATCGGCCTGCCGGCCATCGTGTGGATAATGACGTCGTCATCCAGTGAATCGAGCCGGTCGCCCATGTCATCCATGAAGAGGGAAAGCGCATAATTGACATTCTGGGTGGTGACGGTCTCACCCCTCTCCGATTTGGCGAGCAGCTGGGCGAGCAGTCGTCGGGCACGGGCTGCGTTCAATGTCGGCCCCTGCACTTTCACACTGTCGTCCCGCACAATGATGTCAACATTCAGTGTGCGCTCGATTGATTTGATATGTTCGTCGAGTTCTCCGAAAATATTTTTCTGGTGCTCGGCGGGTATGCTCATGCTGATTTCGGTTCTATTGCTCATAAAAACCCCTTTTTGCGTAGGCGTGGGGCCAAGGTGCCTGGGTCGTGCCGGCGGCGAGGCGCCGGACCTTCAGGGCATGAAATGCAGGCACTTTGGACATACAGTGTATTTTAGCATCTTTGCCGCATAATATAAAGTGCAAATCTTGCATCACTTGTGATACGGCTCACCTTTTATTATCCGGAAAGCTCTGTATATCTGCTCAAGGAGAATGACCCGCATGAGCTGATGGGGAAAAGTCAGGGCGGAGAAGCTGAGTTTTTCATTTGCCCGCGCAAGGACTGCCCGTGAAAGCCCAAGGCTTCCGCCTATAACTAAGACGATAGTGCTTTTGCCGCCCTGCATGAGTTTGTCCAGATGATCGGACAGAGCTTCGGAAGAATACGTCCTGCCGTCAATCGCCAGGGCAATGACATAGTCGCCGTCTTTTATTCTGCCGAGAATGCGCTCTCCCTCCCTGGACTTTATCTGTTGGCAAAGCTCGTCCGAAGCGTTGTCGGGAGTTTTCTCGTCCGCGCACTCGACGATCTCCAGCTTTGTATAGCGGGAGAGACGCTTTGAGTATTCAAGTACGGCATCCCGATAGAACTTTTCTTTAATTTTTCCGACACAGATGATCTTAATGAGCATGAATCTCTCCTTGTTATGAGCGAAAAATAAGGACTGCCGTATGCGACAGCCCTTACATGTTTCATTTTCGGGAAGTTAAGCGTTCGCTTCCTTGCTCTTTATATAGTTGTCGATACCGCGTGCGCCGGCACGGCCTGCGCCCATGGCAAGGATAACGGTCGCGGCTCCGGTGACGGCATCGCCGCCTGCGTAAACGCCTTCCTTCGTTGTCTTGCCCTCATCCTCTGTGGCGACAAGGCACTTTCTGCGGTTGATTTCGAGACCCGGTGTTGTGGAGGAAATGAGCGGGTTCGGGGATGTTCCGAGGGACATAATGACACAGTCGCATTCCATCTCGAATTCGGATCCGGCAATCGGGACAGGACGGCGTCTGCCGGACTGATCCGGCTCGCCGAGCTCCATGCGGATGCAGCGGATGCCGATGACATTCTCGTTCTCATCGGTGAGGATCTCTACCGGATTCGTGAGAATATCGAACTGAACGCCCTCTTCCTTGGCATGGTGAACTTCCTCTGCTCTTGCGGGAAGCTCAGCTTCGCTTCGGCGATATACAAGATGCACTTCCGCGCCAAGACGAAGAGCTGTACGAGCAGCGTCCATTGCAACATTGCCGCCGCCGACGACAACCGCCTTCTTTGCGTGGAAGATCGGTGTATCGTGATCATCGCGGAATGCTTTCATGAGGTTGTTTCTGGTCAGATATTCATTTGCAGAGAATACTCCGTTAGCATTCTCGCCCGGAATACCCATGAACATCGGAAGACCTGCGCCGGAGCCGATAAAGATGGCCTCATAGCCTTCCTGCTCGATCAGTTCATCGACAGAGATCGTTCTGCCGACGATGACGTCTGTGATGATCTTGACGCCGAGCCCTTCGACATTCTTGACTTCCTCAGCGACAACAGCATCTTTCGGGAGACGGAATTCCGGAATACCGTAAGTGAGAACGCCGCCTGCCTTGTGCAGTGCTTCATAAATGGTCACATCGTAGCCGAGCTTTGCAAGGTCGCCGGCACATGTGAGACCTGCAGGACCGGAGCCGATCACTGCGATCTTGTGTCCGTTCTTGACTTTTGCGCCTTCCGGCTTGATGCCGTCGGCTTTCGCACGGTCAGCGACGAATCTTTCGAGTTTGCCGATGGATACCGCCTCGCCCTTCAGACCGCGGACACATTTGCCTTCGCACTGTGTCTCCTGCGGGCAGACACGGCCGCAGACTGCAGGCAGTGAGCTGGACTCGCTGATGACCTGATATGCGCCGGCGAAATCTCTCTCTGTTACTTTCTTGATGAAGCCCGGAATGTTGATGCTGACCGGACAACCTTCGATACAGCGCGCGTTCTTGCAGTTGAGGCATCTCGTAGCTTCTTCTACTGCTTCTTCCTCATTGTAGCCATAGCATACCTCGTCGAAATTCGTAGCTCGAACGAGAGGCTCCTGTTCTCTTACAGGGACTTTGGTCTTTGACATATTCGGCATTATTTCTCACCTCCACAATTTCCGCAGCCACCGTGATGCGTTTCACCTTCCTGATACTTCAGCATAGCGCGGCCTTCTTCTGTCTTATACAGCTGTGATCTCTTCATGGCCTCTGCCCAGTTGATCTTGAAACCGTCAAATTCCGGGCCGTCGACGCATGCGAACTTGATCTCGTCGCCGACTGAGAGGCGGCATGCACCGCACATTCCGGTTCCGTCGACCATGATCGGGTTCATACTTACGATTGTCGGGATATTGTATTTCTTAGTCGTGAGGCAGACGAATTTCATCATGATCATCGGTCCGATCGCGACACAGTGATTGTACTCTTTACCCTCTTCTACCAATTCATCGATGACTGATGTGACAACGCCCTTGTGCATATAAGAACCGTCGTCGGTCGTAATATAAAGGTTGCCGGCGACTTCTCTCATCTTATCCTCGAAGAAGAGAAGATCTTTTGTTCTCGCGCCGATGATGACGTCCGCGCTGATTCCGTGCTCGTGAAGCCACTTGACCTGCGGATATACCGGTGCTGTGCCTACGCCGCCCGCGACGAAAAGAAACTTCTTCCCGGCCAGTTCTTCTTCGCTCATTTCAATGATATCGGAAGGTCTGCCAAGCGGACCGACGAAATCATCGAATGCGTCGCATTCGTTCAGGTGAAGGAATTTATTGGTCGCTACGCCGACAGGCTGGAATACGATCGTGATCGTACCCTTCTCGCGGTCATAGTCGCAGATAGTAAGTGGGATGCGTTCACCCTCGTCGCCCTTTTTGACAATGATGAACTGTCCAGGTTCACAGTGACGCGCAACAAGCGGTGCTTCGACTTCCATGAGCCAGACAACGCTGCTGAGCTGCTCTTTCCTGATGATTTTGTACATGTATACCTCCTCTTTCGCGTGTCAAAATAACGCGCATACACTGTTTCCCGTATAAACGGAAATATTTTCAGAAACGATAAATCGCTTCGAAAAGACATATTGAGCTTAGCCCTGCAGGACAGGCAAAGCTTTGAACTTAGTACTCAGCCGACAATGACATACATGGCGTTCACATTTTCACTGGGATTGCCGTCTCTGTCAACGGCGATGCATGAAAATACATGCGAGCCCACCGGCATGGCGACCGGTCCTGTGTACTCAGCCGACCCTGTCGACGGAACATCATCAAATGCGTAGTAGATAATACAGTCTTCCGGGGCAGTCACATGAATCATGGAACCTTCCTCGTAGACGCCTGTCGGCTCGGAGATGACCGGCGGATCCGGTCTGGTGACCTCGATGTTGTACACACATACGGTGACATTGCTCTTTATGCCTATGTCGTTGACAGCGATCGCACGGATCTCATTTCTTCCGATTTTGGTCCTGATCTTGTCGGTGTAAAGATCCGAGGCTGTCGTCGGATCTGTTCCGTCTGTCGTGTAATATATAAGCTTTTCGGGAGAACCGATCGTGACCGAGATCTCCTTGCTGTATGTCCCGGCAATCGGGGTGATCGCGGGGGCGGTACAGACATAATCCGCGTATTCGAGAAGTACTTCTTCGGACTTGCAGTTTTCCATGAGTTCATGGATGGAATCGTAGTTGTTGGTCTCCAAATAGAGACTTATGAGCTGACCGTAGACATCAATGTTGCCGGGGTCGATCTCAATCGCAGATTCCAGGGTCCGTGAGGCGGCTTCGAGATTCCCTTCGCTCTTTTCTATCTGAGCCATAAGGCGCAGACATTTTACTGACTTCGGAGACAGCTCGAGAGCTTTTTCCGCGTATGACCGCGCCGATGCAGTGTCCCCTGCGAGGAATTCCTCCTGAGAGCGCTCGTACTGGTATTCAAAACTTCTGGTATTTCTGTACCGTATATATCGGATGATGCCGACTGCCGCGACAATAATGAGAAGCAGGACCAGAAAGGTCGCAATCAGCGACCTTCTGTTTTCCTTCTTCCTTGCGACCTGTTTTTTCCTTTTTCTTCTTCTTCTCCGCTTTTGCCGGACGGCTCTTTGTCGTTGCTTCTGTTTTTCTTTATCCTCCCGCTCTTTTTCATCAATCATGAATTCAACGGGGCGATAATCCGGCACGAGATTGATCTCAGCGCCGCATCGAGGACAGATCAGTTCGCCGTCAGGTATCTCTGAATTGCATTTACGGCATTTCATAAATATCACTCCGCTTCGAACATATCATCGAATGTTTCCTTAGACATGAGGATTTTTCTTGGTTTTGTTCCTTCTTCCGGACCGACAACACCTGCTTCGCAGAGCTGATCCATGATGCGGGCCGCCCTGTTAAAGCCGATTTTGAACATTCTTTGAAGCATACCGATCGAGGCCTTGTCCTTTTCAATGATGAACCTGCCGGCCTCAATGAAATAAGGGTCTCTGTCATCCTCAGGCTTTGGGGTGTTCTGGACAGAATTATTCATTGATTCAATAATTTTATCTTCAACCTCATTATTATACACTACATGATTTGATTGTGAAGATAAATATTTGACCACTTTAGTGATATCGTCGTCAGACACATACGCGCCCTGAAGTCTTGCCGGTTTGGGATAACCCTGCGGATAATACAGCATATCACCGTTGCCGAGAAGCTTTTCCGCTCCATTCATGTCGATGATCGTACGGCTGTCCACGCCCGAAGATACTGAAAGCGCGATCCTGGACGGCATATTGGCCTTGATGAGGCCCGTGACGACGTTAACGGACGGCCGCTGGGTGGCTATGACCAGATGGATGCCTGCTGCACGGGCAAGCTGGGCGAGACGGCAGATCGCGTCCTCGACTTCGCCCGGCGCGACCATCATAAGGTCCGCGAGCTCGTCGACAATAATGAGTATCTGCGGCAGTCTTGCTCTCTTTTCACTGTCGGGCAGGCCCTCGTTGATCCGGTCGATCTTCTGGTTATACGTCTTCAGATCTCTGACACCGGGGTACTCCGAGAACTTGTTATAGCGGTCGTTCATCTCGTGGACGGCCCAGTTCAGGGCTCCTGCCGCCTTCTTCGGGTCAGTGACGACCGGAATGAGCAGATGAGGGATGCCGTCGTAGATCTTGAACTCGACGACCTTCGGGTCGATCATCAGCATCTTGACTTCGTCCGGTGTAGACTTGTAGAGGACACTCATGATCAGCGTGTTGATGCAGACGGATTTGCCGGAACCGGTAGCTCCCGCGATCAGCAGGTGGGGCATTTTGGCTATATCTGAGACGACTGCCTTGCCCGAGATGTCTTTTCCGACTGCAAATGTCAGAGGAGCCTTACTCTTCCTGTACTCCTGGGATTCGATCATATCCCGGAAAGTGACAGGTGAGACCTCCTTGTTGGGAACTTCGATGCCCACTGCTGCCTTTCCCGGAATCGGAGCTTCGATTCGGATCTCCGATGCCGCAAGGTTGAGCTTGATGTCATCTGTGAGGGCAACGATCCTGGAGACCTTTACACCCTGCTCTGGCTGAAGCTCGTAACGGGTGACGGTCGGTCCCTTGCTGACGTTGATCACGTGGACAGCAACGCCGAAGCTGTTGAAAATCTCCTCAAGTTTGTTGGCAGTCTCAAGAAGCTGTTTTTTGGAGTCACCGCGGACAACTTCACCTTTTGTGAGCAAATTAACCCCGGGAAGCTTGTATCTGACCGGCTTCGGGACCGCCTGTCTGATCTCGGAATCAATACTGAGAACGCCCTCTTCGATCTCCGCTTCCGCGCTCTTCGGATTCTTTCTTACGCTGCGGGATGGCACTTCTTCTAAAGGCGCGCTGTCTTCGGACGGTTCTTCATATGAAGTGTCTTTCGCCGGGCTGACTTTTTGAGCCGTCTTCTTTTTTATGGATGCGGATTTTACTTTGGGTTCTTCACGGCCGTCATATGAAAGCTTTCCGTCTTTGCCTACTTTGATTTCAGACAGAGGGATGAATCTTGTATCATCTTCCTCGTCCTCCTCGTCATCAAAACCGGAAGTGATGATTTCCGGGTCATCAAAATCGTGCTCCGTTCCCTCGATGAATTCATCGTCATCATCCTCTGAAGCCAGGATTTCCATCACACTGGAGGCCAGCACCTCATCTCCCTCTGCATCGAATCTGGGCAGAGATGAACTCTTTTCTTTCTTGCGGTCTCCCGCCCCGGTCATGACAGCCCTTGTATCCTTGCCCGCAAGGACACCGTGAAGGAAGGATGGCATGACGGATCCGTCCGTCTTGGGGGCATTTCCCGCCGGTTCAGGTGACGGGGTGTCCGGCACGGGAGTGATATCGGTCGTGTCTCCGACCTGCTCGCCGTTGATCGTGATTCGGTCCTTAAGGCTGACGACAGTTTTGCTGCCGGTTTCCTCGGAGAGCGGTGTTTCGCTCTTAGCGGCTTTCTTTTTCGCCGTTCTGCGGCTGTCTCTTGTACCGCTCTTTGCTTTCGGGGCTTTTCGGGGTTCGACGAATTTCGATTTATCCTCATCTTCGTCCCAGGCATTCTCGCCCCACTCGCTGTCATCGGTCCGACGTACTGTCCTGACAGGCGCCTTTTTCCTGTGAAGTCTGGCGGCTTCCCTGGCGGATATCGGTTCGTCGTCATCGTCAAAGAGATCGACATCATCCTCTTCGTCAATCTTATTTCCGGCTTCACCGGTCTTAAGATCGAGTTCCATCTGATGGGCTTCACTCTCACGCATTCTGCGCTTTATGTGCTCACGCTGCGTGTCGCGGGCGCGGCGGACCCTGTCGCGGCCCTTTCTGCCGAAGAGCGTGAACAGTGGTTTCTGCGTGATAATAATGAGTGAGATGAATATCATCGTAATCGTCGCCACAACGGACAGAATCGTATTGAATCCGGCCATGTAGAACGCGTATGCAAAGACACCGGCCACTATACCACCGCCGGTCCTGTTATCCGCGCAGATCTTGAAGTACTCCGTGATCCCGGTACTGCCCTTTACGCCTTCTATTGTCATGAGGTGGAGGAGCACACACATAAAAATGAACAGCATAATAAGGCCGATCATCTTTCGGATGATCATGCCGTTTCTTTTGTTCGCTATGTAAAATGCGGTTCCTCCGAACAGGGCCAGCGGAAAGATGTAAGCCATGAGACCGAATGTCCCGAACAGGGCATAACTGGCAAATCTTCCGAATCTGTCTCCGCGGCCGAGAACGCAGACGAACAGTATGACTGAGCAGACAAGGATCAGGACCAGCAGGATGTCCCGCCGAACCCCGTTTCCGGAGGATGCGGGCTGTGTTTTTGTCCTTCCTGTTCCGGCGCCGGTGCTGCGGCTTTTTGCGGCACTTTTGTTTCCGGAGGAGCGGCTGCCTGATCCGGCGGAACTCTTAGCCCGACTGCCGGTATTCTTTTTCTTAGCTGCCATATGTTATCCTCATAAATCTGTCATTGTATTTGCGTAAAATGTATAAAACACGGGAAGATATACTTCCCGCATTCATGGTTTCCAATTTTGGACGGAGCGCAACCACGCGGGACCGTCAGACCGTGAGCGCGAAATTTAGTACAATAATGACCGCTCCGATCAGAAAATTGTAATAGGCGAACTGTCTGAAACTTCTGGTTCGTATATAGCGGAGAAGGCGCTGAATGAACAGGACGCCGATGAGCAGCGAACACAGTGTTCCGATTGCGCACATGCCCATATAATCCGGTGTAATCAGAGCCTCATCGAGAGAAAGGATCTCGACGATGAGCGCGCCTATGACGCACGGAACGGACATCAGATACGCGTAGCGGATAGCCAGTCTCTTGTTGAAGCCCAGCAGGATGCCGGACGAGAGCATGATAGCTGAATGAGATACACCGGAGATGACCGTAAAGCCCTGGGCGATACCTGCCAAAAATCCCCGAAGCGACGTAATATCCTTGGGAATCTTGTTTCCGGGCGTCAGCTGCCCGACGACAAGTAATACGATTCCGCTCATAAGCATTCCGATTCCGGTATATAAAAGGGATCGCGAGGAGATCTCCGCGACTTTTCTGAGCGCGATCCCTATGACAGCAGTCGGAACGGCGCCGACTGCGATGAGCATCGCAAGCCGTCTGTAATTGGAAGTGAGGAGCTTTCTCAGCTTTGGCTCTTCATGCTTCCTGGCTGCCCGGAGGAACGCGAACAGATTAAAGAACACGTCCCTGATCATGAGCAGCGATTCGGCCAGAAGCCTTGCGAGATCTTTCTGGAGTGCAATCAGGATAGCCAGCAGCGTCCCCATATGGACACATACATTGAAAAATGACATGTCATACGGGAGCCGGATCAGCTGTTCGACGGCTGCCAGATGTCCGGAAGAACTGACAGGCAGGAATTCCGATATACCCTGAATAATGCCAAGTATTGCTGATAGCAGAAATTCCATAAAGCGCGATATCCTTTGCGAGACACTTGCGTGCCGGTATTAATCTTCGTCCCAGTTGTGGTATACATTCTGGACGTCGTCGCTGGCGTCGAGAAGATCCAGGATCCTGTTCAGGTTATTGATCTGCTTCTCATCTGTCAGCTTGACATATGTCTGCGGGATCATTGTGACTTCAGCCTGAGCCATCGGGATACCTTCGGCCTTGAGTGCTTCCTCGACCTGCTGGAAGGAATCCGGATCCGTGAGAACTTCGTAGCTGTCATCTTCCTCGTTGAAGTCTTCCGCGCCGGCGTCGAGAGCGATCATCATGAGGTCATCGGAGTCCATCTCGCACTCTTCCTTGTCAATGATGATCTGTCCCTTTTCATCGAACATGAAGGATACACAGCCGGGTGTTCCGATATTTCCGCCGCCCTTGGAGAACGCGCTTCTGACATCTGCTGCCGTGCGGTTCTTGTTGTCAGTCAGAGTGCGGACGATGATAGCAATGCCGGCCGGGCCATAGCCTTCGTATGTGATCGTCTCATAATTGGCTCCGCTTCCGTCGCCTGCTGCCTTCTTGATTCCACGCTCGATCGTGTCATTCGGCATATTGTTGGCTTTGGCTTTGGCGATGACTGTGGCCAGCTTGAAGTTATTCGCAGGATCAGGACCGCCTTCTTTTACGGCTACAGCGATTTCACGGCCGATGATCGTAAAGATCTTGCCTTTTGCGGCATCATTCTTTTCCTTCTTGTGCTTGATATTTGCAAATTTTGAATGTCCTGACATAACTTCTCCTTTCAAACCGCGCTTGCGGCGTCTTTCCTTATCTCAAAATCAGGTGTTCAGGCGAACACATGTATTCTTAACTATAGCATTTTTTAAACAAATTATCAACTGGCAATTCGAGTACCGTATTTCGACCGCTGTGTCAGCCTCCGGAGTAAGGTCACAGTTCAGACGAACTGATATAGTGGTATGGCAGCCGGAAGCAAAGCATTCATCTTCGTGAGAAAAACATTGCAGGTCCGACCGAGAGATCAGAAGATGCGGATGCATCTTCTAAGCTCGCAGAGGAGAATCTGCGTTTTTCGATGAAGATAGTGTTTGTGTCAGCCTCCGGAGTAAGGTCACAGTTCAGACGAACTGATATAATGGTATGGCAGCCGGAAGCAAAGCATTCATCTTCGTGAGAAAAACATTGCAGGTCCGACCGAGAGATCAGAAGATGCGGATGCATCTTCTAAGCTCGCAGAGGAGGACGTGCGTTTTTCGATGAAGATGATGTTTGCTCAGGCGTATGAGACTTCGCTTCAGTTCGTCTGAGCTGTAACCGTGTCTAACCGTGTCTAACCGTGTCTAACTGTGTCTAACCGTGTCGTCCCCGGATCAGTCAAAACAGGAGGTCTGCTCCACACAGATGCCGTTCTTCATGAAGCATCTCGGCACCCGCTTTCCGATGTCGCAGACGAACTCGTAGTTGAAGCGTCCCGAGAGCGCTCCGAGCTCCTCGACGGAGATGTGCTCATCTCCCTGGGTCCCGACGAGGACGACCTCGTCCTTCTGGGCGGCTTCGGGGATGTCCGTGACGTCGACCATGAACTGGTCCATGCAGACTCTGCCGAGAATCGGAGCCTTCCTGCCGTGGATCAGCACATAGCCCTTGTTGGACAGCTGGCGCGGATACCCGTCCGCATAGCCGACCGGGATCGTCGCGACGCGTTTCGTCTCAGTCACTTTGTAGGTCCCGCCGTAGGAAATCTCTGCCCCGGGCTCAAGAGTTTTCACGTAGGAAATGTGGCTTATGAGGCTCATGACCGGTCTCAGAGGGACCGGCTCCGTCTCGACCTCATCTGACGGATAGAGACCATAGACTGTGATTCCCGCCCGGACCATATCGGCGTTCGCTGACTGGAGGCGAATGATGCCGGCGCTGTTCGACATGTGGTGGATCGGTATCTCTACACCCGCCTCTTTGAGCATCTCCGAGAAGCGCGTGTATCTCTTCATCTGTGTAATTGCCGGAGTGATGCAGAGCTCGTCTGCCCTCGCAAAGTGGGTGAACAGGCCTTCGACTCTGATGTTCGGCAGAGCTGCTATCCTCTTTATCGTCTCGACGGACTCAGCCGTATCCGCGAATCCTATTCGACTCATGCCTGTGTCGAGAGCAAAATGGATGATCGCCGTTTTGCCGAGACTCGACGCGCAGGCCGAAAGTGCCCGGGCTGTCGCCTCCTCGAACACGCATGCGCGGATGTCATAATCGATCAGATCTTCATAGGATTCCTCAAAGGCGTAGCCGAGAAGCATGATCGGCTTTGAGATACCCTTTGTGCGGAGCTGCATGGCTTCCTCGGCCGTCGCCACCGCAAATCCCCAGATATAATCGAAGCCCTGAATATGCCTTGCAATCTGGACCGCTCCATGACCGTAACCGTCGGCCTTGATGACTGCCGCCATCTTAGTGCCGGGTGTCAGATTGTTCTTCATGCTCTCAAAATTGAACCTGACAGCGTCGAGATCGATTTCTGCCCGTACCCTGCTGTATTTTTTCATAATAATCTCCTTATGTCTCAGTTTGAGATGCTCCGCCTCTCATGGCGATGAGCTTATCCGGATCCCGCGTTCTCGTCTCGGCGCGGGATCGGAACGGATGCGATGCCCGGATTTATTTCAGGACATCGCTCAAATGCGTAATGATATCGGACGCGATCATGAAGCGCTCGCCTTTATCCCTGCAGGCCGCGTCGCCGGCGAGTCCGTGGATCAGAGCCGCCATCGGTGCCGCGGCGAAAGGTTCCGTCCCCTGCGCGAGGAGTGAGGCGAGTATTCCTGAGAGCACATCTCCGCTGCCCGCTGTCGCCATGCCGCTGTTGCCGGAGACGTTGATGTATACGCTGCCGTCAGGCTGGGCTATGACCGTGCGGGCATCCTTCATGACTGTGAAGACACCGCAGCTCCGCGCGAGGTACACCGCGGAGGAAATCGGGTCTGATTTCAGCTCGGCGACGGATTTCATGGTCAGCCTTCCCATCTCTCCCATATGCGGCGTTACGTAGAGCTTGCCCATATAGGAAGAAAGAAGCGTCGTATCGCCGAACAGGCAGTTGAGACCGTCCGCGTCGAGGACGAGCGGGTGTGAACAGGAAAGAAGCACGTAGCGGACGATCTTGGCTGCCCGCTCCGTCGTTCCGAGTCCCGGTCCCATACATACGACGTCCGCCCATGCGAGGGAGGCGTCCAGGGCCATGACTACGTCCTCATCGTTCGTGTATGTCTCAAGCAGGGCTTCGGGGATCTCCCTCTGCAGTATGTCGCGGTTCGATTCGGCGGTCAGTATCTTGACCATGCCGGCACCTGATCTCATCGCGGCGAGGGCGGAGAAATAGGCAGCTCCAGCCATATTTTTTGAACCGGCGATGATCAGAACTTTGCCGAAAGTGCCCTTGTTGCCGGATGCAAGACGCATCGGGAGATACTTCTTAATATCTTCCTGCTCAAGATAGTGGATCTCATCGAGGGAGAGTTCTTTCGGGATGTCGGAATCCGAGGTCTCGTCGCCCGCGAGTTTGTTCGTTCTGGCAGCAATTTTGCCGCCCGGGATGTCGTCGAGGATGCCGATCTCCTCCACCACGATCCTGCCCGCGTGCAGAGCGCCCGGGTAAAGAACAAGACCGGGTTTTGTCAGCTGCATCGTGACAGTCACGTCAGCGTGGACGGCGTTCCCCATGACCGCGCCCGTGTCTGCGTTGATGCCGGACGGAATGTCCGCGGAGATCACGTAGGCTCCGCAGTCGTTTATCGCGGAAATGACATCGGAGGCCTCGCCCTCCACGTCCCGGGAAAGACCGATGCCGAACATTGCGTCAACGATGATCTGATAGGACAGGTAATTCGGGTTGGTCACCTCAAGGATGCCCAGTTTCTTGCAGATTTTTTCCTGGAGCCGCATCTCGCCGGTGAATTTTTCCGGATCGCCGACGATAAAGAGGTCAGCTCTCACACCCTTCATGTGAAGGATCCTCGCGCAGGCAGCGCCGTCGCCGCCGTTGTTGCCCGTGCCGCAGATGCACAGCACCCGGCCTTTGCTTCCGAGCTCCTCATATTTCTGTATGACTTCTCTGGCAATGCCGAGGGCGGCTCGCTCCATGAGAACGGCCGACGGAATGCCGAGATTTTTTATTGTATAGTTGTCGCGGGCCCTCATCTGTTCCGCTGTCACGATATGCTTCATGTGTACCTCCGTTTTCAGGCAGCAGGCGGCTGCCACTGGATTTTCAGTCAGATAAAGTATAATCCATGAATGTCAACTTTTCAATGGAGCTGTTATTTTTCACTGGTCAAGCAGGAAAAAGTCGGGTATCATAGCAGTACACTGTATAACATGTTAAAGGAGCAGGCTGTGATACTTGACATACAGAAAGTGAGCAAGACATTCCCGGGCAACGAGGTGCTCCGGGAAGTCTCTTTTCATATCGAGGAGAATGAGAAAGCCGCGCTTGTAGGCATAAACGGAGCCGGCAAGTCCACACTTCTTAAGATCATCATGCAGGAGATGCAGGCGGATTCGGGCATTGTGACACTCTCCCGCGGCAAAAATATCGGCTATCTTGCCCAGCATCAGGACCTAACCGGTGACGCGACCATATTTGAGCAGCTCATGATGGTGAAAAAGGATATTCTGGAGCTTGACCGCCGCATGCGGATTTCCGAAAAGCGCATGGCCGGGCTCTCAGGCGAAGCCCTGGAGTCCGAGATGAAGGCCTATGCGCATGACCAGGAGAAGTTCGAACGTGCAAATGGATACGCGTACCGCTCGGAGGTCACGGGTGTACTGAAGGGTCTCGGATTTGAGGAGGAAGACTTTTCCAAACAGGTCGGTACCCTCTCCGGAGGCCAGAAAACTCGCGTTGCCCTCGGTGCTCTTCTGCTTACGGCGCCGGACATCATCATGCTCGATGAGCCGACGAACCATTTGGACATGAATTCGATTGTCTGGCTGGAGACCTATCTCATGAACTACAGAGGCGCGGTCCTCATTGTCTCCCACGACCGCTATTTCCTGAACCGCGTTGTCACCAAGGTCATAGAACTCGACCATGGCAGATCAAGGACCTATATGGGCAATTATGATGCCTACAGCAGGAAAAAGGCGGATATCCGCCATGCGGAGTATCTGGCTTTCATGAAGGCGGAACAGGAACGAAAGCACCAGGAAGAGGTCATTGCTAAATTAAAGCAATTTAACCGCGAGAAATCGATCAGACGAGCCGAGAGCCGGGAGAAAATGCTGGCCAAAATGGAGATGCCTGATAAGCCCTACGCGGAAAACGCGGTGATGGGACTCTCATTCTCCCCAAGGTTCGAGAGCGGTAGGGACGTTCTCACTGTCTCTCATCTGGCCAAGGCGTTCGGGGGGATATCGCTCTTCGAAGATCTTTCATTTGAAATAAAAAAGGGAGAGCATGTTGCGCTCATAGGCAACAACGGAACGGGCAAATCAACACTGCTCAAGATCTTGAACGAAGTGTACGCGCCGGATTCCGGCAGCTTTACTCTCGGGGCAAATGTCGAGATCGGCTACTATGATCAGGAGATGGCCGTTCTTGACATGAACAAGACGATCTTCGACGAAATCTCCGACGACTATCCGGAGCTCAACAACACGAGAATCCGCAGTGCTCTCGCCGCTTTCCTCTTCACCGGAGAGGATGTCTTCAAGTACATCCGCGATCTCTCCGGCGGCGAGCGGGCCAGAGTCTCCCTGTGCAAGCTCATGCTTGGCAGCGCCAACTTCATCATTCTCGATGAGCCGACAAACCATCTGGACATCGACTCAAGGGAGATCCTTGAGACTGCGCTGAACAGCTACACAGGCACCCTCTTCTACGTCTCCCACGACCGCTATTTTATCAACCATACAGCGTCCCGCATTCTCGACCTGACGCACAAGTCTCTGATCAGCTATATAGGAAATTACGATTATTATCTGGAGAAAAAGGAAACGCTGGAAAAGGCGTATCTGGGAATCGACCCGAAAGCTGACGTGATCAAGGAGGAGACCCTCGCCAAGCAGGACTGGAAAGCCCAGAAGGAGGAGCAGGCAAGAGCGCGCAAGCGCGCGAACGACTTAAAGCGCACTGAAAAGGAGATCGAGGAGCTCGAGCGCGAGGACGCCTCTATCGACGCCGAGTTCGAAAAACCCGAGGTGGCCTGTGATCCGGTCAAGTGTACGGATCTGGGGAATCGAAAAGAACAGATCCTTCTGAGGCTTGAAGAGCTCTATGCTGTCTGGGAGGAATTGTCTGAGGACCAGTAATGATATAATGTCAAATAAAGATGCGCCCTGCATATGGCAGACATTCGGATGAATGCCATATGCAGGGCGCGCCGTTTTGTTCGACAGCTTTTTACATGAGTGTATCGAGTGTCTTACGCACTGCCTTGATGAAGTCAAGGGTGCTCAGCTTTTCCTTGTTTTCGAGATCGGAAATGAGGATCAGGTCTCCGGTCATTTTTCCGGATTCAATCGTCGCGAGCGTAGCATGCTCGAGTTTATCCGCAAATGCGGCGAGCTCCGAATTTCCATCAAGCTCTCCGCGTTTTCGCAGAGCGCCGGTCCACGCAAAAATCGTGGCGACGGAATTGGTCGATGTGGTCTCTCCCGCCAGATGCTTATAATAGTGGCGCTGGACTGTACCGTGGGCAGCCTCGTACTCGAAATATCCGTGAGGCGATACGAGGACGGAGGTCATCATCGCCAGGGATCCGAATGCGGATGAGAGCATGTCAGACTGAACATCTCCGTCATAGTTCTTGAGAGCCAGCACGAAACCGCCCTCATTCTTCATGAGGCGGGCTGCGACGTCGTCGATCAGCGTGTAGAAGTAGATGATCCCTTCCTCATTGAATCTTTCCTTGAATTCCTCTTCGTAGATTTTTTCAAAGATGGCTTTGAAATCACCGTCGTAGACCTTGGAGATCGTGTCTTTTGTCGCGAACCAGAGGTCCTGCTTGACTGCAAGCGCGTAGGTGAAGCAGGATCTCGCAAAGCTCTCAATGGAGGAATCCAGATTGTGCATACCCTGAATGACGCCGGGTCCCGTGAACTCGAAGATGGTCTTCTTTGTCACCGTTCCGTCAAGAGCGGTGAACACCAGCTCTGCCTTTCCGGGGACATCAATTTTCATCTCTGTGTTCTTATAGACATCGCCGTAGGCGTGTCGGGCGATGGTGATGGGCTTTTTCCATTTTCTGACAACGGGTGAGATCCCTTTGACAAGGATCGGCGCGCGGAAGACCGTGCCGTCCAGCATTGCGCGGATCGTGCCGTTGGGACTCTTGTAGAGGCGTTTCAGACCGTACTCTTCCTGACGTGCAAGATTCGGAGTGATGGTGGCGCACTTTACGGAGACTCCGTATTTCATGTTCGCGTTCGCGGCGTCGATCGTGACCTGATCATCCGTCTCATCGCGGTGCTTAAGCCCAAGATCGTAATACTCAGTATTGAGATCAATATAGGGACTCAGCAGTTCGTCCTTGATCATCTGCCAGATGATTCTTGTCATCTCATCTCCGTCCATCTCGACGAGCGGTGTGGCCATTTTAATCTTATTCATTCTTATCCTCCCGGGATTCGTTATTTCTTCAACTTGAGGCTCAGGCCGAGCTGTCCGAGTGCGGTGTCCGTAACGCCGAAGAGCTCGTCGTTGGTTATGACGGTGACACGGCCGTTTGCGTACTGCTCGTCGACCCAGGCTTTGATCATAGCGACCAGCTCGGATTTCTTGTCGATCGGATTCTCCTCAGGAACCTCATAGTGCCTGTTGACCCAGTGAGCGATGCCCGCGAGACCGGATGTGTTCGAGATCGCGACTTCGACCGGTCTCTTCAGGAATTTCTCGGTGTCAAAAATGTTGTAGATCTCCTCGTTCTTTAAGAGACCGTCAGCGTGGATGCCCGCGCGCGTGATGTTGAAATTCCTGCCGACGAACGGAGTTCTCTCGGGAATTTTGTAGCCGATCACGTTCTCATAATACTCTGCCAGATCTGTGATAACAGTTGTGTCCATGCCGTCGAGTGTTCCCCTGAGCTGTGCATACTCAAAGATCATGGCCTCGAGCGGAGTGTTGCCCGTGCGCTCTCCGATGCCGAAGAGCGAGCAGTTGACGCCGCATGCTCCGTAGAGCCACGCAGTTGTCGAATTTGAAACGGCCTTGTAGAAGTCATTGTGGCCATGCCACTCGATGAGCTCCGAGGGTACGCCCGAATGGGTCATGATACCGTAGATGATGCCGGGCACGGAGCGCGGAATAACGGCGCCGGGATAGTTGACACCGTAGCCCATTGTGTCGCAGCAGCGAACTTTGATCGGGATGCCGTACTGGTCACGCAGCTTCATGAGCTCGAGACAGAAAGGAATGACGTAGCCGTAGATATCGGCGCGCGTAATATCCTCCAGGTGGCAGCGGGGGCTGATACCCATCTCGAGACACTCTTTGACAATCGTGAGATAATGCTCCATGGCTTCACGACGTGTCATATGCATCTTATAGAAAATATGGTAGTCAGAACAGGAAACGAGAATGCCGGTCTCGCGCATGCCCATGGATTTGACAAGCTCAAAATCCTTCTTGCTGGCCCTGATCCAGGAGGTGACCTGCGGGAAACGGTAGCCTCTGTCCATGCATTTCTCGACAGCTTTTCTGTCCTTCTCATCATACAGGAAGAATTCACATGCCCGTATCTTGCCCTTGGGACCGCCGAGCTTGTGCATGTAATCATAGATTGTCACGATCTGCTCTGTCGTGTAGGGAGCTCTGGACTGCTGTCCGTCGCGGAAGGTCGTGTCAGTGATCCAGATCTGATCGGGCATATGGTGCGGAACAGTTCTGTCGTTGAAAGCGATCTTCGGAATCTCGTCGTAGGGATACAGATTCCTGAATGTGTTTGGTCTGGCCACGTCGACCAGGGGGTACATATACTCTTCCAGCTCAAGCAGGTGAGTGTTATGGTTCATATGTACTCTTCTTGTCTCATTTTCCATAATAATCTCCTCAAATAGATGTCGCCATACAGCCCCTGCGCCGTCTTTACTGCCGCATGATCTGCTGCCCGTGCGGATGGTCCGGGGCTGCACATAAGTTTTCCGGACCGGCCTCAAACTTACATGGATGTCATGACACCTTTATTATCAATAATGTATGTAACCAGGGAAATAAGAGTCAGCGCACAGGCAATGTACATGACAGCAGTCGTCACCATCTGCATAGCCGGAATATCGAAGTTGGCGATCATAAGGATGACCATTGCCATCTGGCTTACAGTCTTGGTCTTGCCCCACATATTTGCGGCGATGACAACTCCCTTGTCGGACGCAATCAGACGGAATCCGCTGATCGCAAACTCCCTGGCGATGATAATGATGCATATCCATGCAGGGAGACGACCGAGTTCTACCAGACAGATCATGGCTGAGCAGACAAGCAGCTTGTCCGCCAGCGGATCCATGAACTTGCCGAAATCGGTGATCAGATTATATTTTCTGGCGATTTGACCGTCGAGCATATCCGTCAGGGACGCGATAATGAAGATGGCGAGCGCAATCCATTTGTACATACCCTCGCCGGCACCTGCCAGCATAAAGATGACGAACGGGATAATGAGCACCATGCGAAGACATGTGAGTTTGTTCGGCAGATTCATAAAAAGACTCCTTTCTAAAATCAGCTTTCCTTTAATAGATTTCCTCGGGGACTTCCTCTCCGGTCAGGTCGTACTCGGAAGCTCCGGTGATTCTTACCTTCACGAAATCCCCGCTCATATGCGGGTACGTCGTCGGGATGAAGACAAGCCCGTCGACGCCCGGAGCATCACCGTAGGTGCGGGCTTCATAAATCCCCTCATCCGGCAGTTCTCCTTCGATCACACACTCGATTGTCTGCCCGATGCGGCCTTTTCCGCGGGCTCTGGATATCTTCTGCTGGATCCGCATGATCTCGTTCCTGCGTTTATTCTTCAGGCGCTTCGGAATCTGCTGTTTCATTCTGGCTGCCGGCGTGTTCTCCTCTTTCGAGTAGGTGAAAACGCCGAGCCTGTCGAACCGCATCTCCTCCACGAAGGAACAGAGGATCTCGTGGTCCTCCTCGGTCTCACCGGGGAATCCGGAGATCAGTGTCGTGCGAAGAAAAATATCCGGGATTCGTTTTCTGAGCTTCGTGACGAGACTCCGGAGATCCGCCTCGCTCGTCCTGCGGTTCATTCGCCGAAGGACCGTGTCGGACGCGTGCTGAATTGGCAGATCGAGGTAGTGGCAGATCTTGCTTTCATTTGCAAATGTGTCGATCAGCTCCGGGTAAATCTCCTCCGGATAGGCGTACAGGACACGGATCCAGTGGAGACCATCAATCCTGCAGAGTTCTTTAAGGAGCAGATGCAGCGACTTTTGTCCGTACAGATCCAGACCGTAGATCGTCGTCTCCTGCGCGACGAGAATGAGCTCCGTCACGCCCTCGGAGGCAAGTTTTCGCGCCTTGGCCACAAGCTTTTCCATCGGAAAGCTCCTGTAATGACCGCGGATCTTCGGAATGATGCAGTAGGTGCAGTTCTTGTCGCAGCCCTCGGCAATCTTCAGATAGGCATAGTGTCCGCCTGTGGAAATCAGGCGATCCGGGAGCGGGATATCTTCCGTATTCGGCTTTTCGGAGACGAAAGAGGTATCGTATTCGTCATCGCTGGGATCACGGAGCAGCATTGTCTGCCTGCCGCTCAGGGCATCGTCGACAGCGCGGGCGATTCCCAGCTTGCCGGTAGTCCCGACGATCGCGTCGACCTCGGGGATCTCCCTCAGAATCTCCTCCTTGTAGCGCTGGGCCATGCAGCCTGTCACGACGAGGACCTTGAGGCGCGCGGTCTCCTTGAGATCCGCGAGAGCCAGTATCTCCTCAATGCTCTCCTTCTTGGCATCTTCGATGAAGCAGCACGTGTTGATGACTGCACAATCCGCCTCGGTCTCGTCATCTGTGATGACGTAGCCGTGGTCAGCCAGAATTGCCAGCATCTCCTCAGAGTCGACAAGGTTCTTGTCACAGCCGAGAGACACCATATATATTTTCGTGTTCGTATGATTCATAAATCTGAGAACAGGACGGCTCGCGCGGGAGCTTATCGCATTTCACCGACGAAGACGGTCCTGTGTAATAGTGCATATGTCACTGGTTTCAAAAGAAATGGGCTGTCACCTCTGCGACAACCCCTTTTTATTATGCGTTTTCTTCTTCAGGGAGGATCTTGACGGCGCCTTTATACACTTCCTCGACGGCTACGGAGAGAGGTTTTTCTTTCTCACCGGACTCGACGAGGGCTTCGTCTCCGTCTATGAGCTGGCGCGCGCGCTTTGCGGTGGCCATGACGATTGAATAGCGGCTGGAAACTACCGGCACTGTTCCGTCTTCGACCTCAGAGTTTACTGCTGTGATCATTTCTTTGTAGGACGGGTGGATCATCATAACGTTTCGTCTCCTTTCAAAAGTTCCTTCAGTTCTGTGGTCATTCTTGTTATCGGAGCGCTGTTTCTTTCGCTCTTTTTGTGTTCTGCCCTGACGATCTCATCCAGCTCCGTGACGGCTGCCTCGAGGTCATCGTTGACGAGAATGTAATCGTAAGTGGGCATATATTCGGCTTCGACGACCGCACGGCGCAGTCTTCCGCGAATCTGATCCGCCGATTCCGTTGCGCGTTTAGTCAGCCGGTCGCGGAGTTCGGCCGCGCTCGGCGGGGTGACGAAAATGAGAACAGTATCCGGCAGCAGCTCTTTGACTTTTGTCGCTCCCTGGACTTCAATCTCTAGAATGACATCCCTGCCGGAATTCAGCTGTTTCTCCACATATGCTTTCGGTGTTCCGTAATAGTTGCCCTGGTATGACGCGTATTCGATCAGTTCATCTTTGTCGATCATCTTCTCGAACTGCTTCTGCGTCTTATAGAAGTAATCCTGACCATCCATTTCGCCCGGTCTCGGGTCGCGAGTTGTCGCGGATATGGAAAGGGCATAGTTATCATATTTCTGCAGGATTCTTTTCATGATAGAGCCTTTGCCGGCTCCGGAAAAACCGGAAACGACGACCAGTAAACCTTTATCTGCCAAGTCAGCCTCCGTCACTCAATGTTCTGTATTTGCTCGCGGATTTTTTCCACTTCGGTCTTCAGTTCAATTCCGACGTTCGACGTTGCAAGGTCTCCCGCCTTGGAGAGGATCGTATTGGATTCCCTGTTCATCTCCTGTGCCAGGAAATCAAGCTTTCTGCCCACACTCTCGTCCTTGCCGAGCTCATCGATCATCTGTGTGATATGGCTCTTCAGGCGGACCGTCTCCTCATCGGTGCAGATTTTGTCGCTGTAGACGATAAGAGCTGTGGCCAGTTGACTCTCATCGATTGTTCTGTCTTCGAGGATATCGGACAGTTTCTTCATGAGCCTTGCCCTGTAATCGGCCATGATCTGGGGCTCATGTTCTTCGATGTAGGCGACGCTCGACTTCATCTGCTGTAGTTTCGCGGTCATGTCTTCTCTGAGCCTTTCGCCTTCGGAGACCCTGGCTGCGTTGAATTTCTCTGCGCACGCCCGGACGACCGCTTCTATCTCGGCCCAAAGCTCCTCCTCATCCGTCTCCGGCTCTCTGACCGTGATGACGTCCGGGAAGCGGGCTATATCCGTGATCTTGACCTGCCCTTCAATTCCCAGCTCGCTGCTGATAGAATTGCAGGCGTCCATATACTGCTTTGCCAGCGCGGTATTCAGAACAACCTCGCCGACACCCTCGGCAAATGTCTCCTCAGTGATAAAGACATCCACCTTACCTCGCGATACATATTCTTTCAGAACATTTCGTATCTGCGCTTCGAATGCGCTGAATTTCTTGGGCATGCGGATGTTCACGTCGAGGTATCGGTTGTTGACCGATTTCATCTCAACGGTCAGCTTACGTTTTTCGCCGACGGCTTCCGCATGGCCGAATCCTGTCATACTTTTAACCATGGGGCACCCTTTTAACTTTGATTTATAATCCAAAGTATTTTACATCATTTGCATACACCCGTCAATGTGAAAATGGCTTCTACATGCGCCGAAGGGACGATATATCCGGCGTTGCCATCAGCGAATAATTCGTATGGTAGGTTACAAAGCCCGGCTTGCCGCCGTTCTTTTTCCGGAGGTTGCGCCGCTCGGTATAATCGATCTCGACTTTCGGGGCTTTTCTGCCGGAGGAATAATAGGCCGCGAGGGCTCCTGCCTCCTCGTACGTCCGGTCGGTCAGCTCGCGTCCGTCTGTCTTGACGATCACATGGCTGCCGGGCATCTTCTTGGCGTGGAACCACCAATCGGACCCGCTCCCGATCTTGAACGTGACCTCCTCGTTCTGATAGTTATTGCGGCCGACATACATGGTGAAGCCGTCCGTGGAAATAAAGACGAGTGGCTTTGCCTTCGCTTCCCGGGCTTTGCCTTTTGCTGCGCTCCTCTTCTGCATGAAGCCGAATTCACCGAGCTCTCTACGAATCTCGACGAGATCGGCCTCCGTCTCGGCCATATCTATGGCGGCAAGACAATACTCGAGCTGTTCCCGGTCCGCCCGGGTCTCCTCGATCTGGGTCGCCAGCGCGTCCGCGGTCCGCTTCAGTTTTGCGTAGCGGTCAAAATATTTCTGTGAATTCTGGCGCGCGTTCAGCTGCGGGTCGAGCGGGATGGTCAGCGGTTCGTTCGTATAGTAGTTGATGACTTCAATCGACTTCGCACCGTCAGGGACATTGTAGCCGTAGGTGTTCAGCATCTCGCCGTAGATGCGGTATTTATCCTTCTTTTCAGTCTGCAGCAGCTGCTTCTCCTGCAGCGCGAATTTCTTGTTCGTCCGCTCGAGGGCTGTCGTCACGACGTGGCGAAGGTCCGCTGACTTCTGACGGATCCTGGCCTGGGCATCCCTCTCTCCGTAATATGAGATCAGCATGTCGCTGGGGGACTCAAAGCCGACAGATGAGAAACCTGACTCGGACGCGAAGCTCGATACTGACCCGAGATCTTCGCCCTCGAAGAAGATTTTTTCCGGTGATCCCGCATAGATATTCAGCGGAAATGTGGCAAAATCCTTCGGTATTCCGTCTGCAAATACGATCTGCGGCTCGAAGAGACCCATCCTGACGGCATCCATATGGCGGTGGAAGACCCTGAAAAGCGAAGATGCCTCATCCTCTGAGAGTTCAGCCGCCTTCTTCCTGGGAAGTATCCCTGCCTCGTAGGCAAATTCTTCCGAGACAATCGGCGAAAGACCCGTGTAGGACATATAGAGAGCCTTGACGACGTCATGGGGAGAGGACGTGATGAGGTCCTTGAAGGTCGAATCGTCCGCCTCGAGCGGATTTTTCTTTTCATCGGCGCCGGGGATGAAATAATCACGGCCGGGAAGGACTTCGCGGACGGAACTCATTGATGCCGGGACGCGCTTTATACTGTCGAGGATCCTGTTATTATTGTCCGTCAGGATAATATTACTGTATTTGCCCATCAGTTCTATGATGAGATTTCTGGTGATGAGATCACCGAGCTCGTCTCTGTGGGACACCTCAAATATGACCACACGCTCAAGTGACGGCTGGTAGATCCGGAGGATCTGTCCGCCCTGAAGATGCTTTCGAAGGAGCATGCAGAAATTGGGCGCTGTCAGAGGTGCCTGTTTATTGACAGGGATCAGGTACAGAAGAGGCAGCGAGGCTGATGCGCTCATGAGGACGCGGTAGGTCTGCCTGCGGCTTTTCACAGTGAGCACGAGCTCATCTTTTTCCGACTGCACGATGCGGCTGATGCCTCCTCCCGCGAGTTTAGTATTCAGTTCGTGGACGACCGCGGCGGTCGTGATTCCGTCAAATGCCATGTGTTTACCTCCAATAGGAATGTCCCCGACGCTCATGCCTGACCGCGGGATAAAATCTCACTCTTTGACGTGCAGATTATAATACCATTTTATCACGGCTGTCCCGATGATGATCAGGTAACCGACAAAGCTCCATATATCCGGCATCTCGCCAAAAATGAGGAAGCCGAGGAGTGCCGCAAATACGACCTGGGAGTAATCGAACACAGAGATTTCCCTGGCCGGAGCATATGTGTAAGCGGCCGTGACATTCAGCTGGCCGACGGAGGCCATGACACCCGCCATGAGAAGGCAGGCAAGCTGTTTTGCCGACATGGGGACGAATCCCGCGATCATGCCGGGGACGGACACCAGGCAGGAAAATGCGGAGAAGAACAGAACGATGACAGCCTTCTTCTCCCCCATGAGTCCGAGTTTTCTCACATAGGTGTAGGCAGTGCCGGCAGAAATGCCTCCGAGAACGGCGATGACAGCCGGCAGCGAGGCGATTCCTGCACCGGGCTTTACGATGAAGGCAGCGCCGATAAAGGCTGTGATGACAGTTCCGACCTCAAAGAGATTGGGCTTTTCGCCTATGATGAAGATCGACATGACGATGGCCGCAAAGGGTGCCAGCTTATTCAGGATATTGGCATCCGCGATGGCCATGTGACTGATTGCCCAGAAGTTTGCGTATATCCCGAGAGTTCCGGCAATGCTCCTTTTGAGCAGAATTGGAAGACAGCCCTCCCTGACGCGCAGCTTATCTCCGCTTCTTTTGAGCAGATACATAGCGACGAGAGCAGCTATGAGATTGCGAAAGAATGCTTTCTCCGCTGTCGGCAGATCTCCTGACAGCCTGACGAACAGCGACATGGCTGCAAATCCGAAGGCCGCCAGCACTATGTGAAAGATGCCTCTGGCTTTATTATTGACCACTTCCATAATTACCTGAAAGAAGGGCTGTCGCACTGAGGAGCGTCCCCACTGCATACAGCAGACATTATGTGCAAATGACTGCTGCACGTAGCCGGGGACACTGTCCGATGCGGCAGCCCCTTCAATATGCTGTATTATTTTGCTACGAAGTTCAGAATCTTGCCCGGTCTGTAGATGACCTTGACAATGCGCTTTCCTTCTGTGAGTTTGGCGATCTTCGGAAGCGCAAGGCCTGCTGCCTTTGCTGTCTCCTCATCCGCGTCCACTGCAATTGAGAGGACGTCGCGCGGCTTGCCGTTGACCTGCACGGAGATCTCCACAGTGGCGTCGATGGTCTTGGCCTCGTCGTACTCCGGCCACGGGGCAAGCGAGATGAAGCCTTCCTGTCCGAGGTACTCCCAGATCTCCTCGCAGAGGTGCGGAGCAAACGGTGTGAGCAGCTTCACAAATGTGAGATACTGATTCTTTCCGACTTTGCCTGCCGCCTCAAAGTCATTGAGCAGTGCCATCATGGAAGCGATACCGGTGTTGAATTTCATGTCCTCGATATCGTTCGTGACTTTTCTGATGGTCTTGTGGAGACCGGACTCGAGGGACTTTACGTCCTCATCCTGCAGGTTGTCCGCAAGGCGGGCAATGCGGTCAAGGAAACGCTTGCAGCCGCGGACCGATGTCTCGCTCCACGGTGAAGACGCGCCGTAGTCGCCCATGAAGAGGACGTAGGTGCGCAGTGTGTCAGCTCCGAACTCATTGACGACCTCTACAGGATCGACAACGTTGCCGACGGACTTGCTCATCTTTGTGCCGTCTGCTCCGAGAACGAGTCCCTGGGCGGAGCGCTTCGCGTACGGCTCGAATGTCGGAACGACACCGATATCGTACAGGAAATGATGCCAGAATCTGGAGTAGATCAGATGGCGTGTTACGTGCTCCATACCGCCGTTGTACCAGTCGACCGGCAGCCAGTATTTCAGTTTCTCCGGATCTGCGAGCGCTTTATCGTTCTTCGGATCGATGTAGCGCAGGAAGTACCAGGAGGATCCTGCCCACTGCGGCATCGTATCTGTCTCGCGCTTTGCCGCGCCGCCGCACTTCGGGCATGTGCAGTTCACGAAGCTCTCGATCTTGGCCAGTGGAGA